>CAZWVR010000068.1:0-13870 GCA_964637235.1 uncultured Bacteroidales bacterium | reverse complement strand
AAAAGGGGCGCCTAAAAAGGCGCCCTTTTTATTTTCATTTTTTTCGTAAGAAAAAATTCTTTCTAAATGTCATAAATTATCATATTCTTGACTTTTTGGATATCCTTTTTTAAATCCGGAATGTTTTTCCCCATAGTTCAATAGCCTTAAAATAATCTTGAATGTACCTTTTGATAGTTTTACATTGGAGATAAAAAACGGCGTTCATTATCAGGTTTTAACTTCCGAATGTGGTAAGCTCCGCTGCAATAATCAGAAATAGTATAAAAAATGGAATATACCCCGTGCATACATCCTGAACGTAGTTAGACCACAACTACGTGCATTCCGATACCAATATAAAAATTTCTTTATTAAATTGCCAACTTTATTGTAAATTTTGTATTCAATTATAATTTTGTAGAAAAAACAAGACCATGAAGCGAATAATTATCAGTTTACTTTTATTACCATCATTAGTTTTTGCTCAAAATTATGATGGTTTTGTCATTAAGAATTTAGTTCCTCATACTTCTGTGAAAGATCAGCAGAGAACAGGCTCTTGCTGGGTTTTTTCTACTGTTTCGTTTATAGAAGCTGAGGCACTGAGAATTACAGGAAAAAAATTTGACCTCTCTGAAATGTATGTTCTCTATTACAGCTATATAAAAAAAGCTATTGAATATCTTAGATGGCAGGGTAAAACTCAATTTAGTACAGGCGGCTTAGGACACGATGTGTTAAATATAGTGCGTGAGTATGGAATAGTTCCTGAAAAGGATTATCCTTTTACCATTTCAAGCGATGAGGAATTGATAAAGCAGTTAAAAGAATATTTGGATTCTATTTTAACAATGGATACTGTACCAGATAATTGGCTGATAGGTTATAAAAAAATACTGAATAAATATATGCCGGTTCCACCACAGAAGATTATTTATAATGGAAAGAAAATAAGTCCAAAGTATTTTTTATTCAACATTTTACATTTTGATCCTAATCAATATTTTGAGTTTACTTCTTTTAGACAAAGTAATTATTATTATCCATTTGTTTTAGAGATACCAGATAATTGGGCAAAAGCTGCATATTGGAATATACCTTTATCAAATTTGTATAATATAGCGTTAAATTCTTTAAAACAAGGCTATTCATTTATATGGGACGGAGACGTCACTGAACCGGGATTTAATCAAAGCGAGGCAGTAGCCTATTTAACTGATTATCAGAAACAACAGGCTAAAAAGTTTAGTTTTGTGAAATATAGACAAATTTTATATGAACGACACAAAACCCAAGATGATCATTTAATGCATATTGTTGGCTTGGCACAGAAAGATAAAAAGTTCTATTTTTATGTAAAAAATTCTTGGGGAGCAATCGGACCCTTAAAAGGATATCTTTATATGTCAAGTGATTATTTTATGCTAAAAACAATTTCAATTTTAGTAAATAAAGCTGTTATACCGAAAGAGATACGAGAACGTTTGTATAAATTTGATTGTCAGCCAGTTGATAATGATGAGAAAGATTAAATTTAAAAATTTCATATCCTATATTTTGGCTTTTATAATGGCTTTTATATTATCTATAAAATTTGGTATTTATATCCGGCCAGATGGTCTGCTTTTTCTTATTTATAAGACCCATATACCTAAGCGTTATGATTTAGTTCTTTTTCGCGACCCCTATACTAATAAAATTTATGTTAGTAGAGTTATAGGTCTGCCCGGAGATACTATTCTTATTAAAGGCGGAATAGCTTATATAAACGGAGTGAAGGAAAAAAATATTTCTGAGCGTGAGTTTTTATATTCGCTAATATGTTCAGATCAATCGTTGCAGAATTTTATACAAAAACAGGGTATTGCTCCAAATATTTACCATCTGTCACAATCATATTTATCGCAGTTAGATTTTTCTAAAATTAGGTTGTATAAAGTTGTCATTCCTAAGGATTTTTATGATAAAAAAATATATCCATATTCGTTTCGTTTTAAGTGGAATGGTTATTTTTTTGGACCTTTTGTGTGCCCTTTTAAGGGGTTGAAAGTCTATAATAACGATGCAGAAGCTTTTTCGAAATATAGAATTTTATTAAAAAATTATGAAAATTTAGCTTTTGAAAAAGTTAATTATTTCATTTTTAAAAATAACTATTATTTTTTACTTAATGATATGCGATATAATGTAAATGATTCAAGGCAGTTTGGGCCTTTACCATACAATTATATTATAGGTAAAATAATTTTGAGTATAAAAATGTGAATTTTTTTTATACCTTTGTTGTTTTGGAAATAAATATATATGTCGCAAAGTTCTAATGACATACTAACTCTCAAATTTATTGCTACAAGCGATATTCATGGTGCAGTATTTCAATTTGATTTTGTAGAGGACGTATTGACAACCTCTTCTCTTTCCCAAATATATACTTATGTAAATGAACAACGTCAAAATCCACATCAAGAAGTAATTTTGCTTGATAATGGCGACGTTTTACAAGGACAGCCTTTGGTTTATTATGAAAATATTGAGTATGAGCGTGATGAACAAAAGACGCATCTTATTGCTCAGGTTATGAATTATATGAAATATGATGCTGCATGTATAGGAAATCATGATATTGCAACTGGGCATAAAGTTTACGATAGACTTCGTAAAGAATTCAAGTTTCCATGGTTGGCTGCAAATATAATAGATAAACGAACTGGGGAGCCATATTTTTCGCCTTATACAATAATTAAACGGCGAGGGATTAAGATTGCAGTTATGGGATTGATTACTCCTGCAATCCCTAAATGGTTGCCTGAACATCTTTGGGAAAATATGTGTTTTGAGGATATGATACAAACAGCAGAAAAATGGATGAAAATTATTAAAGAAAAGGAAAAACCTGACATTGTCGTAGGTCTTTTTCATGCAGGTGTTGATTATACATACAATAGACAAAACGAAAATACGTATAAAAATGAAAATGCCACAGTTTTAGTTGCTCGTCAAATACCTGGATTTGACTTTATTTTTGCGGGACACGATCATCAGGAGAATTTTTTTATTGTAGAAAATGTTGATAAAGAGAAAGTTTTGATACTTAATCCACAAAGTCTGGCTAATTTTGTATCAGTGGTCAATGTAAAGATGGTTTATGATAAGAAAATTGGAAAATGGAAGAAATTGGATATTACAGGTTTGAACTTGGAGATGAATTTTTGTGAAACTCATACCGAATTTAAACGTAAATTTGGACATTATATTAGTATAATACGTAATAAACTTTCTGAGCCAGTTGGTTATTTTACTCGTACAATTTCTTCTCGTGAGGCTTTGTTTAGCGATTCAGCCTTTGTGGACTTAATTCATAGCATACAGATGGATATTACTGGTGCAGATATATCATTTGCTGCGCCGCTTTCTTTTGATACTAAGGTAAAAAGAGGTCCTGTTTTTATTAGAGATATGTTTAAGTTATATAAATTTGAGAATTTACTTTATACAATTTGGTTGAAAGGTTATGAAATAAAAAAATATTTGGAGTTTTCATATGGTTTATGGTTTAATACAATGGAGAACGAGAATGATTTTCTATTGAATTTTAAGGTGAATTATAAAGGCGAGTTAATTTTGGCTGAAAAGTATTATAATTTTTCTTCGGCGGCTGGAATAATATATGAGGTGGATATTCGTAAACCTATCGGTAGTAGAATAAATATTTTAAGGATGGCTAATGGAGAGCCTTTTGATCCGAATAAGACTTATCGTATTGCAATAAACTCATATAGAGCAATAGGAGGTGGTGGACATATTATTGAGGGAGTAGGTATTCCGCAAAAAGAAATCCCTAAAAGAATATTATCAAAGTCTGAAAAAGATATTAGAACTTTAATAACGGAGTGGATACGAAAAAAACAGATAGTTTCCCCGAAAGCATTAGCACATTGGCGTGTTGTTCCTGGCGGTTGGTGGTATAAGGGTAGATATAAGAGTTATAAAGTAATTTTTGGTTAATATAGCAATGAAACTAAATGTTTTGATTATAAGTTTGATATTGCCTATTGCCGCATATTCTCAGTTTTGGTTAGGATTAAAGGGCGGTGTTAATTTTTCAACTGTAAAATTTGATAGTCCAAATTTTAATAGTCAATTTAAAAATTATCTGAAATTATATCCCGGTGTTAATTATGGTATAGATGGAGATTTATATTTTACAGAAGCTTTATCTTTAAAAATCAACTGTTTATATACACAAAAGGGGTTTAAATATGACCAAACTTACATATATGGTTATAAACGTTATAATTATTTTTTGGCTTCTTTTGCTGGCAAGATAGATTTAAATCCTTTTGAAAAGAATGTTTTTGCTTTATCCTTAGCGCCGTATTTGGCTTATTGGAAATCTGGAGAACAATTGGAAGGATATAGAAAAACTCATGTTATTCTACGGGATCAGATGTATTTGAAAGCGGATACTAATTTTGCATATAATAGGATTGATGCTGGCGTTGTTTTTGCTGTTTATTTATTACACTCGATAAATAGGAAAATGCGTTTTAATTTGTCATTTGGTTATGAGCTTGGTATGGTTAGTACTGCAAAGGAGAATGTTTTAGGTACTTTTAATAGAAACTTTTTTATTGATATTGCAGTTGTGCGTAGAATTAAATTATAAAATTTTATTGTTTATTTTTTTGTTTATTAACGCCTATTTCTTCTAATAGCCATTTTTCAGCTTCTTCAATAGAGAAAAATATTTTTGTAGGGAATTTTGGATTAGAAAATTTTAGAAATAGATTCCCAAACTTAACTTGTAAAGCGCTACCCACAACTGCTGCCGCTACTATCACATCTTCATGATGATATTCAGCCATAATTTTTCTTGCTTTTTGTGTTATGTAATATATTTCTCTGTAATCGCCTAATATGCCAAATTTCGGTTTTATTTTATTGTGTATGCTTTCAATGAGTTTTATAGCAGCTTCTTCTGAAAAGTATTCTTTAAATATACTCATGTAAACTATGTTTTTATTCTCATCATATTTAATTTTAGCTCCATTAGGAACTATCCATTCCATAAAATAAAATTTTGGAGTTTGGATTTAAAGTAAAAGAATAAAGTTAATTTAGGTAAAATTAAGGGAAGAGTTTTTTAATATAAAGCTAATTTTGGTAAAAGGAAATTTTGTTGTAAGCTTATTTTTTTAATATATTGAAAATCAATATATTAAAATTTATTGAAAAAATTGTTCGTTTGATAAGATTATTTCAATTATTGATTTTATGAGCAGAGAGAATATTTAATATCCATTTTTCTGCTTCATTTTTTGAAAAGAAAAATTTAATAGGATATTTGGGTTTATTAAAAGTTAGGAATAAGTTAGCTATTTTAGCTTGTAAATTATTTTTGAATACTCCCGAAGCCGCAATTATATCTTCGTATCGGTATTGAGAGAGAGTTTTTCTGGCTTCTTGGGTGAGAAAAATAACCTTAGAAAAGTCAGAAATTACTGCAAATTTTGGATTTATAGTGTTATGTATTGTATCAATTACTTCTTTTATTTCCTTATCAGCAAGGTATTCTTTAAGGAAATTTATATATACAATATTTTTTTCTCTATCAAATCTAACTTCTGCAATATCTCTAACCTTAAATTCCATTGTGGAAAATTTCTTGCAAGATAGTTATTTTGTATGGAACTACCAAATTCTTAACACTATTTATTATTTTTGTTTAAGAATGTTTTTGAGGCGTAAATAATACTTAGCAGTATGTATAGAATTATTATATAAGTAAAACCAATTAGATTAAAAAATATCAATATTATCAAACTAAGTAATAAAAAAATATAACGCAGTTTATTATTTTTGAATTTAAAATTTTTGAATTTTAAAGAAAACATTGGAATTTTGGTAATGAGCAATATTGATAAAGTGAATATTGAGATAATTAGGAAAAAGATATTTGAGAATATATGGTTATTAGGCGCTTTGGAAGCTATTCCTACAAAGAATAGAGCAAGAGCGGGAGTAGGTAATCCCCGGAATTCACTTTTTTGATTGGGATCTATGTTGAACATAGCTAATCGTATAGCAGAAAAAGGGATAATGATAATAGCAATAAATGGTAATAATTTTGAAGTTGTTTGTTCAGCTATGAGTTGAAATGCGATGGCAGCTGGTGCTGTGCCGAAGCTTATTATATCTGCGAGTGAATCAAGATTTTTACCTAATTCAGAATTTGTATTAAGTATTCTTGCAGTAAAACCATCAAAAAAGTCAAATATAGCTGCTAAAATAATCAAGAGTGCTGCAATATGAATATATTTCTGATTTGTTAAACATAGAAATGCGGCAGTTGCTCCCGAGGATAAATTTAGCAGTGTAATTAAGTTTGGAATAGCACGTTTCATATCTAAGGTGCTAATTTTTAGTTATTAAAATTGATATTATAGTGCTCTTGCGATATCATAGCTTATTTTTTATTAAATTTTATGACAAATTACAGCATAATTTCAAATAGTTTATCACCTGAATAGGAAGAGAGTATACGGATATAGTTTAGATTATTCAATCATTCCAGCTGCAACAGTTTCGTTTGTGCTTTCGTCTATTAAAATTATACTTCCTGTTTGGCGATTTTTTACATAAGGATCATAGAAAAGAGGTTGAGCTGTTCGTATTCGTATTTTAGCGATATCGTTCATTTTAATATTTTTATCTTCGTAATTTTTTTCCAAAGTATTGATATCTGTTTTATACTCAATATCTTTTATAATTGCCTTTGTTTCTGCCGTAGTATGTCGGAGCACGTATCTACCGCCAAGTTTTAGAGGAGTAGGATTAAACCAACATATCATCATTTCAATATCTTTGCTTTGTTGTGGGATATTATCGGTTTTTACGATCATATTTCCGCGGCTTATATCAAGGTCGTCAGCGATTGTCATTGCGATAGATTGAGGGGCAAAAGCAGATTTATACTCTTTTTCGTGGAAATGTAATGAAGTAATTTTGGAAGTTAAACCAGATGGTAGCACTGTAATTTCATCTCCGACATTGAATATTCCGCTGGCGATTCTACCTGCATAACCTCTGTAATCGTGCCATTTATCGTTTTGTGGTCGTATTACGTATTGTACAGGGAAGCGAGGGTCATTAAGATTTATATCGTGAGAGATGTTAATAGTTTCTAATGTTTCCAGAAGGGTTTTGCCAGTGTACCATGGCATATTGTTAGATTTTTCTACTACATTATCACCATGTAGTGCGCTGATAGGTATAAATCGGATATCTTTTACATTAAGCTTAGGAACAATTTTGTTGTAATCTTGTTTAATTTTTTCGAAGGTATCTTGTGAATAACCGACTAAGTCCATTTTGTTAACGGCGATAATAATATGTTTTATTTGAAGTAGAGAAGCGATGTAAGAATGTCTTAGAGTTTGTTCAAGGACACCGTTTCTGGCGTCAATAAGGATTACGGCGAGGTTAGCGGTAGATGCGCCTGTAACCATATTTCTGGTATATTGTACATGTCCTGGGGTATCGGCTATAATGAATTTTCTTTTTGGGGTATGGAAATATCTATAAGCCACGTCAATAGTTATTCCTTGTTCACGTTCCGCTTTTAAGCCATCTGTTAATAATGCGAGGTTAATTCTATCTTCTCCGCGTCGCATAGAAGCACGTTCTACTGCTTGTAATTGATCTTGGAATATAGCTTTGCTATCGTATAGTAAACGTCCGATTAGGGTACTTTTCCCGTCATCTACGCTTCCTGCTGTTGTAAAGCGCAGAAGTTCCATTTGCAGATACCCTTCAAGTAGTTCTTGTATTTTTTTGTTTATTTCTTGTTTGGAGAGTGCCATAGTAATTGTTTTTTGTTAAAAATAACCTTCTTTTTTTCTATCTTCCATGGATGTTTCGGATACTTTATCGTCAAAACGCATACCTCGTTCTGTAATTCGTGTAGTAGCTATCTCGTAAACTATTTCTTCAACAGTTGAGGCTGTTGAGAGTGTTAATCCTGTTGTAGGGATGTCTCCGATAGTTCTTGCTCTAACGAAATGTTCTTCAATTTTTTCTGTTGGTTTTAATCTCATAAATTCTGCCCAAGCGAGCCATACGCCGTCTCTATTGAATACTTTTCTTTTATGAGTAAAATATAAGCTTGGGAGTTCAATATTTTCTAGCATTATATATAACCATACGTCCAGTTCTGTCCAATTTGATAGGGGGAATACTCTGAAATGTTCGCCCATATGTTTTCGTCCGTTGAATAGGTTCCATAGTTCAGGGCGTTGGTTTTTGGGATCCCACTGTCCGAATTCGTCTCTGTGTGAGAAGAAGCGTTCTTTTGCTCGGGCTTTTTCTTCGTCGCGACGAGCTCCTCCTATGGCAGCGTCTATTTTGTGTTTTTCTATCATTTCCAAAAGAGTGATACTTTGTATTGCATTTCGTGTTGCGTAATATCCGGTTTCTTCTTTTGCTTTGCCTGCTTTTATTGTTTCTTCTACGTAGCCTACCAATAATTTTACTCCGTTTTTTTTAACCAGATTATCGCGAAATTCAAGCGTTTCGGGGAAATTATGACCTGTATCTATATGCAGAAGTGGAAATGGTACTTTGGCTGGGTAAAATGCTTTTTTGGCTAAATGGAACAGAACAATTGAATCTTTGCCACCGGAAAAAAGTATTACGGGATTATCAAATTGAGCTGCCACTTCGCGGATTACGAATACTGCTTCGGCTTCCAGTTCTCGTAGATGGTTTAAAGTTAATTCGTTGAGCATAGAGAGTTTGTTTTTCAAAGTCCTTGCAAAAAAAAACAATTTCCTGTATTTTAGCAAATTTAGTTTTTATATCCAGCGTTTTTATTTTGTATGTATTGTGCGCTGCTTAAAGATTACCTATGAGAAAATAGGATATTCTTAATAATTTTATTTTCAGTCGGATATTCTTTATCTTTTTACAAACAAGTACTTATGCTACTATTATGTTAATGCTATGTAATTTTATTATTGACAGCAACCTATACGTTTTTTGAATTTTGGTTGTAAATATTTTGAAATTTTTTTATAGGGTATCATTATCTCTATGGAGCCACAAGCATATGGAAGAATATCATAAGGATTATATATTATGTCTATACCTTCTGGGGTAAGTCCCCATGTTTTTGGGAATAGATCGTCTGAAATCAATTCATTATTTAAGCTATCTCCGCAATTTTCCAGAGCTTTTATCTCTAAAATAGGGAGTATTACTTCGTTTAAAAAAGTAGAACTATCTACTGAAAATATGTCTTTATAGGTAAGTTCTTTTTCTTTTAAGAGATCAAAATTATAGATTGCACTATATTCTAAGCCATGTGCTCCTCCTGTATATAGATATATATCTATTTCTGTTGAATAGAAGCAATCATAATTGTATATTGAATGCATATTATATTGATATTCATAATTGTACATAAAATTATCGTCCTCAGGCTCTGCTGTATAAAGAGCTTCTTTCCAGTCATTGTATAGACTGTCTGTATATTTTTTTATAAATTCCTTAAAGGTGAATTTTGATGGGTTATATATCCATATATGCTTTAATATTTCTTTTTCATATCCTTTAAAAGGAGTAGCTTTGGGAAAGTCTAAATCAAATTTTAGATTGAAATGTACATAGTCGTCATGTCTTTTGCTGCTATCTTTAATGCTTATTTTTATATTATCTTCATATACACAGTCATAGGTAGTTTCTTTTACTTCAAATGGGAGAGTTTTACCTGTTCTTGGATTTGTCCATGTTCCGCTTATTGTGTTGTTTTTTATTGTCGCTGTAAATTTATCAGTGATTTTGCCATCAGCAAGAGTGCCGGTCATTGATATGGAGTTTCCGTTAATTGTTCCGTTAATATCAATATAATTGCCTACTTTGTTATAATACATTGTTCCATATATTTGATTTTCAGAGAAGATCAAATTAAGAGTTATAGGATATTTTTTGTTGATGTATCCCATAAAATGATGAAAACTTTGAGATTTTAGATTTATGACCAGCATAAAAAGCCCTATAAGCAATAATATTTTCTTTGTCATAGTTTTATTTTTTGTTTCTAATTTGAAAAAAAAATTTTTAACTAAACAAAATTATTTATGGAGAATTGGAGAATATTGACCAAATTAAGTTTTTTGTATAGGAAAGTTTCGATTTATGGAAGTTGTTATTTTGGTATAAAATACTATTTTTGCATATAAAACAAAAAATCAGAGCGATATGGCAAAAATAAAACCATTTCAGGGGTTAAGACCTCCTAAATCAATAGCAGCGGAAGTTGCTTGTTTACCTTATGATGTTATGAACAGAGAAGAAGCTCGTAAGATGGCAGAAGGCAAAGAGAAATCACTTTTACATATAACACGTGCGGAAATAGATTTGCCTGATGAAGTTGATATTCATTCTGAGGCTGTATATGAAAAGTCTCGGGAGAATTTTCGTAAGTTTTTGGAAAATGGTTGGTTGAGAAAAGACCCTAATCCTTATTTTTATATTTATGCGCAAACTATGGATGGACGTACACAATATGGTATTGTCGGAGGTGCTTCCGTAGATGATTATTATCAAGGAAAGATAAAAAAGCATGAATTAACTCGTCCGGATAAGGAAAGAGATAGAACTGTTCATATTTTAACTAACAATGCTCAATTGGAGCCGGTGTTTTTAGCTTTTCGTGATGTACCGGAGATTACTGAACTTATGATGGATTGGGTAAAAAATCATGAGCCAGAGTATGATTTTGTGGCAGAGGATAATATAGGTCATCACTTTTGGGTTATTGACGATGAAAAAACTATAAAAAAATTGGAACAATTGTTTGAGGAAAAAGTACCTTATACTTATATAGCGGATGGACATCATAGAACAGCAGCTGCTGCATTAGTAGGTAAAGAAAAACGTGAACAAAATCCTAATCATAGAGGCGATGAGCCGTATAATTATATTATGGCAGTTCATTTTCCGCATAATCAGCTTAAAATACTTGATTATAACCGAGTTGTGAAAGATTTAAATGGGCTCAGTGGCGAGCAATTTTTAAATAGATTGTCAGAAAATTTTGATATTCAGGAGGTTAATGGTCAATATAAACCGGAGAAGAAACATACTTTTGGTTTATATCTTGATGGCAAATGGTATAAACTTACGGCAAAACCCCATACTTATGATGATAATGACCCAATAAAAGGACTTGATGTGACAGTTTTGACCGAATATGTCCTCAGACCATTGCTCGGAATAGAAGATTTACGTCGTTCTAAAAGAATTGATTTTGTCGGAGGTATTCGTGGTTTAGGGGAATTAGAACGTAGAGTCAATAGTGGAGAGATGGCTGCTGCTTTTGCATTATATCCTGTATCAATGGAGGAATTGATGAAGATCGCCGATACTGGTAATATAATGCCTCCAAAAACTACTTGGTTTGAACCTAAATTGCGAAGTGGACTTGTTATTCATAAATTAGATTGATTTACTATTGAGGTGGCAGCTATCACTAAAATTTTGCTGTCGCCTCATTTTTTAATTTAAATACTAAAAGTTCTATCCAGTTCATTTTTTAATCCATTTAAAGTAGTACTAATTTCTAAAAAGATGAATATGAAAAAAGTTATAATTTTTTTTTACATTTTTTTTGTAGTTTATCTGCTAAGTGCGCAGAATTTAACTGATACCTTGCCAACTGATCCCAGTTTGATAAAAGGTAAATTATCAAATGGAATAACTTACTATATTCGTGCTAATCATAAACCTAAAAAGAGAGCTTTTTTGCGTTTGGTAGTTAATGCCGGGAGTGTTTTTGAGGATGATGATCAACAAGGTTTAGCACATTTTTGCGAGCATATGGCATTTAATGGCACTAAGCATTTCCCTAAGCATAGGCTTATAGAGTTTTTGGAGAGTATAGGAATGAAGTTTGGAGCCGATTTAAATGCTTATACATCTTTTGATGAGACTGTTTATATGCTTGAAGTGCCTTTGGATAAGCCTCAGAATTTAGATACTGCCTTACAAATACTTTATGATTGGGCTTGGCTTGTTTCTTATGAAGATAGCGAAATAGAAGCAGAAAGGGGCGTCATTAATGAAGAGTGGCGTTTAGGACGAGGAGCTTCTGAAAGATTATCCCGTAAGGTTTTCCCTGTCATATATTATGGCTCAAAATATGCACAACGCTTGCCAATAGGGAAGCCTGAAATTTTTAATAAATGTCCTACTGATAATTTAAGGCGTTTTTATAAAAAATGGTATAGACCAGATTTACAGGCAGTAATTGTAGTAGGTGATTTTGACCCGAAAATGGTTCAAAAAAAAGTGGTAGATTTGTTTTCCCGTATCCCTAAGCGTAAAGATACTGTAAATCATCAATATCCAGTAATACCACCTCATAAAGATACAAAAGTAGTTATTGCTACTGATAAAGAGCAGCCTTATAGTCTTGTAGAAGTTGTTATTAAGCTGCCTTTGTTATATACTCGTACTTATGCAGATTTTAAGCGAGATTTAACTGATGATTTAATATTAGAAATGCTCAATCAAAGATTTAGAGAAAAAACGTCTAATCCTTCAACGCCGTATATAATGGCTTTGGCTCTATACGGTCAGAATATCGGTAAAATAGATGAATTTATTCTTTATGCTATTTCGAAGCCTAATGAAATTGATAAAACTCTGGAAGTTATTTTGACAGAACTTAAACGTATAAAAAAATATGGTTTTACTCAAACGGAATTACAAAGAGCAAAAAAAGCTTTGTTAAAACAAGCTCAAACAGATTATAATGAAAGGAATACGACCAAATCTACGTATTTTGTAAAGCAATATCACGATAATTTTAGCATTGCACAATCTCCAATTTTGAGTTTTCAGCAGAAGCTTTCTGCTTATAAATTGCTATTGCCCAAAATTTCGATGCAAGATATTTTTTCAGAGATCAATAGACTTGTTATTGAACAAAATAGAGTGATAGCCATAGAAGCTCCTCAGAAAAAGGATTTGAAAGTTCCTACGGAGCAAGATGTTTTTCATTTGCTTGAAAAAGTTAAAAATAAGCCAGTTGAACCTTATAAAGATATAGCAATAGCAGATAGTTTGCGTGTAGGCAATTTACAAGGTGGTAAAATCGTAAATGCATATCAAGATAAAGCTATGGGTTTATGGATATGGGAACTTTCAAATGGTGCCAAAGTAATAATTAAACCCACAGATTTTAAGTCTGATGAGATACTTTTTACAGCTGTAAGTCCTGGTGGTTCGTCGCTTTATACAGGATCAGATATAATAAATGCTCGTCTTTCGGCAAATTTTGTAAGTAATAGTGGCATTGGTGAGATGAATCAGACCCAGCTTGAAAAATTTTTGCAGGATAAAAATATGTATTTATCGCTTTCTGTAAATCCTTATTTTGAAAAAATTGCAGGCAGCAGTACGCGGGCAGATTTTAAGACTTTTTTATCTTTAATTTATCTGTATTTTAGTTCTCCGCGATACGATACAGCAGAATATTTAGCATATTTACAAAAGCTTAAAAGTTTATATAAGACCCGTAGCCTTAATCCGGAGGTAGTTTGGAGGGATTCTTTAAGATATGTTTTAAGTAATCGTTCTATATATAATGAGCCGCTTAATGAAAAGCTTATTTCTGAGGTTAATTTTAAACGTATATATGATATTTATCGTGAGCGTTTTGGTAATGCAGCTGATTTTATATTTATATTTGTAGGGAATATAGACCCTGAAAAAGATAAATCGCTGATATTAAAATACATAGGAGCTATTCCCACAACGGGAAAAAAAGAGAATTATATAAATCGGCATTTGAGTGTGCCAGTTGATACTAATCAAGAAGTTTTAG
>CAZWVR010000067.1:0-14208 GCA_964637235.1 uncultured Bacteroidales bacterium | reverse complement strand
ATGGACGATATGGATAAGGCTTTATATTATTATAAACTTTCCAAAGAAAATTTTATTAAAGTTAAAGATACTTTGTCTATGGCGATTGCTGATATGAATATTGCTACTGTTTTTAAAAATAAAGGAGAGATAGATACTGCACTTCAGTTATATTTATCAGCATTAAAGGTTTTTGAAAAATATGATGTAAAACGATATATTGCTAATTGTCTGGATGGTATAGCATTAGCATATCGCCAAAAGGGTGAGTTTGATAAAGCTTTGACATATATGAAAGATGCATTGTTCATTTATAAAGAGATACAAGCTTATAATGATATAGTTATTGAATATACTACCATCGCAGATTTATATCAGAAAAAAAAGTTATACAAAAAAGCTGTGAGTTATTATGATACTGCTTATAATATGGCTTTGAATACTAAAAATTTTTTGTTTTTATCTAAGATTACTTCTGGGCTCCATAGTCTATATGCAATACTTGGTGATTATAAAAATGCATATAAATATGCTTTATTAGCAGCCCAATATAACGACAGTATTATTAGTATTGATACAATGAAGCGTTTTAAAGAATTACAGGTAAAATTTGAGACCAAAGAAAAAGAGCAAGAGATACGACTATTAAAAAAGCAAAAGCAATTGCAACAAATTCGTTATCGTAGGCATATTTTAATAGTTTTATTTTTATGGATTTTCTCTATTGCAGCTGCGATTATAATTTATTTGCTCTATAACCGTAAAATTCTGTTAAACAAGCAAAAACAATTACTTATTGAGCAAAAATTGCATCGTTTGCAGATGAATCCGCATTTTATTTATAATGCTTTGAACAATATTCAAAGTTTTCTGATGAATAATGATGTACAGACAGCTTCTTTGTATATGTCTAAATTTGCAAAGTTAATGCGCAAAATTTTACATAGTACTGAGAATGATTTTATTCTTTTAGCTGATGAATTGGAAATTTTGAGTTTATATGTTGATATTCAGAATATTCGCTATGATGGGAAGGTGCAATTTTTAATTGAAAAAGATGAAAATATAGATCCTGAAAATATTCTGATACCACCTATGATGTTGCAGCCATTTATTGAAAATTCATTTAAACATGGATTTGTGTATTCTGTTCTCTCTCCCCAGATACGTTTAAAATTGAAATTAACAGAGCAGTGGCTGATAGCAGAAATTATTGATAATGGGGTAGGTATAAAAAAATATCCGAATAAATTACAAGATAGTTCTGTTATATCAACAGAGATAATACGTCAGAGATTGCGTTTGCTTTCCGGAAAAAAGGATATAATTTTTTCCTTAGAAAATTTAACCTCTGATACTCAGCAAAATTTTGTATCAGGCACTAAGGTAATCATAGGTGTTCCTTATAAAAAATTGTTTTAATTATGATACGAGTTGTAATTATTGATGATGAAAAACGAGCAAGAGAAATTGTTGCAAAATTATTAAAGGAGTATTTCCCTGAATTATTTATTGTTGCAGAGGCAGATTCTATAAATACTGGCGTGCAAGTTATAGAACAATATAAACCAGATATTGTTTTTTTAGATATTAATATGAACGACGGAACTGCTTTTGATTTATTAAGTAAGCTAAATAATATTGATTTTAAGTTGATATTTATTACTGCTTATAGTGAATATGCTATAAAGTCAATTAAGTTTAGTGCTATTGATTATATTTTGAAACCTATTGATATTCAGGATTTTTCTCAGGCAATAAAAAGAGCTATAGACCAAATAGAACTGGATAAAGAGAGATTAAAGATAAAAACATTTTTAAGTAATCAATTGGGACTGACACCTGAGAAAAAGATAGTTTTAAAAAATGAAGAGGATATACAGGTTATTGATATAAAAGATATTATTCGTTGTGAAGCAAGGGGTGAACATACTATCTTTTATTATAGAGATAATGAAACAATGGAAGTGAAAAATAATATACGAGAATATGAATTATTACTATCTGATTATGATTTTTTTCGGGTTCATAAGGATCATCTTATAAATTTGAACAATGTGGCAAAATTTACTAAATATGATAATGTTTTGTATATGAAGGATAAAAGTAAAGTGCCAATCTCTATCCATCGTCGAGAAATGTTAATCGAGCTTTTAGAGCGTAAAGGTTTATGTTCTTAATCTATAAGTAAAACAAATCCTTTTAAATATTCTGATTTGGGTTGATATATATCTATCGGGTGATCCGGTGCCTGATTTAATTGATGTATTATTCTGACATTTCTCCGAGCGTCTGCGGCTGCATAGAAAATTATTTGTCTAAAAGTTTGTTTATCGATTTTTTGAGAGCAGGAGAATGTGAAAATAATTCCTTCTGATTTTATTTTTTTTATTGCTTGACGGTTTAATTCTTTATATCCACGAATTGCGTTTTTGACAGAATAGTCATTTTTGCTGAATGCCGGAGGATCTATAACAATTAAATCGTAATAATTTTCAGGCATTTTTGTAAGAAAATCAAAAGCATTTTCTTCAATAGTTATATGTTGGAATTTATTAAATCCGTTTAACGCAGCATTTTTTTCGGCTAATTCGAGGGCTTTTTTTGAGATATCTACACTGTGGACTATATTTGCTCCTGCTTTTAATGCATATATTGAGAAGCCCCCAGTATAAGAAAATAAGTTAAGCATTTTTTTATCGGCGGAGTATTGTTCTATAAGTTTTCTGTTTTCTCTTTGATCTATAAAGAATCCTGTTTTTTGTCCGTTTTCTATATCGATAATAAAGTTTATATCATATTCTTTTCCAATTATGGGGTTTGTTCTATCGCCAGATATCCATTGTTTATCAAGCTTTCCGGAAATGGATTTTTTAATGAATATATTATTAAAGCCAATTTTTTTAAGAGCAGAGAAAATGTAGTTTGCTATTTTTTCGAGTCCAAGAATTTTGAATTCTATTACAGCGGTATTTTTGTATATATCAATTGTTAGACCTGGTATTTGATCTCCTTCTGAGTGTATTAGTCTGAATATATTAGTATTTGGTGGCAATATTTTAGTTCTTATATGGTAAGCTTTTAATATCAGATGTTCCCAGAATTCAGGATTAAGAACATTTGTTTTTTTCTCTGTAAAAAGAAAAATATATGCAGCAATATTTTCGCCACCGAAAAAGAAACCATATCCGCATCTTTTACCTGATTCAGTGAATATTTCAATTATTTCTCCTTCTTGGTTAGTTTCGCTTAATTTAACAGCTCCTGTATAAAGCCATGAATTTCGGTTATGGCATAATTTTTTTTCTTTTTCTGCTTTGATTATAAGTTTTGCTAATTTTTGCATTTTAATTTATTTTATCAAGATTTATGACTGTGTCCATTTGTGAGTAGAGTAGTGGATCGTGAGTGGCGCATATTACTGTGGCATCAATATTTTTTAATATTTTGCTGACTTTTAGTGTATTAGTTTTATCTAATGCCGAAGTGGGCTCATCGAGCAAATAGATTTTTTTCTTTGTTAGTAATATAGCAGCAAGTAAAACTCTCTGCTTTTGTCCTCCTGAGATTTCTGATAGTTTTTTATTTAATATATCCTTATCAAGTCCTAATTTATTGAACATTGAAATAATTTGTTTTTCGTTTGGTCTATTATTTTTGTTTATACGTATTTGAAACAGACTGTAAATAAGGCTTTTAACGTTTTCAAAATAGATGTCTATACCTTGTGGTAGCCATGCTATTTCGGAACGTATTTTTTTTAAGGTATCGTGTTTTAGAGGTATTCCATTTATTATAATATTTCCTTCATTCGGTTTTATGAAACCTGCTAAGAGATTAAGTAAAGTGCTTTTGCCGCTTCCCGATTCGCCTATAATTGCTACTTTACTTTTGTCTTTAATAATTAAATTAAAGTTTTTAAAAATTATTTTATTAAATTTAATAGAGACGTTTTGCAGTTCTATCATTTTTAGTATGTTATATTTCTATGTTTATTATAATTACTTAAAAATCAGTAGTTTGTTTAAACATTTTTTATCAAAGATATAAGTTTTTTCTTGGAGAGAAGGCTAGGGAACTGCGCTATTGCAGTATTCCCCAGCCATATTTTGTGTTATAATGAATTGATAGCTGTTTTAAAGATTTCAATAGCTTCTTTTAGTTGTGTTTCAGTGATAACTAATGGAGGTGCAAAGCGTATAATATGCTCGTGAGTAGGTTTTGCTAATAGACCGAGTTCAGCCATTTTGAGGCATACGTCCCAAGCGGTTTTGCCGTTTTTAGGTTTTATAACGACAGCGTTTAATAGTCCTTTGCCTCGGACAATTTCTATTCTATCATTTTTTATTTTTTTTATTTCAGAACGGAAAATTTCACCCAGTTTATTTGCGTTTTCGCAGAGTTTTTCTTCTTGGACAACCTGCAATGCGGCAATGGCTACTTTTGCGGCTAATGGATTACCTCCGTATGTAGAGCCGTGTTCACCGGGTTTTATAGTAAGCATAATTTCGTCGTCAGCCAAAACTGCCGAAACAGGCAACACACCACCAGAGATTGCTTTACCGAGTATTAGAATATCAGGTCTTACATTTTCCCAGTCGCAGGCTAACATTTTCCCAGTGCGGGCTATACCTGTTTGTACTTCGTCAGCAATAAATAGCACGTTATTGTCTTTACACATCTGGTATGCTTTGGCGAGGTATCCTTCGTCAGGGACGATAATACCTGCTTCACCTTGTATAGGTTCTACCAAAAAGGCGGCTACGTCGGGGTCTTTAAGGGCTTTTTCTAATGCCTCAAGGTCGTTGTAGGGAATGGTGATAAATCCTGGTGTGTAAGGTCCGTAGTCGTTTTTGGCTGTTGGGTCAGTAGAAAAGGAGATGATTGTTATTGTTCGTCCGTGAAAATTGTTTTCGCAAGTAATGATTTTGGCTTTGTTTTCAGGTATTCCTTTGACTTTGTAAGCCCATTTACGCGCCAGTTTTAGTGCTGTTTCTACGGCTTCGGCGCCGGTATTCATTGGCAGAAGTTTGTCATAGCCGAATAATTTTGTAGCAAATTCCTCAAATTCTCCCAGAACATTATTGTAAAATGCTCGGGAAGTGAGAGTTAGTTTATCGGCTTGTTCTTTTAGTGCGGCAATGATTTTAGGGTGTCTATGTCCTTGATTTACAGCCGAATATGCAGAAAGAAAATCATAATAGCGTTTTCCTTCTACGTCCCAGAGATAGACGCCTTCGCCTTTTTCAAGGACTACTGGTAATGGGTGATAGTTGTGGGCTCCGTATTTTTCCTCACGAGCAATGTAGTCTTGTGGTTTCATATTTTTATTTTTTTTGCGGTGTTAAAATTGGCTATTTTTATTCAATTAAAAAAGTTTTTATCTTTTGTTAATAAATTACTTAGATTTGAGAAAATTTATAATATGTTAGTTAGTTATTTTCTAAGCCTCAGTCAAAAAAAATTCGTTCACATAATAAAACACAATAATAAAACGTATCTTTGTAAAGTTAAAAGTTATATGTTTATTGTTAAAAATTTAATATGAGGCGTTTTTTATATTTGTTTATATATCTTATTGTTTTTCAAGTAGTTAATGCACAAGAGAAAATTATTTTTACAGGCAAACAAATACATTACAAGGCAAATAAAAACACAGATACTCTGGAATTACCGTTTGTTGACGATTTTTCCAAGACTTATCCGAATGTAAATACTAATCTTTGGGAGACTAACGGCGTGTATGTTGGTAATACACAAGCCATTTCGCCACCTTCCATAGGTTTTGCAGTGTTTGATAATATGGACAGTGCAGGCAATTATTATTCAGGTTCTTATGGTATAAGTCATATTGCAGATATTTTAACATCTAAGCCAATAGATTTGGATTATGTGCCTGCTGATAATGTGTATTTAAGTTTTTTTTATGAAGCACAAGGTTTACTTGATCCTCCTGAGATATCAGATTCTTTGGTTTTGCAATTTTATGCACCTAAGCAAAAAAAATGGTTTACTGTTTGGGCTACTCCGGGAGTTGGTAGCAAGTTGTCAAATATTCATTTTCAGCAGGTTATAATACCTATTATGGATACTGCTTTTTTACAGAGAGGTTTTAGATTTCGTTTTTATGGTCGGGCTTCTGTACCTCATTCTGCACATCCTGATTTAGTGGGAAATTGTGATTTTTGGTTTATAGATTATGTCCGTCTCGCTGCTAATAGATCGCCTTCTGACACGATTATTCGTGATATTGCACTACAATATCCAGTAGATTTTAAGTTTGATAATTATAGAGCGATACCTTATAGTCATTATAAATATGCTGCTTCTGATATCAATTTGAATGTAAAGATTTTTTTGCGTAATAATGATAATACGCTGCGTTCCATAGATAGTCTTTACTTTATTTGGCATGAGAAAAATAATTTATTTTCAGACCAGTATCTTTACTTTGGTTCATATATACTTCCCCCCAGTGGTAATGCACATGTTGACGCAGATTATTTGAATTTTTCTTTTCCTGTGTCAAATTATGATGCTCTTTATTATGATTTAAAAACGCATATACGTACGGATGCTTTTGATTCTGTGTTTAATAATAATCATATTCAGCCTGAAAATATTGATGTGCAATATGCTTATGACGATATGACCCCTGAAAATGGTTATGGTTTAGTGGGCGATAATAGTAAATTTGCTTATGTAGCTCAGAAGTTTTATACCTATAAATCTGACTATTTGCGTGCTGTTAGAATTTATTTTAATAAGACCTATCAAGATAATTTATATCAGCCATATTATTTTACCTTAGTTGTTTGGAATAATGATCCCCAGAGTGGGACGCCAGCAAATATTATTTATCGCAAACAGGGCTGTGAGATTGATCACGAGAATTTAAATAATTTTCAGACATTTACTATTGATACAGATTTAGTTGTTAGTGATACTTTTTATGTTGGTTGGCAAAAGACTTCTGACTTATTTATGAATGTCGGTCTTGATATGAATGCGGAAGTTAGTAGGATTAAGTTTTACAATATTTATGGTTATTGGCAGGCGTCGTCATATTCAGGTGCTTTGATGATACGACCGATATTTGGGGATGTGGCTTTAAATACGGAAAAAATAAATAAACAGCCTCTATATGTATATCCTAATCCTGTTGTGGATAGGTTGTATGTTTCTGCTGTAAATGGGATAGCTTCGGTAGCTATTTATAGTATTTCCGGGCGTAAATTATACGAGGGTAATATAAGTAGTGAAGGTCTTGATGTTTCTCAGTTAGCTGACGGTATTTATTTTTTGACAATTAAAAAAGATAATCAGATTATTAGAAAAAGCTTTATTAAAATACGATAACTTGATTATGAATGAATTAGATAATTTTTTATTTTTAATATTTGTTTTTTTAGAAAAAATTTTTTTACCTTTGCCGTGCTAATTATGACCTGATAGCTCAGCAGGTAGAGCACCGGCCTTTTAAGCCGGGTGTCCTGGGTTCGAATCCCAGTCAGGTCACAGTTCTTTTAAGACCTGGTAGCTCAGCAGGTAGAGCACCGGCCTTTTAAGCCGGGTGTCCTGGGTTCGAATCCCAGCCAGGTCACTGTTTGCCTTTCCTTTGGAAAATAATTTTATCTTTGTATAAATCTTACTTTTGTGGAAACTACCTCTGGAATTTTTTTAAAGCAGATAAAATATCAAGACAATGTTCGGATACTTACGATTTTTACTCGTAAATTCGGGAAGCTTAGTTTTATGTTATACTTTGGAAATAGTAAAAAATCTTTGGCTAAAATAAAAATTTTACAGCCTTTATATTTGCTAAATATAACTTTTAAATATCGTACTAATTTTAACATTCACAGAATTCATGAAATAGCTTTACAAAAGCCTTATACAACTATCCCTTATTCTGTTAAAAAAACTGCTATTGCTTTTTTATTAGCTGAAATTCTCGACAAAGTTATTTTTGAGCATTATGTGGATGAAAAATTGTATTCTTTTTTAGTTAATTCTTTTGAATTTTTTGATTTAAATGATAAAGGCACTCAATATTTTCATTTGCTTTTTTTAGTAAAATTGACGAAATTTTTAGGTTTTTATCCGGAAAATAATTTTTCGTCATCTTATCCATTTTTTAATTATAAAGAAGGTAAATTTATGGCAGATTACAGTGTTTTTTCCTACAATAAAGCTGATTCTGAATTATTTAACAAATTGCTTTCGTCTGATTTTTCGGATTTAGCCTCTTTTTCTTGTTCTATTACAGAACGCAGAAATTTATTGGATAGCATTTTGAAATTTTATTCTTATCATATTGAGAATTTTATGCCTCTTAAATCATTATATGTATTGAAAAGAGTGTTTGAGTAGTTAGTCTATAAATAATTTCATACCATCTGAGGCAATTAGAACATTATTAAAAATTTTTTTTGCTTCGTTGAAAAAAAGCTGCTTTTGGCTATATCTATCTGAAAAATGTCCTAAAAGAAGAGTTTTTACATTTGCCATTTTTGCGATTTTTGCTGCCTGTTCAGCTGTGGAATGCATTGTTTTTGAGGCTATTTCTGCGTCTTGGGATAAAAAAGTAGCTTCATGATATAATAATGATACATTTTTTATAATAGGGATAATTTCAGGATAGAAAATTGTATCGGTTATGTAAGCATATTTGCGTGGAGGTGGTGGAGGTAAAGTAAAAACTGAGTTTTTTATTATTTTTCCATTGACATAAATATCTTCGCCATGAGTTAGAGCTCTAATTTGTTCAATTGTAAGGTTATAATTGGATAGCACATCTTTTTTTATTTTATACTTAGATTTTTTTTCTTCAAATAGAAAACCCCATACGGGAATGCTGTGTTTTAGTTCAAAAGAATAGATTGATATTTTTGCACTTTCATATATTTTATTTGTACCTTGTTTTAAAGAATGGAAAAAAATCGGGTAATTAAGTCCTCCATTAAAAGCGCCATTTAGAATAGGATTTAATAAAGAAGGGAGTTGTTCAGGAGCATATATATGTAGAGGCGATGTTCTATGCAAGAGGTTATATGATGAAAGCAGTCCTAATAATCCAAAGAAATGGTCTCCATGCAAATGAGATATAAATATGTTCTCAATGGCAAAATATTTTATTTTAAATCTTCTAAGTTGAATTTGTACACCTTCCCCTGCATCTACAAGGAATAGCTCATTATCAGCTTTGATAACTTGTGCCGATGAAAAGTTTTCAAAGGAAGGTAAAGCAGCGCTGCTCCCTAATATAGTTATTGAAAATTCGTTTTTCAACTTTGTTTTTTATTGATATGTAATTTGAGCATAGCTTCTGCTTCTTCCAAAGAATCGGCAATATTAAAGATATTAGTTAACTGAGATATGTTAATGAGTCTTTCGACTGGTTTTTGCAAGTTTGCTATTACAAGCATACCTTTTGCATTTTTTGTAAGTCTTTGAGCTACTAAAATCGTTGTAAGTCCAGCGGAATCGCAGTATTTAACATTTGCGAGGTCTATTATTATGTATTTTTCGCCATTTCCAGCAATAAGTACTAATTCAGATTTTAATGTAGGTGCGATATGAAAATCTAATTTATCGGCTAAAATAGTGATAAGAGTATAAAAATCTTTTTTTTGTATTTCAAAGTATTTATTGCTCATAGAACTGAATTTTTATTAGGTTTAAATAAAGGGATATTGCGGCAACGCCGCAATATCCGCTGTTAGATATTATTTTTTATTTTTTCTTTTTTCTCCCTCAGCAAGTAATTTTTTAAGTTCGTTCAAATCAGTAACGTCAGCGAGTTTAGCTCCGGATGGTTTAGAGGATTTTCTATAAGCTTCTGCTGCTTTTTGTTCTTGATCTTGCCATATTTTTGTATGAGAGACAACTATTCTTTTAGCGGCTTTGGAGAATTCAATAACTTTGAATTTAAGCTTTTCGTCTTGTTTTGCATATTCTCCATTTTCTTTTAGCAGATGATTTTTAGAGGCAAAAGCTTCTACTCCATAAGGAAGTAGGATTATTGCTCCTTTATCAAATACTTTTGCTACTGTTCCGTCATGGATAGAGTCTTTATAGAATATTGTTTCGTATGTATCCCAAGGATTTTCTTCCAGTTGTTTATGTCCGAGAGTTAATCTTCTGTTTTCTTTATCAATTTCCAGAACTACGACATCTAATTCTTCACCTATTTTTGTAAACTCTGATGGGTGATTTATCTTTTTTGTCCAAGATAGGTCGTGTATATGAATGAAGCCATCTATACCTTCTTCCAGTTCAACATATAGTCCGAAATTAGTGAAGCTCAATACTTTTGCTTTATGTTTAGAGCCGACTGGGTATTTCTTTTCAATATCTTGCCATGGATCTGGTTTAAGTTGTTTAATACTCAGGGACATTTTACGATTTTCTCTATCTAAGGTTAAGATTTTTGCTTTAACTATATCACCAACTTTTACAAATTCTTGTGCACTACGTAGATGGCTTGACCAGCTCATTTCTGATACGTGTATAAGTCCTTCAACACCTGGGATAATTTCAACAAAAGCACCATAATCTGTAACGACAACGACTTTACCTTCAACGACATCGCCTACTTTTAAGTTTGGATCGAGTTGTTCCCAAGGTTGTGGTTGCAGTTGTTTTAGTCCGAGAGCTACGCGTTTTTTCTCCATATCTGCGCTAAGAATCACAACTTTAAGTTTTTGTCCGAGCTGTACTATTTCTTCCGGGTGATTTATACGTCCCCAAGAGAGATCTGTGATGTGTATAAGTCCGTCAATACCTCCCAGATCCATAAATACTCCGTATGAGGTTATATTTTTAACAGTTCCTTCCACAACTTGTCCTACTTCCAGTTTTTTAAGTATCTCTTCTTTTTGTTTTTCCACTTCTTCTTCCAGAATAGCTTTATGTGATACAACGACATTTCTATATTCAGGGTTTATTTTAACAACTTTAAGATCCATAGTTTTGCCTACAAGTGCCTGAAAGTCTTTAACTGGCTGTATATCTACTTGTGAGCCGGGTAAGAATGTTTCTATTCCCCATAGATCTACTATCAATCCGCCTCTTGTCCTTGCTTTTACAGTACCTTGAACTATTTCGTTATTTTTTAGTGCTTCGTTTATTCTGTTCCAGGCGTCCATTAGACGGGCTCTTTTATGAGAAAGTACAAGTTGCCCGGTTTCGTCTTCAAGTTTTTCTACATATACCAGTACTTCGTCGCCCACTTTAAGTTCTTGGTCCTTAGGAAATTCGTTTCTGGGTATAACTCCTTCGGATTTATAGCCAATGTTTACTACTACTTCTTTTTCTCCGATGTGTACGATTTTACCTTTTATCAGTTCCTTTTGTTCAATGGTTTGTAGTGTTTTTTGATACAGTTCGCTTAATTGTTTTTTTGTTTCTTGGTCGTAGTCGTCGGATTTTTGGCTGACTAAGTCCCAGTTAAAGTCTAAGGTAGATTGATTTAGATGGCTTTTTTCGCTTTCTTTTAAAGCGTCTTCGCGGAGTTGTTCCGCAGAAATTACTTTTTCACTTTGTTGTTCAACTACCTGTTTTTCAGCTTGTTGTTCAGGATTTTCAAGCTGTTCTTGCTGCATTTGTTTTTCAATAAGTTTTTTTTCTTCTTGACTCATAATTTTTTATTTATTAGATTAGACTTTATTGTGATTTACGGACTGCAAAGATAATAAAATTTTGATTATTAAAATAAATTGTTTTTATTTTTTTCTATTTAAAAACATT
This sequence comes from uncultured Bacteroidales bacterium, assembly GCA_964637235.1. Taxonomy (GTDB): domain Bacteria; phylum Bacteroidota; class Bacteroidia; order Bacteroidales; family S143-33; genus CAZWVR01. The sequence continues at coordinate 2,478 of CAZWVR010000067.1, read as the reverse complement.
TTTTACGTCTCTGACTATCATAACGAAATAGTCTCCCAGTGTTTTAAATCCCCATTTTTTGTATAAGTTTATAGCTTTTATATTTGTTTTGTGTACTTCTAATTTTACTTGTAATCCCATATTTTTTATGTATTCTGTACATTTTTTCATAAGCAGATTTGCCAGTCCTTGTCCTTGGAATTCTTTTGCTATACCGAAATGATGTAGATATATACGTCGGAAGTCTGTTGTTAGCCATGCTGTACCGATTATTTGTGCATTTGGTTTATATTCTATTACTATGAATTTAGCACCTTTGGAGAGTGTTTTTTCTATAACTTCCTGATTATCTCCTCTTTGAGGGTCTCCAAGTCCGGTTTCTTTCCATAATTTTATTATTTGTGGGTAGTCTTGGCTTTTGTACTCTCTGATAATGATGTTATTTTTTAAATCCATATTTATTTAGCATTTGAGTTATTTTTTCTCTTACTTTATTGTGAAGTTCTTCTACTGAAAGTTTTTTAATTTCTTGATTTGTAATTGGTTCTGCGAAGACTATTCTAATTGGGTGTGGTTTTACCCAGATTTTATGTTTTCTAAGTTTTTCTACTCCTATAAAAGCCATTGGTATTAAGTCTGCGTCTGCTTCTTTTGCAAATTTAAAAGGAATTTTTTTAAATGGTTGTAGATGTCCATCTCCGGATCTGTGTCCCTCAGGAAAAACAATAATGGATCTGCCTTGTTTTAGTCTTTCAATAGCTATTTGGAAGCTTTTCCATGAGCTACGAGGTTTAGTTCTGTCTATTGGAATTTGTCCGAATCGTTTAATAGCCCACCCATATAAGAACCACTTAAAATGTGTATGTGCTTCAATTGCGTTTACATAGACAGGTATATATGCACCGGCTAATAGAACGTCTATGAAACTTATGTGGTTAGGCATAAAGATGTATGCTTTGTTTATATCTATTGGTTTTTCGTAAATTGTTTCAACTTTTATCAACATTGCTTTGAAAATAAAGCGGAAATATTTTGAAATGATTTTGTAGAGAGTTTCTTTTTTTATTATCCAGCCAATGGTTATTGTAAAGAGTAAAATTATTAGGAACAGTATGGAGCCAATGATCCAGAAATATATACTGTATAAGTATTTCATTATCAGATATTTGTTTATTTGTGCTTTATTCCCAAAGGATTTTTCAGGTCTGAAAAACTTATCAGGTCAGCTTTAAACACGCCTATTTTTGATTTCATACGTATTTTTACTGGAATATAATTACCATCGTCTGAGAACCAGATTCTAAGGTCATCTTCTTTTTTAAAGGGATTATCTACTTCAATAACAGGTACGAATTTTAGGCATTTTATTTTTCCGAATTTAGTTCTTATAGTTTCTTTTTTTTTGAATTTTATTTTTAAAGGATAAAGTCTATCTTCGAAATAAGTAGGGAGGTAAATTATTTGGTTTTTTTTTAGTGTTTTGTGAAATAAAAATCGTCTTGCAAAGTAAAATGCAGATAGAATATCAAGGATATGCTTAGGGGTTTTTATTTTGCCTTTGTTTACGCTATATACAAAGCCACTATCTTGAAAAAAAAATACTTCATTGTAATATATGTAATGGTTTTCCCGTATATTTCGGATAGCATGAGAGGGTAGGCCACTTTGTAGATCAAAGTAGCTTTCGTATATATCGTATATTGTTGCTATCGCTGCTGCCAAGCCTGTTGTATAAGCTATGGCTTTTGCATGATAGTAATAATTATCTCCGGGGGATTTGTATAGGTCTAAGGTTAAAGAGGCTTCTCCTCCTTTAATAAGTCCATATTTTACAGTATAGATAAGTTTTTCACCAACTTTAAACGCATTATTTTGGTTTAAGGAGTCTATATTTAGTTGTGCATTGGCAATAAACGAAGTGAGTATAAATAGGGCGAGTAGTTTATTAGTCATTCTGTTGTTTTTTTTCTTTTTCTGTAAAGGTGCTACCTTCTATTTTGAAAAATTGATTTAAAACTTCGTTAAATTTTTTAAATAGTTCTTCTTTTTGTTCGGCAGTTAGTAGAGGTTTTTTATTTTCGTCGTCCATAGTTAGATATGAAACGCTTACATCTAATGCTTTTGCTAATTTTTCCAATGTGCTGACATTCCATCTGTTAGGGTCTTTTCTGGATAGCATTGCTCGTAAGCTTACTGTGGGGATATTTGCTTCACGAGCAAGCCGAGCTACTGACCAACCTTTGGCTTTACGTAGTTTTTGGATTTTTTCTGTAATGTTTATCATGATTTTAACTTTTCCGCAAAAATAATATTTTTTTATTAAAAATGGCAATTATAATAATTTTTTTTGATGTATTTTTCTGAGAAATAATTGATGGGACGTAGTTTATTTTAGGGCTGATAGAGAAGCTTTTGTCCTGAAATAGTTTTACGCTTCAAAGCTGAAAAGAGTTGCGAGGATGTTAGTTTTGTTGCGTGAGGGGGCGCAGCGGTATGAGG
>CAZWVR010000066.1:0-14386 GCA_964637235.1 uncultured Bacteroidales bacterium | reverse complement strand
ACCAGCCGTAGCATTCCGCGAAACAATTACCACAGAAGCCGTTTCTGATTATAAGCACGTCAAACAAACCGGTGGACGTGGACAATATGCTCATACTATTATGCGACTTGAACCTAATCCCGGCAAAGGTTATGAGTTTGTGGATCATATCAGAGGAGGAGTAATACCACAGGAATATATTCAGTCTGTAAATAAAGGTATTCAAAAAGCAATGGAAGAAGGAGTGCTTGCCGGATTTCCCGTCGTTGACGTTAAGGTTGTCCTCTTTGATGGTAGTCATCATCCTGTCGATTCCTCAGATATGGCTTTTCAAACTTGTGCAGCAATGGCTTTTAAGCAAGGTTTTATGAAAGCTAATCCTATACTTTTAGAACCTGTTATGAAAGTGGAAATTAATACTCCTGATGATTACATTGGTAATATAGTGGGAGATCTCAATAAACGTCGTGGTAAAGTAGTTGGTATGCGTCGCTATCGTAAAGGTTCTCAAAAAATTAATGCTTTTGTCCCACTTATGGAGATGTTTGGTTATGCTACAACACTGCGTAATCTTTCAAGTGGACGCGCTAATTATTCAATGGAATTTTATCGTTATGAACCATTACCTCAGAATATTCAAGAGCAAGTTATAAAGAAAATTAAAAAAAGGATAAATAATTGAATATCTTCTTTGTTTTGTTTTTTTTAATTTGTTTTTTTGTTAAAATACTTTTAGATTTGCATTACATTTTATGGAGGGATGCCGGAGTGGTCGAACGGGGCGGACTCGAAATCCGTTGATCTCCTTATGGAGATCCGGGGGTTCGAATCCCCCTCCCTCCGTTTTTAAAAACAAAAAAATTATGGGGCAAATTAAATTTTCTTTATTAAAAAAGGAGGCAAGAAATAGTCTGAACCGTAATTGGTTCGTATCTTTTTTAGTTTTTCTTATTGTTGGTGCAATTAGTAGTTTCACTTCAATTTTTAGGTTAATTCCTTTCTTTGGAATTTTTATAAGAATAATTCTTATAATTTTCGTAATGGGACCTTTGTATATTGGGCTGAGATATTATTTTTTGAAACTTGTAAAAAATAAAGTATCAGATATAAATAATTTATTTGAGCCTTTTTCATGGGATTATTTTAGATCTGTGGGGCTTTATTTTATGGTTTCTCTATTTATTATCTTGTCTTATCTACCTTTATATATTTTAATTTATCTTAAAGTTATAAATGTTATAAAAGATTATTATCTAAATTATTATCACTCTTCCCTCTTTATAGGTCCAAGTGACTTGTATCAAGATTTATATAATCATTTAATTAATTCCATAAATAACTCAAATTTTATTATTTTATTTTTTATTTTTTTAATACCACCTATTTACGTATCAATAAGGTTAGCAATGGTATTTTATGTTTATGGAGATAATCATGATTTGCCTTCTTTTACAGCTATTTCTTTGGGATGGAAATTAATGAAAAATCATTTTTGGCATTATATCGGTTTATATTTAAGTTTTATTGGCTGGTATCTATTATCTATTATCACTTTATTTATTGCAGTGATATGGTTTGCTCCTTACATAGCTACCACTAAAGCTCAGTTTTATTTAAAATTAAAGGAATTACATCCTGAAATTGCTAATCAAATTACCCCAGAAATTACTTCAGAAGCAGATAGTGAAATACATAATACTCCTATTGTTGAATGAATATTTTAATTAGTTAACTAATTTAGTTTTCATTTGTACAGAGGAGGCTGAATGTCTCCTCTGTTTTTTTTATTTTTTTATCTTCCTGTTATATAAAATCTAAATAAAATTACGTACTTATAGATAGACATTTCGTAAATTCTAAAAAAAAATTATATATTGCAACTATCTTAATTTTCAACACGTTTTAATAAAAAAAAGCTTATGAAAAAATTTATTACATTACTGGCATTTATCTTATACATAGCTATCAATATTGTATCAGCTCAGGATTATATTTTTATGGACGATGATTACGATTACGACGATCCTGATATTATAATAATTGATTATGCTGCTCGTATACGACATTTCCATCATCCAGTTGTAATTATGGATTCTTATTTCTCTCCTTATTATTATAGCGGAAGTTTTTTATACGTTTATACAGGTAATGTGGGTTTTTATTGGGGCTCACCTGTTTATTATGGCGTAAGTTATTGGTATGTTCCTTATTATAGACCTTATTGGTCTTATTGGTATGGATATAGGCGTGGTTATTGGCATGGCTACTGGAATGGTTATAATGATGGTTATTGGGATGGCTATTGGAACGGTTATAATGACGGCTACTGGGACGGAATTTGGTCAGGAAGCAATTATTACTCTTCTTATTATGATTATGATTATTATGCATATAATAGAAATGTAAACTACGGACACAGGAGCTCAACAGTTTCCTCTTATGGCAATTATCGGCGTTCCAGTAGATCTTATAATACTTCAAATTCAACACCAACATCTCGACATACTTCTAAACCTAATGTAAATAATACAACCCATCGCAGTAGAACTTATAATGAAACTCATAATAATATAGTAATCCGTGATAGAACTCATACAACTCATAAAACTTCAAAGCCTATTACAAGAAATAGAACTCGTAAACGTAATTATAATAATTTTTCAACTTCTACTACTAATAGCAATACAAGTAGGGTAAGACGAACATACAAACCTCCTAAGAATTTGCCTACATACAGAGATAATAAGAGAACCAATACTACAAATACATACAGGAGACATACTTATACATATCCACAGGGTTCAGGCGGTAAAAGTAGTACTTCAACACGAGTTCGTAGAATGGATTATCCTCGTACTAATTATACTAAGCCAAGTCGCCAATATAACACTACGAAACGTACACGCACAACATATCGACATAATACATACACACGTAAACATACTACTGCAACGCATACTCGTAATACATACTCTCAGCGCAAAAATTCTTATACACCTAAGGTAAATTCTACCCCAAGAGCTTCACATAATAATTATAGAGGCAATAATAAATATAGCCGCTTTCCTCGTAAATAAGAAAGCTAATAAAATTTAAAGGGGTAAAATACGGGGGCGTCTAAAAGGCGCCTCCTTGTTTTTTAAAAAAATAAAATATCCTTACCTTTTTGTTAGTTACGTTTATTTTATTATTTTATTATTTTCTGAACTTTTCATTTTTTTTAAATTATGCTCTAAGTAAATTTTTGGCTGGTTTATTTTTTGTGTTTTGTAATTTACATATAATCAATAAATTAAATTCTTTTTTTTGTTGTATTTTTTTTATTATCTTTGAACTCCTAAAAGATAGATTTTTATGACAGAGAAAGAAAGAATTATATATGTGAGCATTGAAGAGGAAATGAAATCCTCTTATATTGATTATGCAATGTCTGTCATAGTTTCCCGAGCATTGCCAGATGTAAGAGATGGGTTAAAGCCTGTTCAGAGGCGTATTTTATATGGAATGAATGAGCTTGGCTTATTCCATAATAAACAGTATAAAAAATCGGCGCGTATTGTTGGAGAAGTTTTAGGTAAATATCACCCTCATGGAGATTCCTCTGTTTATCAGGCATTAGTTAGGATGGCACAGCCTTGGTCTTTACGCTATCCTTTGATAGATGGGCAGGGTAATTTCGGTTCTATTGATGACGATAGCCCTGCTGCTATGCGATATACAGAAGCCCGTCTGACAAGAATAGCCAGTTATCTTCTTTCCGATTTGGATAAAGATACCGTAGATTTTCAGCCTAATTTTGATGAGACCCTTAAAGAACCCAAAGTTTTGCCTACTCGTATCCCAAATTTGCTTATAAATGGGGCTTCTGGTATAGCAGTAGGTATGGCAACTTCAATGCCTCCTCATAATTTGAGCGATGTTATTGACGCAATCGTTGCATATATTAAAAATCCGTCTATATCTGATGATGAGCTAATTTCAATAGTTAAAGCCCCAGATTTCCCTACTGGTGGAATAATTTATGGTTATGAAGGTGTAAAAAAAGCCTATTTAACTGGTAAAGGAAAAATTATTATTCGGGCTAAGCATCATATAGAATATACACGTTCTGGAAAACCTATGATTGTATTTACAGAAATACCTTATCAAGTTAATAAAGCAGCAGAAATACAGAAAATTGCTGATTTAGTGAATAACAAGAAAATTGACGGAATAGTTTATGCAAATGATGAATCAGATAGAAATGGACTTCGGGTGGTCATAACTTTGAAAAAAGATGCAAATGTTAATGTGGTTTTAAATAAAATTTTTAAATATACTCAATTTCAGAGTAGTTTTAATGTAAATAATATTGCCCTTGTTAATGGACGTCCAAAACTCCTTACTTTACGAGAATTGATTTCTGAATTTGTAAAATTTAGGCATAATATCATATTGCGTCGAACTCGTTATGAACTTGCAAAGGCGGAAGCCGAGGCACATATTAAAGAAGGTTTACTTATTGCACTTGATCATATTGATGAGGTAATATCTTTAATTCGTTCATCTGAAAATACTGAGAAAGCTAAAAAAGGTCTTATAGAACGTTTTTCTCTCTCTGAAAAACAAGCATTAGCTATATTAGCTATGAGACTGCAAACTCTTACAGGCTTAGAAAGACAAAAAATTAAAGATGAATATGATCAGTTAATTCGTAAAATAGCTTATTTAAAAGAAATATTGGAAAATTATGATAAACAAATGCAAGTAATTATTGATGAGCTTGTTGAAATAAAAGAAAAATTTGGAGATAAAAGAAAAACTGAAATCCAATATATTACAGAGGAAAGTAATCCTGAGGATTTTTATAGCAATGATACTGTTGTTATAACTATAAGTAATAAAGGTTATGTCAAAAGGACACTTTTGCGGGAATATAAAATGCAAAATCGTGGAGGTAAAGGATTAAAAGGGGCTTCAACGCGAGATGGCGATTTTATTGAATCCGCTTTGGTGGCAAAGATGCATAATACTCTACTTTTCTTTACAGAAAAAGGCAAGGTATTTCGTTTGAAAGTATATGAAATTCCAGAGGGAAGCCGTACTTCGCAGGGAAGGCATATTCAAAATCTTTTGCAAATTGACCAAGACGATAAAATAAGGGCTTATATAAAAATCAAAGATTTCAACGATAAGAATTTTATTGATACGCATTATATTGTATTAGCTACTGAACACGGCATAATTAAAAAGACCCGTTTGTCAGAATTTATGCACATAAGACGCTCAGGTATTACAGCAATTAGCTTTAAAGATAATGATCATTTACTTACTGCTCGCCTTACTAATGGCAAAAATAAAATTATGTTAGCCTCTTCCATGGGTAAAGCTGTTTTATTTGACGAAAATCAAATTAGACCTATGGGACGTACTGCCGCAGGTGTAAAAGCTATGACTTTGGAGAATGATAGCGATAAAGTAATCGGTATGGTTTGCCTTTCCAATGAAAATGAACAAATATTAGTAGTAACGGAAAACGGTTATGGCAAACGTTCCTTATTGAGTGATTATAGAATGACAAATCGAGGTGCCAAAGGTGTAAAAACTGTGAATATAACTGAAAAAACAGGTACTCTTGTTGCTATTTTAGCTGTTAATCCGCAAGACCATATTATGATTATTACTAAATCTGCTCAGACAATTAGAGTTAAAGTAGAAAATATCAGAATGGCAGGTAGAGCTACACAAGGTGTAAAACTTATAAAACTTGCTCATAATGATGCTATTGCTGCTGTCGTGAAAATTCAATATGAAATTATGGAGGAAAATAATCATCAACACCTTGATAATGAAATTGATACAGATATTGAACCAATTCTAAACTAAATAAAAAATCCTTTGTTATGAAAAGAGTATTTGTTTTACTTTTTACAGTACTATTATTTGTTCCGACCATAAATGGTCAAAACAATGATGCTTTAATACAGTCTATTCGCTCAAAAATAAAAAGGAGCGATAAAGCAATACAAAATCCAAAAAAAAGTCAAAAACTTTCTACTTGGGATAAACGCGGTAGAATTTTTTTGGATGCTTATGAAGTAAATATAAAGTATTTAGCTCCCGGTATAGCTGCCGCTACTATACCTTTTTTGGGTTTGACTGAAAATAATACTGTTCCTTATTACGGCAAACCTAAGAAACGATATAAAGATGATGATGGTCGAGAAGTTTGGGAATACGATAAAGTTAAAATTTACGTCAAAAACGGGGTTGTGGATTCCTGGGAAATAACAAAACCTGTTGTAGAAGATGCTCTTATCAAAGCTTATCAAGCATTCACAAAAGCTATGGAGCTTGATACAAAAGATAAGTATAAACATAAAAAATCAACTATAAAAAGAATTGCTAAATTACGGGAATATCTTAAAAATGAAGCTATAAATTATTATTTCGCAAAAAATTACAAGAAAGCACTGCAATATTTAGAAGCTTCAATAGATTTGTTTAAATATCCGAGGGCAAAAGAGGATACAACTGCTAATATTGGGGCTTATTACTATTACGCAGGTATTTTTGCATATAGCGCTGGTGATAAAGAAAAAGCTAAAAAATATCTGAAAGCTGCTATTGATAATAACTACGAAATTGGAACTTGCTATCAATACCTCGCACAAGTATATTATGAAGAAGGTGATAGCACTACTGCTGTTAAACTCCTTGAAGAAGGTGCTCAAAAATATCCTCAGGAAGTAAAAATTATATACAGTCTTATTGACTATTATTCTCCAAGAGGTATGACCGATAAGGCTTTGGAATACCTCGATAAGGCTCTTAAACTTAGTCCAGATTTAGCTGTTTTGTACTTTGTAAAGGGAGACGCTTATGCTAAAATATATTTGAATTTGCAAAAGGAGTATTTTAAAAATTTAAAAATTGCTGATTCTTTGAGAAAAGCTGCTTTCAGAGCTCGCAATAATGAAAAAGTATCGGATTCTTTAAAACAAGTTCAGAAAAAATATGAACAAAAAGCTCAGAAATTAAAAACACAAATGGATAAATATTATGCTTTGGTTGAAGAATGGTATAAAAAAGGATTTGAAAAAAATCCAAATTATACAAACGCATACTTAATGCTTGCAGATTTTTATATCAAGGTTGCAAATGCTAATTATGCTTATGGACAACCACAAAGAAAGCAAGAAATTTACGATAAATATATGGGCATATATAAAGATAATTTACAAAAGGCTGTTAGTCAGTATGAGAAATATGATAAAATTAAACCAAATGATCCGGATGTTTTAAATCAAATGCGTATAATTTATTATAAATTAAAACAATATGATAAAGCAAACGCAATTAAAGCGCGTATCGAAAAATTAAAGACTAAAACTCAATCTGAAAATCAAAAATAAGTATGTTTAGGGGGCGTCTAAAAGTCGCCTCCTTTTCTTATAATTTTCAGTTTATTATTTCTCTTACCAGAAAAAATTACTTCTAAATGTCATAAAAAATAATATACTTGACTTGTTGGAGAGCTCCTTTTTATTTATTTTCTATAATCTTTCGGTATCTTTTCCTTGCTTCACTAATGTAAAAACTGTCCTTGTAATTGATTAACAGTTCTTTATAATATTCTCCTGCTTTTGCTGTATTATGTAGGTAATCTTGATATAATACACCTGAAAAATACAATGCTTTATCTGTTAAAATACTTCCCGAATAATTAGTTAATATTTTTTCGAGAGCCTCTACTGCTTTTTTATAGTTATGTTGCTCAAAATAAATTTTATATTTCAGCCATAGTGCATCATCAATTATGCGACTCATAGGAAATTTTGTCAATATCGTATCTATTAAAATTAAGGCACTATCAAAATAGCGGGCAAAAATATATCTATCGGCTTGCGCATATAATTTTAAGGCTGTTTGAGTGCTATCCTCAGATATGTTTTCGTTAATAAAAAACGAGTAATAAATTGCATCATTTGCAGTGAGTTTTGTACTGCTTCCTTTTAATATATCAAATTGACTTTTTGCCCATTTGAATTTACCTAAATAAAAATATGTTTTTGCTTTTTTAAAAGCTGCTTCGTCTGCTATTTCTTTTCCTCTGAATTCCTCTTGAACTTTGGCGTATAAGAGTATTGCTGCCCATAGTTGATTTGCTGCAACTAAAATGTCTGCTTTTTCTATCATAAATTGTCCCTTTTCATTGGGTTTTAGTTCTCGCATTTTAATTGTTTTGTCCAATATTTCTATGGCTTTGCTGTAATTATGTATATAAAAGGCTTCTAAATGGCAGTATTGTAGCAATATAGGTTTTGTTTTTTTATTTATACCTAATTCGTTGATTATATTCAAGTATTCTTGTGCAAGAGAGAATAACTCTGAACTATCGGGATTGCTATTGTTCTTTATATAGTTGTATTTTGTGTTTAAAATGCCAAATTTAGCTTTCCAGTAATATGGAGAGTGTTTCCATTGGTTTATTATATAATTAAAAGCTTCCTGTGCTAAATCATACTTTTTAGATTTTTGCGCAGCTAAGCCAACTTCATAGGTCATAACTCCTCCATTTTTTAATTTTTTATCGTAAGCTTTTGCTTGTATAAGTGCCTCCTGTATATTACCCTCTTGTAAATAAAACCATATTAGTAATTTTCTATATGCAAAGTAATCATCTTTTTGTATGCGTTCTATTAATTTTCGTTCAAGTATGGAAGCGAATTCTCCGGAATTTTCTCTATAAAGATGTGTAGTGAAAACATTTTTCGCTGTACTATAATTTTTTATATTTTCTTTTATTAAGTCTAAATAACAATCTATCATTTTATCATACATCCGCCAGATATCATATAAATTTGCCATTTCGTAAAGAAAAGTGTAATTAGTTAATTTCTTGCCTTTTATATAAGCTTTTTCTGCCCATTTAAATTCTCCAAAACGAATAAAATTTTGAGCAACTTCATTAACTTCTGCTATTGTCCCCTTCATATTTTTTATAGCATTAGAATATTCTTTTTTACTTTTTGTGGTATTTCCACTGATTTTATATACATAACCTAAGGTTATTAAATATTGGGCACGTTGATTATGTTTTTTGGCTTCTTTTTTAGCTATTTTCAGGGCTTTATTGTATTCCTCCGCTTTTATTAAACTTATGATATAATAATCGTATAAATATTTCATTTTTCGTTCTTTATATAATTGCCAAAATATAGGTGCTGCTTTTTTGTATTCTTGGTTGTTATAATAGCTCATTGCAAGTGTGTATTCATCTTCCTGCGATATTGCTATCAGTGGTAAAATTGCTATTATAAGTGTTATTATTTTTTTCATTATGCCTCTGTTTTTTGCAAGTTTACTAAATTTTCTTTGCATTTTAAAGCTTCTGTTAATCTCTAAATCTTTTTTCCAAAGCTTAACACTTCAAATGCTTATAGTTTTGTAAAATCAGCTTATTATTTATTTCTTTGAAAAAAATGGCAAATCTTTTGTGATTTACACAAAAAAAATTATTTTTGCTTAATCAAATAATAACTGATAAAATGAACGCCAAAAAAACATATTCTTTACGGAATATTTTACGAATTATTTTGCTGATTTTATTTATTTTCGTATTTTTTATCATTGTTTTTTTCTTTGGATTTGCAAATAAATTTTCTGCTTTTTCTTCTTATAGAAGTGATGTTGAACTTGCGCAAAATATTTTTCATATAGATTATGAAGCTCAATTGAATTTCCTTAATAAATTTTCTGATGATGAAATTTTTTTCAGAACTAAGAAAAATCGTTATTTACGTCGCCATAAAATAATGTATCAATATGTATATCATTTATTAGATTCGTTGCGAAATGTGAACTTAACGCAAAAGTTTGGCGTTCTAAATTATTTAGAGGATTTTTTGTATTATTATAAAAAAGAAGCAGAAACTTTTGATAAGCTTGTCCATAAATTATATTTGCGAGGTAGTCAGAAAACCGGTAGTATAGGTAAAGTTTACGATAGTTATAAAGATGTAATGCGTTATTCTGCGAAATTAAAAGGACAAAAGAAAGATCCTATTTTGGCACAAGTCTATAAATTAAATCAAGATTTTTTTAATTATTTACGTAAACCTGATACTAAATATTATGAACAGTTCCTTAATGACTATATACAGATACAGAAAATACTTAATCAAGTTGCTAAAACAGATACTGCAACCTTATCAGACTCTTTGTCTTTAATCCAAAATACAGTGGAATTGCCTCTTGAATTTATAGCTGCTTTAAATAAATATAAAACTAATTTTACATCTTTATATAATTCAGATAAGGAACTTGGTTATACATCAGATGAAGGTGTAATGCAGAAATGGGAAGATCTAATGGCTCAAACTAAGAAAAATTTGCGTTTATTTGGAGAAACACTTGCCGGTAAATTTGTAATTATATTTAAAAAATCTACTGCTTTTTTTGTTGTATTACTATTTTTGAGTTATTTTATATTCTTATTTTTCATATTTTATTCAGTTCGTTCTTTCTCAAAAATATTTTCTCATTTTTATGAGAATATACAACCTTTGCAATATGGTATCTTGCCTGGTACTATTTCTATAAAAAAACAATTTATACAAGAGGTTGCAGATACTGTTTCTATTATAAATAAGGTTATTGATAGTCTTAATCATATGAGTTTATTTGCCGAAGAATTAACAAAAGGTAATTTCCAAACAGAATTTAAACCATTAAGTGATAAAGATAAACTTGGTAATTCATTATTAAAACTTAGAGATAGCCTTCTTAAAGCTAAGGAGGAAGAGGCCAAAAGATTTGAACAAGATAGAATAAATAGATGGGTGAACGAAGGTATTAGTAAATTTGCGGATTTATTGCGTCAAGTTGCTAAGGATCTCCATGAACTTTCAACAGTTGTTATAAAAAATTTGGTAGATTATCTTGGCGCAAATCAAGGTGCTATATTCTTAATAAATGATGAAGATAAAGAAAATGTATATTTAGAGCTTTATGCTGCCTATGCATACAATAAAGAACGGAAAAAACAAAAAGTAATAGCTCTTGGGGAGGGTTTGGTAGGTACAGTTGCTATTGAAAAAGCTACTATGTATTTGACAGAAATCCCAGAGGATTATGTTTCTATAACCTCAGGATTAGGCGGGGCTACTCCCAGAAGTCTCCTTATTGTGCCTCTTATTCAAGAGGAGGAAGTCTTAGGTGTTATAGAAATAGCTTCTTTTAATTATTTTGAAAAATATCAAATTGACTTTGTAGAAAAAATAGCAGAAAATATTGCTGCTACTATATCTATAACTAAAATAAATGAAAGGACTACCAGGTTATTGGAACAATCTAAGAAACAGACCGAAGAGATGGCTGCCAAAGAAGAGGAAATGCGTCAGAACCTTGAAGAATTACAAGCTACTCAGGAAGAAGCCGCCCGCCGTGAAGCTGAACTTACTAGCATATTATCTGCTGTAAAATCAATAGCTTATGTTTTTGAGTTAGATTTGGAGGGAAATATACTTACCGTAGATGATAGAGTACTGAGTTTTTATAAATTGCCTAAGAGTTTTTTTCTCGGTCAGCATTTTTCAATTATTGATAATAATCCTACTTCTCCTTTAAGTAATGAAGAATTTTGGAGAAAAATAGTCGAACACAAACAGAATATTGTATATAATCGTACTTTTGAAATTGATGATAAAACTGTATGGTTTGAAGATCACTTTACACCTGTTATTGATGCCAAAGGCAATGTGGAGAAAATTCTTGTTATTTCCTTAGAAATAACAAAAAGAATTATGCAAGAAGAGCAATTGAAAAAACAACAAGAATATACTGAGCAACAAGCAAAAGAATTAGCTAAAAAAATTGAGGAAATGCAGAGAATGCAGCAAGTATTAGAAGAGGAGAAAAGAAAAACGGATAGTCTCGTTGTTAAACTGAAAAATTCAGAAGAAGTTCTCAAAAAAGCATTGCTTAAATCTAAACAAGATCGGGAAAAATTAAATGAATTATATAGGCATTTACATAATAAAAATATTGAATTGCAAAATAACACTGAGACAGTACTCGCTGTATATGAAATATTCCAGTATTTAAATAGAGAAATACAGAAAGATAAAGAGTTTGAACAACTCAAGAGAGAAAAAGTAGAAGAAAAACTGCTGAAATTAGACAAAATACTTGAACAAAAAGAAGCTTTGGTCTATAAATTGAGATTGCAAATAGAGGAATTAAAAAATCAAATTAAAAAACTTAACAAATGAAAGGTTTAATATTCGTGGCATACAGAGAGGCTATAATAAAGAAATTTGATAGTAAAGTTTGGTTTTCAATTTTTGAAAAAAGTTCCTTCCCTAAGGAATTCCCTTTGTTGAAAACTGAAATATACGATGATAAATATTTTTTTGAATTATTAGAGATTTCTGCAAAAGAACTAAATGTAGAATATAATGATTTATATGAGCTTTTTGCAGAATATTTTTTGAATGAATATGTGCCTAAAAATTTATTTTATGTTGTTGAAAATATTCGTAGTTCACGAGATATGTTTAGAAATTTAGATTTAATACACGAAATTCTGTCTCTTTCTGCTTCTTTGGAGCTTATCCCTCGTTTTGAATATACTGAAGCAGATGATGCAAAAGAAGCTATATTGATATATAAATCTCAACGTAAATTATATGATTTGTTTTATATTATGACAAAGACTGTTTGTGAAAAATATGGAGATTGCAGGATTGAAAGGGTAGCCTCAGAAAAGTTAAAAATTGTTTATAAATAATAAAAAATATCATCTCTTTTTTTATAACTATTTGATAATCAGATTAAATAAGGATAAAATTTAATTTTTATCCGATTTTTTTTTGTAAAATTTGTATGATAAAAAAATAATTTTCTATCTTTGCAGTCCGAACGCAAAAAATAAAAAGCTTTATTTATGCCAACAATACAACAATTGGTAAGAATGGGGCGTCAGAAAGTTAAGAAAAAGAGTAAATCTCCGGCATTGGACGGTTCGCCCCAGAAAAGAGGAGTATGTATAAGAGTTTATACTACTACTCCAAAGAAACCTAATTCAGCTATGCGTAAAGTCGCTCGTGTGCGCCTTACTAATGGTAAAGAAGTGAACGCTTATATCCCCGGTGAAGGACATAATCTACAAGAACACTCCATAGTTTTAGTAAGGGGTGGGCGTGTTAAAGATTTACCCGGCGTTAGATATCATATTATAAGAGGTGCTTTGGATACCGACGGTGTAGAGGGTAGAAGACAACAACGTTCTAAATATGGAACTAAAAAACCTAAAAAATAATCAGTTATGAGACGTCGTAAACCAAAAAAAAGATATATTCTTCCGGATCCTAAATTTAATGACGTTAAGGTCACTAAATTCGTAAATAATTTAATGAAAAACGGTAAAAAGAATTTAGCTTTTAAAATTTTTTATGAGGCTCTGGATATCGTTGAAAAGAGAATGAAAGATGAGGGGAAAAGTGCATTAGAGATATGGAAGGAAGCTTTGGCTAATGTTACACCGGAAGTCGAAGTTAAGAGCCGAAGAATAGGTGGCGCTACTTTCCAAGTACCTATGGAAATTCGTCCTGAGAGAAAGGAATCTATTAGTATGAAAAACCTTATCAAATACGCCAGAGCCAGAAAAGGTAAACCTATGGCATATAGATTGGCAGATGAAATTATAGCTGCATACCACAAAGAAGGTGGTGCTTTCAAACGTAAAGAAGAAATACATCGTATGGCAGAAGCTAATAAAGCTTTCGCCCATTTCAGATTTTAATAACACAAGGATTATCCTGCTTCTGCTTAAATTTATTTTAAGTGGCAGGTTTCAATCCGCTAGTCATTGAACTATGATTGAAACTTTAAAACATATTCGTAATATAGGTATAATGGCGCATATCGACGCCGGTAAAACTACAACTACCGAGCGTATCCTATATTACACCGGCAAAATCCATCAAATCGGAGAGGTTGATGAGGGCTCTGCTGCTATGGACTGGATGACGCAGGAGCAGGAACGTGGCATTACAATAACCTCTGCTGCTACTACTACCTTTTGGGTCTATAATGACCAGAAGTTCCAAATAAATATAATTGATACTCCCGGACACGTCGATTTTACCGTAGAAGTAGAACGCTCTTTGAGAGTATTAGACGGGGCTGTCGCTGTTTTTTGTGCTGTGGGAGGCGTCGAACCTCAGTCTGAAACAGTTTGGCGGCAAGCTGATAAATACAAAGTCCCTAAAATTGCCTTCGTAAATAAAATGGATAGAATTGGCGCCGATTTCTATGCTGTCCTTGATCAAATGGTCTCTAAACTCGGCGCAAACCCTCTACCTATACAAATTCCAATAGGCGAAGAAGATAACTTTAAAGGCGTTATTGATTTGATTAAATT
>CAZWVR010000065.1:0-14425 GCA_964637235.1 uncultured Bacteroidales bacterium | reverse complement strand
CATAGAAGTAAAAGCAAAAACTAATATCCGAAATCAGGATTTAAAAAGCATTAACGCCTTATCTAAAAAATTGAATTTCAAATACATTTATATCTTTTATCTGGGAGACTACTGGCTACCAAAAAAAATCAATGATAAAACCCTCTGGTGCATCCCCGCCGGATTTTTGATGGAGTGAAACGTTAATAATTTTCACTAATTTATCTAATAATCAAGATATATTTTCCCGCCAGACTTTTGTCTGGTGGGAAATTCAATCCCCCCAGCCCCCTTCACCAAGGGGGAGGTTGGGCAGATGGTCTTGCCTGAAATAGGTTTACAATCAAAACTCATATTATCTCTAATTGCCCATTTCATTTAATCCAATAGACTACTCCACTAAACAATATAAAAATGTTTACACTTCGCAAACATTTTTTAATTTTGTATTAAAGCAGGATTATTGAATGGAAATAAAAGACTTTTACAAGATAAAACGAGGCGATAAAGAAACATTTAATGCTCTATTTAACGAGTATTACCCCACGCTCTTTAATTACGCATATAATCTATTGGAAAACAAGGAGTTAGCAGAAGAGATAATTTTAGACGTATTTACTCATATCTGGATAAATAGAAAAAAAATTACAATAAAAACAAGTATCCGTAATTATTTGATAATCTCGGTAAGAAATAAAATTTTTCACTATTGGAGAAAAAAGAAAATATTAACACAATGTCTTAAAAATATAGAAATTAGCGATAATTCCACACCAGAACAAAATCTTATCCATTCTGATGAGCAAAAAAAAGTAAACCAAATACTGCAACTTATTCCCTATCGGAGTCGTGAAATATTTATTTTACACAAATATAATGGACTAAAATACAAGGAGATAGCAGAATTATTGCATATATCGGTAAACACAGTAGAAAATCACATAGTCAAAGCATTAAAAATTTTACGGAAATATTACGAAAATAAAAAAGGGCTATCCTCATCGGACAGCCCATCAGAGAAAAGATAAGGTTTCAAAGTTTTCCTTCCCACAAACCGTGCAAATTACAATATTCGCGAGCTGAAACTTTCTGACCTTCGGGTACATAAAATTCAGCCATAGGCTTATCAGTAGGTTTCAAATATTTACGATAAAGCATTCCGTCAACCTCTAATTCAATCCACTGAATATAATGATTAGGCTGCATAGGATGCTCTACTGTTTCACCTACTTTTACAACATACTTATCACCGACACGCTCAATAAAAGGTACGTGCTTTTCAGTAGAAGTATCTGCAGTCTGTTCTTCCATAAGTTTCATTGGTTGACCGCAGCAAAAGAGTTCACCGCCTCCGACATTCAGAACTTCAACAACATTACCACAAATTTCACATTTGTAAACTTGTCTTACTTTCATTTTCATAGTTTTATATTTTGGAGTTTATTTAAAATCTCTGCTAATAAAGAATTACGTTTTACCTGAAACTCATCTTTAATATTTTCCTCATAATAGACATTTGCTTCAAAAGTAGCTCTCATTGCAGCTACCCACTGGACAAAGAAACTCTCACCAGGGAATTTTATTCCGAGTTTCAGTTCTTTCTTTTCCGGTGTATGCACAACTACATCTGAAAACACAGGTTTAGCATCCGTAGGTTTTACTTTGGGTCTTTTTTCAAAAGGTTCATATATCCAGCCTAATGTATTCACAAACAGATTCAAAACAGCAGCTGATATACGAGCTACAATGTCTATACTATTAGTATTCTGAAAAGTTTCTATATGCTCTCTTGTTTTATTGGCAATAATGCTTTTTAAATTCACTCTATTTTTAGCCTTTTCTAATTCACTAATTATCAAATAAATAACATCTTTTGATAAGCCTAATTCTTTATAGACCCTTTCCTGTTTTAAATTCTCAAGATGTTTTAGCCAACGTGCTATAAGTTTCTGAGCAAATATATAAGATTTATCGTATTTTTCAAAAATAGTTTCAGGTTTTTTACTTGCTTCTATGAGAGCGTCAATATTGATACCGGCCTCTTGTAAAGTTTTTCTAAGCAAATCATCATCGTCAATCGAGAAAAAATCTTTTAATTTTTTGATGATGGTCTCTGGATTATCATTGTCTGAAATATCTACAAATTGACGCAATAATTCTACTAAATCAATAGGTAATGTATTCACTTCATCAGTTGTCTGATGTTCCTCAGGAGAACTTACTTGTTCTCTCATCATAAAGTCAAAATAGACTTTCCAAGCTATATCATCATCAATTTTCAGATAATCTAACAAATATCCGAAGGAATTTTTCTCATTCTGCATTTTCATAAGTATCAAAAAGACTTTCATAGCATCTTTCTTAGCTCTTTGAAGTTTTTCATCAATTGAGCCACCTGTATAATATAAAGCCAAATCGTCATAAGTAGCAGTTTTTATTTCAGCAATTTTGTCTTTAAGCTGCTGATATTTTATAATCGGATTAGTAGTAGGCGTAAGATATTCAATAATATAATCCAATCCATCTTTATTAAGTTCAGTGACTTCTTTCCAAGCTTTTTCAGGATTATGTATATGTCTATTGACATAAGGGTGCTTTATCCAGGAATTGTACATATCCTGCAATTTAAGCTCATATTCAGGTTTAACGGCAATTTCTTTTCCATGTTCTTTGTATCCTTCATAAATATTTTGAGACCATTTAGGATCTCTGAGAGGGAAAACATTTTTAAAAGCACCTTTTAAATTCCAATGATTTATCCAATCATCGCTTAAAGATATACTCATAAATTCCGCGAAATTAGCTCTTAATCGTTTATCCCATTTTGCATTATGAGGCTCCAAATCACCTGGTTTTTCTGTTGCTGGATTACCAGCTAATTCTATATTAAACTTAGTCAATACAACTAAAAGAGGTATCAGCTTCTCTTGTGGTGTACCGGGTAGTAATTCTGCCAGATGTTTTTCTCTATTATCTCGCTGTTCAGGCGAAGCACCATGAACATCTCTAATCCATTCATAAATAAATTTAGGCAAATCTGTGACTTCTGGTTGTCTATCGTCCATACAAAAGAGCAATGTACTAATTTCAAAATTTATATTATAGCGATGAAAAAGATAAGCCACTTTACCTCGCAGATATACAAAAAGTTTATCATCAGCAGATTTATCTTCAAAAGTATCTTCTGGGATTTGCTGGCGAGAACGAGCTCCGGGGAAATCCAGAACATCAGCTTGTTTAAGGAACTGTCTTTTAGGGTGCTCTGCTGTTTTATCTGCTAATGGCAATATTACTTCTGCTGTTAGTGCACTCAATATACTTCTATCCAATTGTGCAATAAATTTATCTCCGTCATAAAGTTTTACAGGTTCCCTATTCACATCTTTATATAATTCCCGCAATCTTTCTACATCCAAAATAGTATCTGATTGAGGGGCGAGGGCATCAATATCACATCTAACAGATGGACGAAATCCTAATTTTTGAAGTGCGTGAGTAAGTTTATTGAACAAATCTGTAAAAAACGGCTGTTGGCCCCATAAAAACTCAAATAATCTCCATCTTTCAGTTGCAGGGATAAAAGGCAATATAATAGCTATATCCTCCCAAAAATTTATATTATTCAAATCTTTCAAAATAAAATGATCTGGGAATTTGTCATTCAAATATTCTTTTATGTCAAAAATATCATCTTCTGTTAAACCTTCGGCAGGTTGTTTCATTCTCAAATTATACAAATCTGATATTTTCTGCTGAATTTTATCACGGTCAATAGTATAGGTATAATGTGTAATATCAGAGAAATAACCATTTGCAATAACTTTAACAATATCAGCTTGGCTAAAAAGTACAATTTCAAAAGGTTTCCAACCAGGCTGCCAATTATCAGCAGTAGTAAAACGAGAAACTAAACCGGTTGCTTCTTTACCACCCCCGGGGGGATTTATATTGGTAATGAAATCAATTTGTTCATCTGTACCCGGAATTTTTATATACAATGAATAGTCCTCTGGACGCTTGGTCAAATTAGATACTAAATAAGATTTTCCGACTTGACTTTGCCCAAAAATAGCTATTGCAGGCCGCTTATATATAGCATTCAAATATCTATTCAAACGCCGTCTATGGGTCTTTAAATTTGATATACTGACCTCCTTTCTATCCTCTTGTACATAATCATTGACCCATTTTAATCCTTCGTTGAGAATTTCTCTCAATTTCAATGACGAATTATATAGCTCATCATTAAGAAGCTTTATGTCCATAATTATTTATTTTTGATCATAGCCAGACTGATAATATATAATTTTATAAGTGGGATTAGTGTATGGATAGCTATTAATTTTACGAACCTTTATAAAGACTAATCGCTCTTTAACCGAAACTTTTTCATAATTTACTTTATATTTTAAAACAGCGATATCCCCATAAAGAGTATCTTTATTTTTATACAAAATTTTTTGACCATTTAAAACAGTAGTCTCTTCTCTATGAAAAGAGAGAATTTTACCATATTTATTTTGCATGGCTTCCCATACAGAATCTGCATTTTTAAAAAACCTTGAATAAGTGTATTGAAGTGCTTCCTTATAATTACGATTTTTCAATTTAGTATAGAAAGTATCTCCCATATTTTGAATATGTTTAATATCTGAGGAGCAAGAAAATAAAAACAATAATAACCCAACAAATAAAATAAGCTTTTTCATTTGTAAAATTTTTACATATTACGTCTATATTGTCCACCAACCTCATAGAGAGCTTGGGTAATTTGCCCTATTGTACAATACTTAGCAGCTTCCATAATAGCTTCAAAAATATTTTGATGAGAAGCAGCAACTTTTTTCAAATTTTCAAGAGCAGCCTTAGCCTCCGGCTCCCAAGTTTTCTTAACATTTTCTATTGTTTTAAGCTGATTTTGTTTTTCTTCTTCGGTAGCTCTGACTACTTCACCGGGAATTTGGAAAGGCGAACCATCTTTTGATAAAAATGTATTAACTCCAATAATAGGCAATTTTCCAGAAAGTTTCATTTGTTCATAATACAAGGATTCTTCTTGTATTTTATTACGCTGATACATAGTTTCCATAGCTCCCAAAACGCCTCCACGCGCAGTTAATCTGTCAAACTCCAATAATACGGCTTCTTCCACCAAATCAGTGAGTTCCTCTATAATAAAAGAACCTTGCCAAGGATTCTGATTTTTAGCTATTCCATATTCCTTATTGATTATCAACTGAATAGCTAAGGCACGCCTTACAGATTCCTCTGTGGGAGTGGTAATAGCCTCATCATAAGCATTAGTATGCAGAGAATTACAAT
Organism: uncultured Bacteroidales bacterium; assembly: GCA_964637235.1. GTDB lineage: Bacteria > Bacteroidota > Bacteroidia > Bacteroidales > S143-33 > CAZWVR01. Next base: position 9,124 of record CAZWVR010000065.1, on the reverse strand, counting down.
TATCAAAAATAGCATAAACCGCTTGTAATGTAGTACGAATGTCATTAAATTCTATTTCCTGAGCGTGTAGAGAACGTCCAGATGTCTGAATATGATATTTAAGTTTTTGAGAACGTTCATTAGCACCATACAATAATTTCATAGCCTTTGCCCATATACGACGAGCAACACGACCAATTACCGAATACTCAGCATCTACGCCATTAGAGAAAAAGAATGAAAGATTTCTTGCAAAAGCGTCTACGTCCATTCCGCGAGCACGATAATATTCTACATACGTAAATCCATTAGCTAAGGTAAAAGCTAATTGAGTTATCGGATTGGCTCCTGCTTCGGCTATATGATAGCCAGATATAGAAACTGAATAAAAATTACGGATATTGTGTTTTATAAAATACTCTTGCATATCTCCCATCATTTTCAGGGAGAAGTCAATAGAAAATATACAAGTATTTTGTGCTTGATCCTCTTTAAGAATATCAGCCTGAACAGTACCCCGTACTTTTGATAGTGTTTCTGCCTTTATTTTTTCATAGACATCTTTTGGTAAGACCTTATCACCGGGAACTCCTAATAAAAGCAATCCTAAGCCATTATGTCCCTGTGGTAAAGGAGCCCTATACTTAGGTATTTCTGTTCCTCGTTCTTTATAAAATTGCTCTATTTTCTTTTTTACTTCATTCTCTAAACCGTGCTCTTTAATATATATTTCGCATTCTTGGTCAATAGCAGTATTAAAGAAAAATGCTGTCATTATAGGAGCCGGACCATTTATAGTCATAGAAACAGATGTCTTAGGGTCGTATAGCCTAAAACCAGAATAAAGACGTTTAGCATCGTCGAGGCAAGATACAGAAACGCCGGAATTACCTATTTTACCGTATATATCAGGTCTGATGTCTGGATCTTCTCCATATAAAGTCACTGAATCAAAAGCAGTAGAAAGACGGGCTGCTGGCATTCCATAAGAAAGATAATGGAAACGTTTATTAGTACGCTCTGGGCCGCCCTCTCCTGCAAACATTCGTGTAGGATCTTCTCCTTCCCGTTTAAAGGGGAAAACTCCGGCTGTAAATGGGAAAAAGCCGGGGAAATTCTCTTGATAGCTCCATCTTAGTATCTCTCCCCAATCTTCATACTTGGGTACTGCAACCTTAGGTATTTTAGTATGCGAAAGTGTCTCTGTATAAGTTTTTACGCGAATCTCTTTATCTCGAACCTTATAAACATACTCCTCTTGCCTATAACGCTCTTTTGTTTGTTCCCAATTTTCTAATATTTTTTTACTTGCTGGATCTAATTTATCGTATAAACGATTAAAACGATGCTGCAAAGTTTCTATAATTTCTTTATCCTCACCTTGTTCCTTTAAAAGGTCAATAGTCTTTTTTAGACCATAAAGGTATTGAGCTGTTTTCTTTTCCTCTTCTACCCAACGATTATATTTTCGTATTGTTTCGCTAATTTCTGATAAATAACGACGTCTTTCCGGAGGCACGATATATACCGTAGTATGTTTAATCTGCGTAGAATAATCCGGAATAGTATATTGTTTTTTACCCAATGAATTCAATTTTTCGAGTAATGCAACGAAAAACTTATTTACACCATCATCATTAAACTGTGAAGCTATTGTAGGGAATACAGGCATCTCTTCTGGAGATTTATCAAATTCCTCCCTATTACGTTGCACCTGTTTTCTTACATCACGTAGTGCATCGAGAGCTCCGTATTTATCAAATTTATTTATAACTACGAAATCAGCATAATCTAACATTTCTATTTTTTCCAATTGAGAAGGAGCCCCATATTCAGGAGTCATAACATATACAGAAAGATCGCTAAAATCTACAATTTCAGTCTGCGACTGACCTATTCCAGAAGTTTCCAAAAAAATTAAATCAAAATCAGCAAATTTAAGGACATCTATTGCATCCTGAACAAAAGGAGAAACCACGAGATTAGCGCCGCGAGTAGCCAAAGAACGCATATAAACTCTCGGATTACTCAAAGAATTCATACGTATTCTATCACCAAGTAGAGCCCCGCCGGTTTTACGTCTTGTAGGATCAACCGAAACAACTCCGATAGTCTTATCCGGATTACTTACAAGATAACGTCTTACCAGTTCATCTATCAAAGAAGATTTACCTGCTCCACCTGTTCCCGTAATACCTACAACTGGTGTTTTAGACTCTTTTATTGCTTCTTTAAGCTTCTGCAAATCTGAAAAAATATTATCTCTATAATTTTCACAAGCAGAAATAGTTTGTGCAATTGCTTTTCTCTCTTTTTTCGCAATAGCCTCAAAATCAATATAATCAATATTACCAGTAGGAAAATCACTTTTCTGCAAAAGATCATTTATCATTCCTTGAAGTCCCATTTTTCTCCCATCATCAGGAGAATATATTTTAGCAATTCCATACTTTTCTAATTCCTCTATTTCATTGGGCAAAATAGTTCCACCTCCTCCACCAAAAATACGTATATGCTCAGAATTATACTCTTTTAACAAATCATACATATATTTAAAAAATTCCATATGGCCACCTTGATAAGAAGTCACTGCTATTGCCTGAGCATCTTCATCAATAGCGCACATAACAATCTCTTGTGCAGAACGATTATGCCCCAAATGAATAACCTCTGCACCAGTACTTTGCATTATTCTACGCATTATATTTATTGCGGCATCGTGCCCATCAAAAAGAGAAGCCGCAGTTACTACTCTAATATGATTCTTTGGTTTGTATTTCTCTTGTGCTTTCATAATTTATATTTTTTAACCGATAAGCAAACATTTCAATTCAAAATTCAAATTTAATAATACAAAAACTTATTCTACTTTACTCCACATTATACGCAAATCATTTAGTTTCAACAAGAACTGAAAAACTAATGCTCAAAAATGCATTTAAAAGTAAAAAATTTTTTAGACATATCAAATTTTTGTCTGGATGAAACAATTTCCCTAAAAAACAATTTTATACAAAAAAGAAAAATTTTTACCTTTGTTCGGTCAAAATTTTAAACAATGAAAATATCATACAACTGGCTAAAAGATTATATAAACATAGATTTAGATCCGTTTGAAGTTGCTAATATTCTGACATTTATAGGCTTAGAGGTCACAAAAACAGAAAAATATCAATCTATACCGGGCGGATTAGAAGGATTAATAGTAGGCAAAGTTCTTACTTGCGAAAAACACCCCCGAGCAGATAAACTAAGTATAACAACAGTAGATATAGGAAATAAAGTACTTCCAATAGTATGTGGAGCTCCTAATGTTGCAGCTGGACAAAAAGTTATTGTAGCACCAGTTGGAATAACGATATATCCCACCAATGGGGAACCGATACAAATGAAAAAAATAAAAATACGGGGGGAAATATCAGAAGGAATGATAGTCGCCGAAGACGAAATAGGACTTGGAACTAACCACGAAGGAATTATTGTCCTGCCAGATAGTGCACAAATAGGTAAACCTGCAAAAGAATACTTTGACATATACGAAGATTGGATTTTTGATATAGATCTAACACCTAATAGACAAGATGCAATGAGCCATTATGGCGTCGCAAGAGATCTTTATGCATACCTAAAAACAAATACAGACCTAAATGTAGAACTAAAACTTCCTGACGTTAACGAATTCAAAATAGACAGCACTGAATTCCCTATTGAAATTCAAGTAGCAAATCAAGAAGCGTGCCCAAGATATAGTGGATTAACATTTAAAAATCTACAAATAAAACCCTCTCCTAAATGGATGCAAGAACGCCTAAAAGCAATAGGACAAAAACCTATAAATAACGTAGTTGATATTACTAACTATGTCCTCCACGAAATAGGTCAACCATTGCACGCCTTTGACGCCGATAAAATTAAAGGAAACAAAATTATTGTAGATACAGTCAAAAATGGTACCCCATTCGTGCTTTTAGACGGTAAAGAAATAAAATTAACGGACAAAGACCTTATGATATGCGATGGGGAACATACTCCTATGTGTATCGGTGGTGTAATGGGAGGACTTCATTCAGCAGTCACAGAAAATACAAAAAATCTATTCCTCGAAAGTGCATTTTTTAATCCTACTTGGATACGAAAAACCTCTAAAAGACATCAAATTAGCACAGATGCTTCATATAGATTCGAACGTGGAACAGATATCAATGCAACAACTTGGGCACTAAAAAGAGCAGCATTATTACTAAAAAAATACGCAAATGCTAAAATAACTTCCGAAATTTCCGATATATACCCAAATCCTATTAACTCATTTGACGTAACACTAAGATATGAACAACTCGATAAAATAATCGGCAAAAAACTTGATAGAGACACTGTAAAAAACATACTCGAAGACCTTGAAATAATGATAATCTCCGAAAATGAAGAAAAACTCAACCTTAAAGTTCCAACATATAGATACGACGTCAGACGTGAAGCAGATATCATTGAAGAAATTATACGTATCTACGGCTACAACAATATTACTACCAAAGAACGGAAAATAAAAATTATAGAACAACCTACAAATATCGCTAATGAATACCGTTTTAAAATAGCAAAATATTTAGCTTCACGAGGTTTCAACGAAATTATGGCTCTTTCAATTACAAAGGAAGATTATTACGAAAATCTCCCAAGTTTTCCAAAAGAAAAAAGAGTAAAAATACATAACCCCCTAAGCAAAGAATTAACAGTAATGCGGCAGACAATGCTTTTCGGAGCATTAGAAGCAATCCTTCTCAATATAAATCGTAAAAATCCAAACCTAAAATTCTTTGAATTCGGAAAGGTATATTTTAAAATAGCAGATAAAGGCTCCGTTGACGATAAATATAAAGAAACATACAAAATTGCCATTACTACGACTGGCTTAGTATATGAACCCAATTGGAAATCTCCTGCAAAAAAAACGGATTTCTTTTTCCTAAAATCCGAAACAGAAGCACTATTTAAATATCTTGGCTTTGATATTGAAAATCTTACTATAAAAGAAACTAATTGGGAAATTTTTAACTATGGCATTGAATATCAAATAAATAACAAACCATTAGCGCAATTAGGTAGCGTTTCAAATAGTATCCTTAAAAAAATGGAAATAAAACAAGAAGTGTTCTACTCTGAAATAGACTTTGAATTACTAATGCAATATTTACCTGAAAAACCTCAATATAAAGAAATCCCAAAATATCCAAAAGTAAGAAGAGATATTGCTATACTAATAGATAAAAATATAAAATTCGCAGATATTAAAAAAGTAATCAAAGATACAGACAAAAGGCTTATTAAAAATATCAATATCTTTGATGTATATGAAAGTGAAAAATTACCGCCAAATACAATATCCTATGCAATTTCCATAATTTTACAAGACGAACAAAAAACCCTTACAGATAAACAAATCGATAAAATAATGAAAAAAATAATCTATAATTTGCAAAAGAAATTTAATATACAACTACGATAAAAAATAAGCCCCTTCGCCCCATTAAACCTTTTCTTGCCATCTGAAAAAAGTAATATTTAAATCCAATAGTTTAAATACTTTTTGTAAAACCGTATCCACTAAATCTTCAATAGTAGAAGGAAAAGAATAAAAAGAAGGTGAAGCAGGACAAATTACTGCTCCCTGCAAAGTCAATTTATACATATTTTCAAGATGTATAGCATTATAAGGCATTTCACGCGGTACTAATACAAGCCTTTTACGTTCCTTCAACATTACATCTGCTGCACGAGTAATAAGAGTATCAGTTATTCCATTTGCAATTTTCCCTATTGTAGCCATTGAACAAGGCATTATTACCATCTTTTCATAAGATGATGAGCCAGAAGCAAAAGGGACAAAAAAATCATCATCTGGATAAATCTTGTAAGGTATATCACTATAAGGAGCTTTTAACTCATACTCCCATACTTTTTTTGCATTTTTACTAAATACGACTGCTAAATCCAAAGGCAAATTTCTATCTCGTATCAACTGCATAAACCTCCATGCATAAATAGCACCACTTGCCCCTGTGATACCGAGAACAATTTTAGCAGATTTCATAAAGTTTTTATTTAAATAAACTTATTTCTAAACTAACTTTCAGAACATTATTCCACCAGCATGCATTTGGGGGCACATTCTTAAACATCCAATAAAAAAACATATTATTATACCAACAAGTACGATTTAAACTCTTTGTAATTGGTATCAAACTATAATTCTGCACAAAACGCAAGTTATATCTATCATTCAACTTAATATTAAAAGACCAATAATGGGCATAGTCCATATTACGTATATTAAGCTGTTTATAAGAAACCTTTGAAGTGCCATCGTAATAATAACCACTAAAAAGATAATCAAAAACCACACCCAGAGAGGCAGAAAAACGACTATTAAAATAATAAGTTGCTATAAAAGGCACCTCCGCATAATAAAACCGCGTAGCAAAAAAATTATATTTTGAGCCACTACGCGCACCTTTGGGCATATAAAAAATCCCCGAGCGAAACGAAAGCTTCTTCCAATAATTATAATCAGTATATACCCCAAAAGAAGGACTAATTTTATGATAACCAATGTTATAATCTCCATCAATCTGGCTGGCAACCATGGAAAAAACAACACCTCCGCTAAAAAACTGAGGCTCCTCAGACTGTCCATACAAAATAACAGGAAATAACAAAAAAATAAGCAAATTTTTCATAACCACTTATTTATAAATATTACTAACTAAACGAACCTCAAATGGATTTGTACTAATAAACACCTCTACACCTATGGGAAAAATACACTTATTAGTAATATGTCCAAAATTAACTCCCATGATAACAGGCACTCCCATATTCCCAAATTTCTCATATAAAAGCTCTGAAAGCTCAAAATCATTCTTTTGCGGCTCAATACCAGTAAATTCCCCAAAAACAAATGCCGAAGCAAAAGATAAATCTGTTCCTTGTAGCAAATGTTCTAACATCCTATCTATTTTATAGATAGGCTCAGCAATATCTTCAATAAAAACTATTTTACCAGCAAATGATGGTAAAAACCCCGTACCAACTAATGAACTTAATAATGACAAATTACCTCCTACTAACACCCCATAGGCTTCTCCCGGAACTATTATACTAAAATCCTTATCCTCATAACAATCTAATACTTCACTTTTTAATTCTCCAAACAAAAACTTCCTAAGTTGCTTGAAATGATAATCAGTAAAAACATCCCCAGCAACAATACCATGTAAACTCTGCAACCCTACCCTATGATACAAAGCCATTTGTATTGCTGTTATATCACTATAACCAATCAAAATCTTAGGGTTGTGAGCTATTAGCGAATAATTTATGAAAGGCAATAATCTGGTAGCTCCATAACCTCCTCTAATAGCAAAAATAGCTTTTACTTTATTGTCCGCAAAAGCCCAATGCAACTCTGAAAGGCGTCTCTGATCACTTCCTGCTAAATAACCATACTTACGTATTAAAACTGCCGTTATAGCTTCATCGCTCTGTACAATTTTTTCCCCATCGTAAGCAATAGGATTAAGTTGCAAAGCTTTAATATTTTCAATGCCTCTATGCACCTTTGAAATAGAAGGTATTCCACTGGGAGCAATCAAAGCAACATAATCACCATTTTTCAAACCAAATAACATAAGCAATGTTTTAAAAATAACATACAAAAGAAACTTCGCTACATTTATAATGGCTTCAACTACAATAATAACAATTGTAAACGCAGCAAAAAAATTTTTTTTACAAAACTAAATTTCAATGTCAAATATAGTTTTCATTCTGTAAACAATTAAAATTTATTAACACAACCCCATTTAATTAAACTTTTTTAATAATTAGAAAGATAAAACATATAGATATCAAAACATCATAAAAAATTATCACACATAAAATCTTAAAAAATCAATTGAATGTCAGTCTATTAGAACACTGAAAATATTATAAAATACTGAAAAAGAGCATATAAAAACCTATTTTTAAATTTTACTATAAAATAAAAAACTTTGAATTTAAAAAAACTATTTTTTTCTTTGTACAGATTTTTAAAGGCTATTTTATGGGGAGAAGTTATGCCAAGATACTGATTTTTAGTTTATTTATATTCATAATACCTCAGATCTATGCAGCAGATTCCGACAGTGTAAAACATAAATTCAAATTTGACGAGTTTCTGTTAGAACACGTACAAGATTCTTACCAATGGCATATAATAACTTTTCATAGAAAAAATGGGAAAGATATCCACATTAGCATATATTTACCTGTAATTCTAAAAACCTCTGATGGGAAATGGATAACCTTTTGTTCCTCAAAAATACCTCATCACAAAAATGAAATTTTTACAATAAAAGGTAAAAAACTTATTATAGCCGAAGAAGGGATATATAAAAACAAAATAATGGAAGTACTGCCAGACGGCAGTCTAAAACGCCCCTTTGATATTTCATTCACAAAAGATGTTTTAGCCATATTTATTAGCTCTATCCTACTAATATGGATTTTTGTATCCGTAGCTAAAAGATACAAAAAATACCCAAAACGGGCACCAAAAGGGCTTCAATCTTTATTAGAACCAATAATCGTATTTGTTATCGATGATATAGCAAAATCATCAATAGGAAAAAAATACGAAAAATATACTCCATTTCTACTTACAGTATTCTTTTTCATATTTTTCAACAACTTAATGGGGATAATTCCTATATTTCCAGCTGGTTATAATCTGACTGGAAATATAACGATAACGCTTGTATTAGCTTTATTTACTTTTATTATAACTACCGCAAGTGGGAATAGACATTACTGGCAACATATATTTTGGTCTCCAATAGTACCTTGGTGGCTAAAAGTACCGGTTCCTCTAATGCCTATTGTAGAAATTATCGGGATGTTCACAAAGCCATTCGTATTGATGGTGCGTCTTTTTGCAAATATAGTAGGCGGACACTTTGTACTACTAAGTTTTATCGGCTTAATATTCGTATTCGGCGGTATTAACATATATGCAGGTCTTGGAGTATCGGTATTATCCATAATTTTTTCCCTATTTGTAAGCTTAATAGAACTCTTAGTAGCTTTTATTCAAGCTTATGTATTT
>CAZWVR010000064.1:12815-14463 GCA_964637235.1 uncultured Bacteroidales bacterium | reverse complement strand
AATATGACCCAAAGGATAATTAAGAGTTTGCAAAAAGATAAAATACGACGCATAGTAGTTCATTCTGGTCGTTCTGTTTTACCAATAGTTCCGCCAACAGTAGCGTTTGTCCCTTATACCTCTCTGGAAAATGCTTTGCGTGCTTCTAAATTTAATCTTACTGAACTCCTATTTTCAACAAAATTAAAATAATAAAACTATGAAACCTTTATTTATCTTTTTTACAGGAGAGATTAATGAGGAAGATGTTGATTATCTCTCTTTTAAAGCAAAAGAAATTGATAAATTAAATGATATTGATATTTATTTAAAAAATGATAATTTAATATTCTATTATTCTAAGTCTTATTTTGAAAATAACAAAAAAGAAAAAAATTATATAGATTTAATTGAGAGTGTTTTAAACAAAGCAAATTTAAATATTAAAGATTTCAATGCATTGTATGTATTTTTTCATGGTAAAGAGCTTTATAATGGTATTACACCTTTTAAATATTGTGATGATATAAGTAAAGAAGTAAATGATAAATTGAAAATAAGCACGGAAGCTTTTTGTTTTACTCATACTGACGGAGATCCTATCTATGAATTATTGAGAGATTATAAAGGTGCTTTTGATGATTTTAACATTGAATATACTGGTTCACTTGATAAAACTTTAATTCAATATATAAAAAAAATAAGAAATGGACTTAGTTAATGAAATATTAAATAGATACAAAAATACTACAGAAGATATATTTTATTATCAGGATTACAAAAGTTTTAAATTGTTTATAGTTAAAGCAATAGGACTGTTTAAAGGAAAAATATTTGATTATTGGTTAAATATTTTTTTGAAAGAAAAGCATCCAAAGCCTGTTATTACTATTATCAAAAAGATAACTTTTAAATACGAAAAACGCATCAATTTTTTTGACTCCAGTATTTGGTTTAGAATGGTGGAATACGAGGATAAGGAGGAAAAGGAACAGAAAGAACAAGAAAAGAAAAAAACAAAACAAGAACTGGTGCAGGAAATCATTGAGGAAATAAATAAAAATTATGAACGTGAAATATATGCTTCTGCTGTTGCTCGGGAGTTCCGCGATTTACAGATAAAAACCGCACTTATTGAGCCTCTGGAAGGCGGGGCACACGCCGGAAAAGTTGCTCCTTTCCAGTTCCACAGCGAAACAGAAATGAAAAATAAAGCAGATGAAATTTTTGAACAAATAAAAGATTTCAAATGGGACTTTTTGCTTATTGATGACTTTGCAAATCAAGGACTGAGAAATTATGCGAAACAAACAGAATTTGGAGAAAAACATAAAGTAGAGATACTAAAAGAGATTATCGGCACAGATATTATTGGCAATTTAGATACTGCTTTATATATTCAAAAGGACGATAATAAATTAGATAAAGAAGATAATTCTGCCATAACCAAAATTGAAAATAAAGCTTATGACGTTATTTTGCTAGACTATCTTTTTAGCAATGAAGAAATAATCGCAAAAGGTAAACCCGAATACGGTACAAAACTTTTTGAACTCATAAAAGATGGAAAAATCACAAAAAATAGAGGAATAAAAGAAAAATACTGGATTTTTCCGGTATCAGTGTTTAATTCTGCCTTGCTTTCGGATATGCTAAAAAATGGATATGA
>CAZWVR010000064.1:7033-12715 GCA_964637235.1 uncultured Bacteroidales bacterium | reverse complement strand
AGGATAAGGTTATATTCAGATATTTTGATTACACGCGTGTTAAATTCCGAGTAGAGGACAACAAAAATATAGAAGAGAATTGCGCTTATTGGAAAAAAGAAAGCTTTTATCCCCAATATCCTATTTATTTGGTGTTGGAAAAAGATAAAATAATTATTTTTTTTCATACTAAGAACAAGGAGGCACCATATTTTGAGAAAAATACAATAGAATTGCCTTTTGATGATGAGTTTTTGTTTACAGTCCGGCTAAAACAACTTTATAACACCCGAATTCAATATGAAGATTACAACATAACAGGACAATTATTTTTTAGCGATCTTTATCCGACCGAAACTAAAAGTAATGGACAGGACTTTTATCTTCGCGAAGTAGATTATTATAAAAGGATGATAAAAAACTATGATACTAAAAGTAATATACAGGACTTTTATCTTCGCGAAGTATTTTTGGATTTTCTATTTGAGTTTTTTTATCAAGATACTTTTAAATCTTTACCTTATTACAAGGATATAAAAAAGAATTTATTAAAAATTCCAATTGCTCTTTATATCTATGCCAAAGCGCAATTTTATTACTACAAAGATGCTGAAATATATGGCACAGATCTTTACAGGGAAATATTAGATAGGTGGTCAAATTTACTACTTGATAGCAAGGCTGAAAAAATACTGCACAGCGGTGGCGGTTGGTTTGAGCCTCTAAATGAGGAAATTAACGAACTGGCAAAAGAAATTTTTGAGCAAAGGCAAAAAGAAATTCTTAAATCAAAGAACAAAAAAAGTAAAGAGAAAAATAAATTTTTACAACGAATAAAAAGTTTTCTAAAAAAAATATTTAAAAGAAAGAAGCAAACACAAAAAAATAACAACCAGCAAAATGGAAAAAAGGAAAAACAAACGCAAATAAATAATTTACAAGAGAGTGTATTAGAATGGCAAATCTCTAATTTTCAACTGGAAGAAATTTTTGCAATATATAAGGATAAAACAATATTAAACAAAATTATAGTTTTATTACTTCTTGCTTTTGGGTTTGGATTAAGTACTTTTATATTTTCTAATTGTTTCTTATTTCTTACTATCTCTACATTAGTTTTATTTATAGGGATTGCTGTTGATTTGGCTGGTCAATACGGATTTAGGTCTTTATTTAAAATCCTTAGTTTTGAATTTTTTATTGTAAGTTCTGCTATTTGGTTTTCGTGGGCAAGTTCTGATGATGGTGTTATTTTTCCTTATTCCGTAGGAGGTTGGGGCTATTTTATTGTTATTTTTATTGCTTTACTAGTAGGTTTTGCTATGCTAAAAGGTCGTATAAAATACATTTCTAGTTATAATACACTTCTTTTGCTTATCATCAGTCTTACTGTCTCCTTTGGGATAGGTTCGTTAACGCTAAACATAAATAAAGACACAATTTTATCCCGCCAAAATCAAATTAGTATATTAGAAAGTCAGGACAAAATTTCCTACGTAAAAAACGACAGTATTGATATAAAAACTTATACCATTTATGTATTCAAAAATTCTAATAGTGATAGTGTAAAAATTAAAGATAAAATTTATCATTTAACAAAAGAAAAAATTGAAAAAATATCATTAGCCACGGATTCTCTAATTCCGAAAAATACTTATTTACTATTCAAAAATGATTCTCTTATTATGCTTAATGCAGACAGACTGCTATACGATTACGCAAAATATACAGATAGCCCTTTACTAACAACTCAGAAAATAGGTAAACTTAATGTTATATTTATGCCTCGCTATCTACTATTCTGGACAGTCATTTCCACGGTTTTAGGGTCTTTTGTATATCTTTGGATAAATAGCCGTGTAAGAGCACAGTTATAATTATCTTAGTTATAAGTTTTTAAAAGTTTTCTGTGTAAATAAATAGTGCATTTAAACCTATACATTATAAAATATTGTTTTTATTAGTAAATTTCTTATTTTTGCAAAGTTTAAAAAATTATTAATAATGTTCAGAACTCATACCTGTGGAGAACTGCGTATCTCGGATGTAGGCAAGGAAGTTGTATTAAGTGGCTGGGTACATCGCAGCCGAGATCTCGGGGGAATGACGTTCATAGACCTCAGAGACCGTTATGGAATAACTCAGTTGGTATTTAATATGGATAAAGCTCCTGAACTTTGTCGTTTTGCTCGTCAATTAGGGAGAGAATATGTAATTCAAATTAAAGGGACAGTCATTGAACGAGAAAATAAAAATCCTAATTTGGCAACTGGTGATATAGAAATAGACGTTAAAGAATTAAAGGTATTAAGTAAATCTGAAACGCCTCCTTTTAAAATTGAAGATGAAACAGATGGAGGAGAGGAGCTTTTGATGAAATACCGATATTTAGATTTGAGACGTCCGATACGTCATAAAGCAATGATGTTAAGGTACAAAATGATGAAAGAAGTACGTAATTATTTTGACAGTCAGAATTTTATAGAGATAGAGACACCTATGTTGATAAAATCTACACCAGAAGGAGCGCGTGATTTTATAGTACCTTCCCGTTTGCATCCCGGAAATTTTTATGCATTGCCTCAATCTCCGCAAGTATTTAAGCAATTGCTGATGATTGCAGGTTATGATAGATACTTCCAACTTGTAAAATGTTTCCGTGATGAGGACTACCGCGCAGACAGACAACCAGAATTTACTCAGATAGACTGTGAAATGGCATTTGTAGATCAGGAAGATATATTACAAATGTTTGAAGGATTGGCAAAACATTTATTTAAGACTATCAAAGGTATTGAATTTAATGAACCATTTCCCAGACTTTCTTATCAAAAGGCAATGGAATTATACGGAACAGATAAACCTGACTTACGTTTTGATATGCATATAACTGAAATTACAGATATTGTTAAGGGTAAAGGGTTCAAAGTCTTTGATAATTCAGAATATATAGGAGCTATCCGTGCTGAAAAGGCTGCTGGAATATTTAGCAGAAAAAAAATAGACGCTTTAACTGAGTTTTTGCGTCAACCTCAAATAGGTGCAAAGGGATTGATATGGATAAAATATAATCCTGATGGTTCTATAAAATCCTCAATAGATAAATATTTTGATGCAGAACAATTGCAGCAAGTATTATCTAAATGTCAGGCTGACAGAGAGGACATGGTATTTATAATTTCAGGACAAAAGCAGGAAAGTTTACATATTTTAGGAGTACTACGGAACCATCTTGCAGATCTTTTATCACTTAAAGACGATAATATATTTAAACCTGTTTGGATATTAGATTTTCCACTGTTGGAATGGAACGAAGAAGAGGGACGTTATCAAGCAATGCATCATCCTTTTACCTCTCCTAAACCTGAGGATATTCCACTACTTGATACTCAACCGGATAAGGTTCGTGCTAATGCATACGATTTTGTAATCAATGGAATAGAAATTGGCGGAGGTTCAATAAGAATACATGATACAGAATTACAGAAAAAGATGTTTAAAATCCTCGGTTTTAGTGAACAAGAGGCATATGATAAATTTGGATTTCTTTTAGATGCTTTTAAATATGGAGCACCCCCTCATGGTGGTATTGCTTATGGCTTTGATAGATGGGTAGCATTATTTAATGGCTCTCAATCAATAAGAGATGTAATTGCTTTCCCCAAAAATAGTTCAGGGAGAGATGTAATGCTTGATACCCCGTCGCCAGTAAGCACTAAGCAATTAGACGAGCTGCATATTCAAATAAAAAAACATGAATGATAGAGATAAACAGATAATTTCTGATATATTAAAGGCAATAGAAAGAATTCTAAACGCTTATGAAAATTATAAATCCATCGATAAAATTGACGATACTGAAAAAAAAGATTTTCTTTATGATATTATTTTATCTAATTTAGTGCTGATAAATAATTTATATAAAAATTTAAGTCCCAAAATTATTGATAATATAAAAATTGATTGGCAGTTATTTGATTTTTATGCCCGAGAATTATTGGACACGAAAAAAGAAATAGATAATAGTTTGATAATTAATATTTTAGAAAAAGATTTACCTATATTACAGAAATTTTTAAAAAGAGCTTAATGCATATAGGTTTTGACATAACTATCAGATTTTTAGACATCTTTATAATTGGCTATTTTGCTTATATGTTTTGGATTGGTTCAAAGCAAGGTCCAATTGTAAGAGCTATTGATTTATTTGCCTTTTCTGCTGGTATATTATTATCAAGTTTAATCACGCGTTCTGTATATTATTATTTCTATCGCAATAATGCAGTTCATCCGGAGCTGTTTGCTGCATTAATTTTAATAGTTTTATACAGCGGTTCTTTGTGGTTTTCATATTTAATTCAAAAAACAGTATATTCGCAAACTAAGGATTTAGAAAAAGGTAAAAAAGCTTCTATTTTGGGAGGTATTCTATCTTTAATAAAAGCAATTATTGTGGCAGGAGTTTTTACATTGATATTACTTTCATTGAATGTTTCTGGAAAATTTTTACCAAAAGAGGAACCTAAAAGTGCTTTGGGATATATAACAAGTTCTACTGTTGCTTTAACAATTAGAAACTTTTATCCTTTGTATAAGAGTATATATTCTAAAATTGGGAAAAAGCCTATAAAGCGAAATAATAAGCCTGTAAATCAAACACCAACAAAGCATACGCAGGGAGGAAATCCTCCACAAAGTTCTCAAATTCCAGTAATAAATTCTCCTAAGGATACTATTCCTGTTGTGCAGCCTCAAAATGATCAAGATAATTTCTAAAAATAAAAAATATGCAAACAGTACTCAGTGGAATAAGACCAACTGGACATCTACATTTAGGTAATTATTTTGGCGCCGTAAGGAACTTTGTAAAAATGCAAGAAAATAATCGCTGTTTTTTCTTTATTGCTGATTATCATTCCCTTACGACGCATCCTAATCCAAAAGATTTGAACGAGAAAGTAAGAATTGTTTTAAGCGAATACCTCGCCTGCGGCTTAGACCCTGAAAAGTCAACTATATATATACAAAGTGATTTACCACAAGTAGCTGAACTTTACTTACTGCTTAATATGAATGCTTATGTAGGTGAATTGGAAAGAACTACCACTTTTAAAGAAAAAGTAAGAAAACAACCCAATAATGTGAATGCAGGACTACTTACTTATGCAGTGCTTATGGCTGCCGATATCCTCATACACAATGCCCATAAAGTGCCTGTCGGGAAAGATCAAGAACAGCATCTGGAAATGACGCGAAAATTTGCTCGTCGATTTAATCAAATGTATGAAGTTGAATATTTCAATTTACCTGAACCATATAATTTTACAGGTGAGCTTATAAAAGTCCCTGGTCTTGATGGTTCCGGTAAAATGGGTAAATCCGAAGGAAATGCAATAAATCTTGCTGATGAACCCGAAGTTATACGAAAAAAAGTAATGAAAGCCGTTACTGATATGGGACCAAAAGAGCCTAACTCACCTATGTCTGAACCCATTAAAAATTTATTTACAATTCTTGAACTGGTATCCGATAAACAAACTTATGACTATTTCCTTGAAAAATATAATGATACTACAATACGATATGTTGAGTTAAAGAAAAAATTAGCAGAAGATATTATTGCCTTTACAGAACCAATTCGCCAGAGAATAAAAGAAATTTACTCTGATATAGATTACCTCCGCAAAGTAGCTAAAATGGGGA
>CAZWVR010000064.1:0-7023 GCA_964637235.1 uncultured Bacteroidales bacterium | reverse complement strand
GGGGAAAGAAAAAGCTCACGAAAGTGCAAATAAGACTATTAAAGATGTGAGAGAAATTATTGGTTTAAAATATTTTTAATAAAAACAAAAGATATGAAAAATGTTAAATTAAAAAATAATCTGAAACGTATTAGAACCGAAAAAAACATTTCCTTAGAGGATTTAGCTGCAAAGGTTAATATTTCTGTTAAAGAATTACAAAAAATTGAAAGTAATGGTTCAAATCCGTCAATAATTGTTTCTATGAAAATTGCTCGCTCACTGGGAATGCAGGTAGAAGATATTTTCACAATCAATGAATGAACTTATTATTCCTCGTTTGCATAGTATAAGAAAGGCAAATGTTCAATTGCCTGCATCGAAAAGCATCTCAAACAGACTATTGATATTGGATTTTTTATATGGTAATAACTTTACTATCAGTAATTTATCAAAAGCTGAGGATACTGTTATTCTTTCAGAAGCTTTACATAGAATAAAAAATAATGCTTCTACTCCCTTGACCTTAAATTTGAAAAATGCAGGTACTGCTGTTAGATTTCTAACTGCCTTACTTGCTACACGTAAAGGCGAATATATACTTACAGGAAATAAGTATATGCTAATGAGGCCTATTAAGCCTCTTGTAGATGCTCTCCAAGCATTAGGAGCAGAGATTTCATATCTTAATCAAAAGGGCTTCTTGCCAATACGCATTATAGGTACAACTCTCTATGGTGGGGAACTCTCCATTGATGCTTCAATGAGTAGTCAGTATGTTTCTGCTCTTATGATGATAGCCCCTTCAATGAAATATGGTCTGGATATTAAAATTAAAGCCATTTCTTCTTTCCCGTATATTAAAATGACTTATAAATTAATGAAGCAACTCGGTTTCCGATTTTTAATTTTCAATAATAATAGAATTCATATACCGCCTCAAAAACATACTATTACTGGAAACTATAAAGTGTCCTCAGATTGGACTTCTGCTTCCTATTGGTATGCCTTAGTTGCTCTCTTTCCTCATTCAAGCTTAATATTACAAGAATTATCCACTGATAATATACAAGGAGACGAGTTTTTGATAGAATTTTATCATCTTTTAAATGTGCATTCGCAAATGTTGTCAAAAGGTATAGAAATAAAAAATATCCCATCGAGTAAACCTAAATTCATTCGCTATAATTTTAATGATACTCCGGATATTTCATTATCAATTATAGTAAATTTATGTTTACTCGGTATCCCCTTTGAAATTAGTGGCTTAGAAAATCTACATATTAAAGAGTCTGATAGAATAAAACTTCTTAGAGAAAACTTAAAAAATTTAGGTTATAAAATTATAGAAATCAGTAGGGGAGTGCTATATTCAGATTGTAAACATTCTTCTACTTCATATAATAAAATATACACAGCTTCGGATCATCGTATTGCAATGGCTTTCAGTCAGTTTGCAATATTAAAAGATATCATAATAGACGATTCTCAGTGCATTGAAAAATCATATCCTCAGTTTTGGAATGAATTTTTTAAGGTAGCTATATTTTAAAGAAGGAAGAATATTTTACCAAGATTAAACTAGTAAAAAAATAATGGGGCTATCCAGAAGTTATAAGTTATGACATTAGACAGCCCCATCATTTATGTCAATTATTTAAAATCAAAGCCAATAGTAAATCGCATTGTAGAAGATAAAGGATTGCGATATCCACCTGCTTTATTAGTCGGGATGATATAAGAAAAGTCAATTCTGTAAATATTTAATTTAAGACCCAGGCCAGCTGTGTAATATATACGACCACCCTTTGTAGGATGTTCATAGAAATAGCCTGCACGTAGGGCGAATTTATTTGCATACCAATATTCAGCTCCAAATCCCCAAGTAATTTCGTGCCATTCTTCTTTTGCTCCATAAGGTGCATCATAGAAAGATTGTATAATACCCATCGGAACAGAAACATTAGGATCCTTACCTTTTACAATATGATCAGGTCCTACTCCCATACCATCGTAAATAGGAGGTGTTGGAACTAATAATTTTGTTGCATCAATGCTGAAATTCAATGTATTATACTCGTCAAATGTGAATATATGAGTTGTTCCGAGTTTCATTTCAGCGGGTATAAAACTGGCTTCTGAACCAACTGAATAGGAGATTTTAGAACCTAAGTTTCTAAAAGAAAGACCGGCATTTAATCTATATTTGTCAGAGATTTGTTTTGTATAGAAAAAACCTAAATCACCAGCAAAAGCGATACCTGGGTGCGTCTCTACTCCTGCTGCGCTTATACCACCTGTAAGATTAGAGTATATAAATTTTAAAGATATAGAACCGGATAAATTATCTGTAAGTTTCATTGCATAACCGCCAGAAAAAGCAAATTCATTAGGTTTATATGCAGTATATTCCTCGCCTACGTCATTTGTAAAAATTATTTCTCCTATTGAAAAATATGTTAGTGAGAAAGTAAAAGCTTGCATATCATTAACTTTGTAATAAGCCCCGAGATAGCTCAAATTTATATCATTAGCAATAGCTTTTAACCATGGGGTATAGGAGAGTTCAAAGGAAAATTTGTTTTTAGCAAAAGCCAACTTTGACGTATTAAAATGCATCGCCGAAGGATCTGCATCAGTTGCTACTCCTGTTTCTCCCATTGCTCCGGCTCTGGCACTTGGTGTTATTGTTAGAAAGGGTACTGCTGTAATTATTGCTCTATTTGTAGAATCTTGCCCGAAAATGTTAAAACCGTAAATTAGGATTGTCATAAATAGAAAAAAACGTTTCATTGCTTTTATTTTTTAGTTTTGTTCATAACGCAAAAATAAATCAAATATTTTTATAAAACACATTTTTCAATTCTTTTATGAAAGCTTTTAGGCTTGAAATATTAAGTTCAGGCGATATAAAATTTACTGAAAGTGGATTATGTTCAAGTATTGATAACAATTTTTTAAAAGCTATTAAAAGAATTTCTTTATGGTCAAAAGCTAATGGAGGTAAATTTCCAATTGGAAACCAAGCTGCATTTTTGGCGTCGTCATTAGCTTTTAATAATAAAAAATGCGAAGCTAAATGCCAGAAAACAACCGAAACTGTGCGTCCCCGAGGATCTCTTTTAGGGTCTGACATTACAATAAGTTGCTCTAAGAGTATATCTTTAACACCCGTTTCTTCATATAATTCTCTTTTAGCACATTCTTCCACGGTTTCGTCCATATCTACAAAGCCTCCCGGTAGTGCCCAAGTATTTGCATAAGGCTCATGCTTCCTTTCTATTAGTAATACATGCAAATTATTATTAGTATCTGGTGCAAAAATAATAATATCAGTGGTCAAAGCAGGTCGTGGGTATTTATAGCAATATTTACTCATTTTTTGAAAATTTTATACGTATTGGTTTTGTTGGTTTACTTTCATTATGAAATCTATCAAATGCTGTGATTACAAAAGTATAAGTTTTCCCAAACAATTGAAATTTATGTTTACGGCTTACAGTAAATTCTGGTTCACGTGTAATTAGATAAATATTATCCCGAGACCCAATTTTCCCCGGTTTTCTTCCTTTAAATCTATACACAACATAAAACGCTATGGTATCCATAGGCGAAAGACTTGTATCTTTGGGTTCCCAATAAACTGTTATCTCTTTGCCTATTCTATATTTTCCAATGTAAGAAGGAGGCTCAGGAGGTATGCTATCTATATACGGAAGTCGTGGATAAAATGCCCATTGGCTAAAATAGTGACTTCTTAAACTATCTTTTATCCCAAGAGGATTGTCATTTAAAGGTTTGAATCTATAAAAAATAAAGCCTTTTACCTGTGGTACTTGACGAGCCATTTTAATTTCGGTAGGCAATTCCTCAGGATTTCTCCAATGTTTATCTTTGGATACTTCTAAGTTATAAACGTTTAAACTTATATACATATTTCTACCATAAGTATGCTTTTTCCACCAATCCAGCAGTGTTTTATAATCTGCGTATTTATGACCTATATAATAATAAAGCTGGGGTGAAACAAAGTCTATCCAGCCATTTTTAAGCCATGTAAGTGGATCTGCATATAGCCAATCATAAGCTGCAAGTCCGCGAGTTGCACTTCCCGCTGTATCTCTTGATTTATTACGCCATACAGCTGGTGGACTTATACCAAAAATAACCCAAGGTTTAGTATTTTTTATTGCTTTGCTAACTTGTTCTATGAATAGATTGATATTATTTCTCCGCCAGTCTTTAATATTTGAAAATCCTTTACCATATTTTCGAAAAGTCTCATTGTCTGGTATAGGGATAATTTTACCGTTATTATCTCTTTCAGGATAAGGATAGAAATAATCGTCAAATACTATTGCATCAACATCATAACGTTTCACAACATCTATTATGATCTTAGTTAAATAATTTCTTACTTCTGGTATTCCCGGATTAAAATATCTGTGCTTGCCATAGTCGAAAAACCACTGAGGCTTTCTTTTTGTTATATGCTTAGGACTGACATCAGCAAAATCTATTGTTGCAATGGCACGAAAAGGATTTATCCATGCATAAAATCTCATATTTCTTTTATGCGTTTCGTCAATCATAAATTTTAATGGATCAAAATAAGGCTTGGGAGGGCGTCCCTGCTTACCTGTCAGCCATTCACTCCAAGGTTCATAAGGAGATTGAAAAAAAGCATCAGCAGCCGGTCTTATCTGAAAAAATATGGCATTCATTCCGAGAGCTTGGCAAGTATCTACAATGCTTATAAATTCTTGTTTTAGCTGTTCAGATGTAAGATTGCGCTTAGAAGGATAATCCAACATCTTAACAGTAGAAATCCAAACCCCTCTAAGTTCCCTCAGGGGTTGTGCATGACTCTGCTGAATAACAACGAATATTAGAAGCAAAATAATTATTCTTTGCATTTTATTATTATTTTTGGAGCGTCCCTCACTCGCTGCTGGGCAGCTCGTTCGGGTCGGGCTACGGCTTGTAGTCGGCTTGTATTCGCTCATAAAACTATTAACTTTTGAACTTACAAATAAATAAAAAAATTTGCATTTTTCAGACTTTTTTTATATATTCGCCAATCCAAAAAAACAAGCTATGTATTGGACTTTGGAACTGGCTTCTAAACTTGAAGATGCCCCTTGGCCTGCTACAAAAGAAGAACTCATCGATTACGCCATCAGAACAGGGGCTCCTCTGGAAGTCATTGAAAACTTACAAGAAATCGAAGACGAAAACGAAGTCTTTGAAAGCATTGAAGACCTTTGGCCGGATTATCCAAGCAAGGAAGACTTCCTATTTAATGAAGATGAATACTAATTGATTTTATCTTTTCATCAGTATTTCAACCGGGAACTCTCGGTTGTGCCGAGCCTAATACTCGGCAGATTTTAAAGGGGCTGTTCAAGAACTTCCATCTCTATATATTTACCCAACTTAGGAAGTTCTTAATAAACAGCCCCTTTGTAGTTTGCAATTATTTATGTTTATATAAACAAAACTTCTCCAAAGGTAAATCCAGTTTATAATAGGCACTGTCTTTTAGAGGTTTCCCTTTTTTGCTTAAAAAATACTCAGAACTGTGTATTTGATTTTTGTTTACTAATAATCCTATATGTTTATAACGAGCTAAATACGCTATGAATGAATAACCTCCTGTAATATTTATATTTTCTACTTCTATAAGTGAATTCTCAGGAACAAGCTCGCAAATAATTAAAGCATCATGTATCTCTGTCTTATCCCTCCCTATGCGCCCGACATAAAAATAAATCATAAAAAAAACTATAATAGTCAAAAACATTAACAATAATTTCGTAAAATGATAAATTTTCTTGTTATTTAACAAGTTTTCTATATTTATATTCTCCGAAAAAAACAACCCAAATATAATGCTTATAAAGGGCAGAATAGGAAGCAAATAAAAATTACTTTGTTTTAAACTTATCATAAATGGTAAACTTCCTGATAGAGTTAAACCAAATAAAATAAAAATTTCTTGAATATGCTTTTGACTAATTATAATCTGTCGTTTTTTTATTTTTGAAATAATCAAAAAAATAAATACTAAACCTAAACCCAACAAATATTGATTTACAAATTGAAATAAAATGAAAAATCTACTATGAAAACGTATTTTAAATGAGTTTATAACTTGTTGCCTGATATATTCACTAAAATAATGTTTACTATCAGGAAAAAATAAAAACATAACAGCAAAAAGTATGAATAAAAGGCTAAAAGCTATTAACTCTTGTATCAGAAATTTTTTAAACGAATAATTTTTAATTAAAATAAAAAAAAGTAGAGGTAAAGATAAAACAAATAAACCAGCCACTCCCTTTGTCATTACTGCTAAAAAGATAAAAAAACTTGCTATGAAACTATTAAATATAAATCTGTTCTGAGTGGATTTATAAAAATATATCACAGCTAAGAGAATAAAAATTTGCATTGTATTTTCAAGAATATTATTAGCAACTGCCCATATATTCAAAGGCATAATAGCCCAAAAAAATAAAGGCAAAAAACAGTAATTTTTATATTTTTTTATGACTAACAATCTCCATAATTTACAGATTAAGAATCCTGTAATAAAAAAAGTTAATAATGAATAAAGACGCTCAATATAAATGCTATCGCCAAATATTTTAAACAATAGGGCTTCTAACCACATTTGTAAAGGAGGATGTCCATAAAAATTTCTCATTAACGTAGGGCTAAAACTTAAATGCCATATATCAAAAAATCCATTTGCTAAATTTTTTGCTATTGTAGCATATATTAAACCGTCTAAAAACATACCTCTGGAAAATAGTTGTGGTGAACTAAGAATAAGAAATATAACAGCAATAACAATAACTAGTAAAATCTCTAAACGTCTATTCATAGTATGCTTTTTTATAAAGATATATTTACAAAACCGAAATTACATAAATTACAATTATAAAATAAAAATCCACTTTTTAAACCTTTTAGAAGGCGAAAGTAAGCACTTTAAACGAAATTGCATAATTCTACTGAGCTGAGACTCTTTGAGTTTCT
>CAZWVR010000063.1:0-14623 GCA_964637235.1 uncultured Bacteroidales bacterium | reverse complement strand
TTTGATTTTTATATTATAACCTCAGACCGTGATTTGAATTCTGATGCTCCATTTTCAGATGTTCCACTTAATCGCTGGGTAGAAAGAGATAACTATCATATTATTTATTTATCTCCTGAAAATCAACGAATTAAAGTTTTTAAAACAATTATTTCTGAACAGAATTTTACAGCTATTTATTTAAATAGTCTTTATTCCATAAAGTTTACTTTGTTGCCTTTGCTTGCGGCTCGCACTCTAAACTTAAAAGTAATATTAGCTCCCAGAGGGATGTTGGGCAGTGGCGCTATTAAAATCAAAAAAACGAAAAAAATTGCTTACATATATTTGACAAAAATTTTAGGGCTATACAAAAATATTCTTTGGCACGCTACCTCAGAGGAGGAAAAAGAAAGCATTAAAAAATATTTTGGGAGGCAATCACGCGTATTTATTGCTTCAAATTTGTTGAGTGTTAATAGTCATTATCAGCAAAAACCATCTATAAAGAAAGAGGTTAAGTTGTTTTTTTTATCCAGAATAAATTCTATAAAACGTTTAGATTTTGCTCTTGAAATTTTAAAGAATGTGCAAACTAACAAGATTTTTCATTACGATATATTTGGACCCATAGAGGAGGTAGGCTATTGGCATCAGTGTCAGAAAATAATATCACAAATGCCTGAAAATGTTGTAGTTAAATATCGTGGAAGTATAAAATTCAATGAAGTTTTTCAGGTGTTAAAAGACTATCATTTTTTATTTCTACCTACGGCGCACGAAAATTTTGGACACGTAATTTACGAGGCTCTTGCCAGTGGGACGCCTGTGATAATCAGCGATAAAACGCCTTGGCAAAATCTTGTAGAAAAGGGGATTGGTTGGGATATTCCTGCTACTGATAAGCAGGCTTTTTTACAGGTTTTGCACCGTATTGCTCAAATGGACAATAGCCAGTATCAAAGATTATCTTTAAATTCTTTTGAATATGCCAGAAAACTCGCACTTGAACAAAAAGATATTGACGTTTACAAAAAATATTTTACATAGTATTTTTAACAGAGCGGATTAAAAAAATAAAATTGCGATTTTAAAAAAAATATTTTTAATTTGTTTTGCTAAAAATAATAGCTATCTTTGCAGCCTGAAATTAAACGAAAAATATTTAAAGATGAAAAAAGATATACATCCGAAAAACTATCGTTTAGTTGCTTTTAGGGATATTTCAAATGGTTTTACATTTATTACTCGCTCCACAGTTCAAACTAAGGAAACAGAAGTTATTGATGGAGTTGAGTATCCTTTGGTAAAAATTGAAATTTCAAACACTTCGCATGGCTTTTTTACAGGTGAAAAGAAACTTATTGATACAGCAGGTCGTGTAGATAAATTTATGAAGCGATACAAAGGTTTTTTCGGAGATAAAAATAAAAAATAAGTTTTTTGGGGCTGTCTTAATTTGTTGATATTCAGCTTTTAATATCTAAAAGGCAGTCCCGTTTTTTTCAAATGCCTGTTGTTAAAAAAATAAATACAGGGTCCTTCCTTCTGGGTATCTGGGAAATAGCAGAGAGTTTAGATACTCTTGTCAATGCAATAGCTTTTTATTTATATCCCTCTGAAAAGGAATATTTACGAAGCATTTCTTCTGAGAAGCGTAAAAAACAGTGGCTTGCTACAAGGCTTTTATTAAAGCATTTATTGGGTTCATATTCTTTAATTTTTTATGATAAATATGGACGTCCGTATTTAGAAAATAAAAGTATTTCTATATCTCACAGCGGAAGTTATGTTGCTTTAATGATAGCTAATAAAAGATGTGCTATTGATATTGAAAAGATATCGTCTCGGGTAGAAAAATTAAAAACAAAGTTCCTTTCTGCCTCAGAGCAAAACTTTTGTATAGATGATAAGATTTGTACACTTCTATGGTCTCTTAAAGAAACTGCATATAAATATTATGGACGTAAGGGGTTATCTTTTGTCAAAAATATAGGAATTAAGAAATTAGACGATAATAGCGCAGAGTTAGTTATTAAAAACAGAAATTTATTGTTATCTTTGCAAATATCTATAACGTTTTTCAACGGATATGTGTTAACGTATTGTTCACAATGAGGGTTTATGATAAAATAAAAAATACTTCCCGTCCTCTTTTAGCAGTACTTATTGATCCTGATAAAGCAGAAATATCTTATTTAGAAATTCTTAGCGATTTACTTAATAAAAATTATGGTGATATTGTAATGGTCGGAGGTAGTATTACATTTAGATCTGTTGATTTTGTATTGGAATATTTGAAAAAAAAAATTTCTCAGCCGATAATTCTTTATCCCGGCAGTCCGCTTCAAGTGTCATTTAAAGCTGACGCATTACTCTTTTTAAGCTTAATATCAGGAAGAAATCCGGAATATTTAATAGGCCATCATATATCGGTTGCAAAACAGATAAAAGATAGTGGTATTGAAGTAATACCTACCGGTTATATGCTTATAGAAGGAGGAAAAATTAGTGCAGTAGAATATATTAGTAATACAAAACCGATACCTTCCGATAATATACAAATAGCTACTGCAACGGCTATTGCAGGAGAACTTCTTGGTATGAAGTTGATATATTTGGAGGCTGGTAGTGGCTCAAAATATAGTGTCCCGATAGAGATGATTAGGCAAGTAAAACGCCATATTGATATACCACTTATTGTTGGAGGTGGTATAAAAAATGAAAAGATTTTATTAGACGTAGCCCGTGCAGGTGCAAATATTATTGTAGTAGGTACTGCGATAGAAAATAATGTTTTTGCTTTGGCAAATTTTTCGGAAGTACTCAAACAGGAGTATAATGTTTAAAATAGGTAGTGAAAATATAGGAGAAGCTCCGTTGTTTTTAGCACCTATGGAAGACATTACAGATAGATCTTTTAGATACATATGTAAAAAATATGGAGCAGATGTTTTAACAACTGAATTTGTAGCTTCTGAGGCTATTATTCGCAATGTACCTTCGGCATTGAAAAAAATGGAGTTTGAAGAGTGGGAGAGGCCAATAGGTATTCAAATATACGGACATCAAGTTGATGTAATGATTGAGGCTGCTAAGATTGTTGCTTCGTATAATCCAAATTTTATTGAGATAAATGCTGGCTGCCCGGTGCGTAAAATTGCTACTCGTGGTGCGGGTGCTGGTCTTTTATTAGATATACCAAAATTGATACAAATTGCCGAAGGAATTGTAAAAGCTGTTGAGCCTATCCCTGTTAGTGTAAAAACTCGTTTAGGTTGGGATGAGAATTCTATTGTTATAGATACTCTTGTGGAACAGTTGCAATATACTGGTATTCAGTTTATTACTATTCATGCAAGAACTAGAAATCAATTTTATAAAGGTAAGGCTCAATGGCAATATATTAAAACGATTACTTCTAATCCAAATGTAAATATTCAGATTGTTGGCAATGGAGATATATCCTCACCTGAGATTGCCAGAGATAGATTGATAAATTATGGCGTTGATGCTTTGATGATAGGTAGAGCTGCTATTGGCAGACCTTATATTTTTCGGGAAATAAAGTATTTTTTACAGAATGGCGAAAAGCTTCCACAGCTTGATATTAATGAGATAGTTGAGATAGCCAAGGAACATTTTCTTAAATCTTTGGAAATAAAAGGTGAACCCAGAGGTATTTATGAAATGCGGCGCCATTTTTCTTTATATTTTAAGGGCTTACCCAATTTTAAACCTTTACGTCAGAAATTGGTTACTTCTTTAAATCCTAACGAAATATTACAAATATTAGAATATATACGAGAAAAATATACTTCTTTGTAATTTTTTACCCAAATTTATTGATTAAGATAGGTTGTTATCCCTTGATAATTAGTAAATTAGTTTGATTATTAAAGTTTTTGCATATCTTTTCTAAAATTGCAGTTTATTCATTTTATATAAAATTATTTAAAATAACTTATTTGTTAAAAAATGATAATTTTTTTGTATATTTGAAATTTTTTTATATAGAGTAAGAAAAAAAGCCTATGAAAAGAGTTAAGTATTTGACAGACGTTAAAAAAATTCCCTTTTTAAGCTCTGAGGAAAAAAAGGTGGCTTCCAAAGTTTCAGAACGTTTTGTTTTCAGAACTACTGATTATTATTTGAATTTGATTGATTGGTCTAATCCTTCTGATCCGTTACGTAGAATTGCCATACCTTTTTCCGAGGAGCTACAAACCTGGGGTTATATAGACCCGTCCAAAGAACACCTCTATACAGTTGTACCGGGTCTTGAACATAAATATAAAGATACTGCTCTGTTTCTGGTGACTGATATCTGTTTTGGGTACTGCCGTTTTTGTTTCAGGAAACGGCTTTTTATGAAAGATCATGATGAAAAACTTAAAGATTATACTGCTGCTTTTGATTATATCAAAGAACATTCGGAAATTATTAATGTATTACTTACAGGAGGCGACCCAATGATATTATCTACAACTAAATTGCGTAAAATTATTGAACAACTACGTAAAATAGATCATGTAAAAAATATTCGTATAGGTACTAAGATGTTGGCATATAATCCATATCGGGTGCTTGATGATCCGGAATTAGTGGAAATGCTTAAAGAATTTTCTTATAAGGATAAAAAAATTTACATTGTCAATGATATCAATCACCCACGCGAAATTACAGATGCTACACGCGAAGCTACTGATGTTCTGCTTAAAGCCGGTTTAATACTTATAAATCAGACACCTTTACTTCGTTACATCAATGATGACCCTCAAATACTCTCCGATTTATTTAAACAATTATCCCAAATGGGGGTACCACCATATTATGTATTTATAAATCGTCCTGTGGTAGGTAATAGCCCTTTTGCTGTTCCAATTGAGGAAGCCTGGTTAATATTTGAAAAGGCAAAAACTTCTTTGTCAGGGCTGGAAAGACGTCCTAAATTAGTTATGTCGCATTGGACAGGAAAAATAGAAATTTTAGCATTGACTTCGGAAAACATTATATTTAAATATCAACGGGCAGCAAAACCAGAAAATGATGGTAAAGTACTGATTTTTAAACGAAATCCAGAAGCATTGTGGTTTGACGACTATACTGAACCCATTGAAACCTTTTCTTTGGAAGAAAATAAAGAGCTTTTGCAAGAAGCTTAATATATTCTACTTCAAATGCAGAACTCGGGCTTAATGACATAATTTTTTGCCCGAGTTTTTTTATGTTTAAACTTTAAAAATATCGTAAAAATTTTCCGGTATTTTTTCGTTTATAATTTTATTTTCATACAAAATAGAAAAATACTGTTTTACTTTTTTCGTAAGTTCTTCACCGCTTTTATATTCAAAATTTACTCTTTTTATGAAAAATTCCACTTTATCAATTTTTTGCCTCATCATATCGAAAGATAATTCTGCTGCTTTATGATGATTATTATTAACCCAAGATATGGCTTTTTGCAGTTCAGA
This sequence comes from uncultured Bacteroidales bacterium, assembly GCA_964637235.1. Classification (GTDB taxonomy): domain Bacteria; phylum Bacteroidota; class Bacteroidia; order Bacteroidales; family S143-33; genus CAZWVR01. The sequence goes on along the minus strand of CAZWVR010000063.1, from coordinate 9,170 downwards.
AAGAAATATTTGTATTTTTTCAGGATTATTTTTTATGAACTCTTGTTTAAATACCACACCAGCATTTGGGAAGCTTCCGAAGCCCGGATTTACTTTATTCCAAATTTCATTAAAAGATATTTCTGAGAATGTTTCATTTCTATCAAGTAAAGTTTTAACAGCATAACTTGCTTCGGGTTCGCGTAGGACTACATTGTGTGCACGACCACTTACAAAATCTGCATATATTTGCTCTGGACGTCCGAAAGGTTTTCCATATACGAATTTATAATCATCAGGATTATTGCCGGTCGCTTTTATTAAATAACGGGTTATTTTTGCAGGTGGAGCTTCGCTGAATAAAGGTAGATGTATTTGTTGACCTTTTAAATCTTCAAAACCTTTTATTTTATTTCGAGATAGTAATACGAAGTTGTCCCATACAAATATAGCTGGTATTTTAATGCCGAATTTGTATATACGTAAGCTTGTTAACAAAGCGGAGAAGCTTATATCTGCTTTTCCACTGCTTATCCATGCCAAATGTTTTTCTGTTTCGCGCCATATTTTAAGCTCTTTTATATTGAAATGTTTATTTAACTCTTCTGATTGTAATAACCTCATTATCACTGGATAAGCCACTGGTGTAGCAGATTGTAAAACTATCTTTGTTTTATTTTTTTGTATATGCAATATTTTTTCAGGTTTTTTATAAAAATATACTTTTACTTCATTGGGAGCAGTTTGTTCTATTTCATATTCAAAGTTCATTTCTGCAAGCATGTTGATTATTGGGTAGGGAACAAAGCTTTGTATTAACACAAAACCTCCATTTGGAGGGGTTTGATTTGCTTTTTGCATTATCACATCAAATGGATCTTCTTTTAGGTGTCTTACATCTAATTGAGGTAAATTGCGAGACTTAATATCTACTCTGCGCGGATTGAAAATAGAAATACGGTAATCCCGATTATGGAGTACATTAAATTTATAGCCTAATCCTTTTGCTAATTTTATTATTTCCAAAGGTTCTTTTACTGATATTAAAACGATACTTTTCCCCGGAGCTAAATTTTGTATTTTTTCAACCATAGTAGGTAGGAGCTCAGGAGTATATACATAGCGTTCTTGTGGTTCTTGCCATGTTATTTCATCACTGGTATAATCTATTTTTTTCTCTTTTATACAATCTGGCATAATTTTATGGAGTTTTTCCTCTGTACCGAGTTCTTTGTTTATAGTATGTAATATTTCGCATATAGAGACACCTGTTATTTTGGCAGCATCACTAAAAGATGTATATCTTGCCAAAGTATTATACATAAGGGGGTTTTGCAGACGTTTAAATTTGGGAGACAGTTTTATTAGGCTTTCTTTCAAAAATGGATATTTATCCAAAACATCCTTTACATTGTCCGATGCTAAAACTGGTTTATCTACTTGTTGAATATTTATCTGTTCGATTGCTCCCACTGGGCATACGTTCATAGCTTCTTCTGTTGCTTTTAATTCTTGTTCATTTTCTGGTTGTTTTTTTACAAATGCCAAAGAATTTTCGCCAAATTCAAAATTATTTGGCGCTATTTCGATACAAGCACCGCAAGAGATACATTCCTCGTTTACTTTAAATTTTTTAAGTTTCATTGTTTCTCGTTTTTACAAAAATGCTTTTTAAATATTGTTTTGGCAATACCTATTTTTAAGTATTTTTCCAAAAACTATTCTTTTGCATTAGTTTGTTTGTATTTTACTCTATTCTATAAATACGCATTAGAGATTGATAATCTATTAAAAGTGTGATTTTAGTGCCGGTAGGCTGATGATTATTGTCATATAAGTCTTCTATATGCATTTTTAGGCGGGAGCGGGTTAATATAGAGAGGTATCTTATTCTATCACGAATATTTGAAAGCCCGGTAGATTTATGACCTTTACGTTTTTGGGATATCTCTGTGGCTTTGTCTCGTCCTATACCATTATCTTGAACTGTAATTTTTAGGAGATTTTTATATTTTTCAAAAGATAATATTAAAAGACCTTTATCTTTTTTAGGAGCTAGTCCGTGCCATATTGAGTTTTCTAAAAGTGGTTGGATGAGCATAGGAGGGATAAATATTTCTTCTGGGTTTATTTTTTCATCAATGTATAATTTAAAATCAAAACCATTTTCAAGTCTCATTTTTTCCAGTTCTATGTATAATTTAAGGGTATCAATTTCTTCGGTTAGAGGGATTAAATCTTTTTTTGAGTTGTCTAAAACTTTGCGCATTAAGGTTGCAAAGCTAGTAAGATAGTAATCGGCTTTTAGTTCGTCGTTATCTAATATATATCGTCGTATAGAATTCAATGCGTTAAAAATAAAATGCGGGTTCATTTGCGAACGAAGGGCTTTTTGTTCAGCTAATATCAATCTTTTTCTATATTCTAATTGTTTGCTGATGTTTCTATATCTTATCCAAATGACAAAGTATATTATTCCTGTTATTGATAGTATAATTAGCAAGGCAAAATATATGGTATGTGTAAAAGGTTTGGGTATTTCAAAAATGATTTTCTTTGGAGTTTTGTTCCATATTTGACCATCAGCAGAGGAATATATTTCAAAAGTATATGTACCAGTAGGAAGATTAGGGTATCGGACATATCGCTGAGTTGTTAGTGTCCAATTTTCCTCTAAGCCTATTAGTCTATATTTATAGAAAACTTCTCCTTGTGCTCGGAAGCTTAGTCCTTTAAAGTATATTGTTATGTTATTTTGGGATGGTTTTAATTTAATTATGTTTGATATTGGGAATTCTTTACCGTTAATTAGTAGTTTTTCTATTGTTAGTTTTGGTGAGGCAGGATTTTTTTTAAGTTTTTCCGGCTGGAAGGATACTAAACCTTTACTTGTACCTAAGTAAAAGTAGTTATCTTTTTTCAGAATTTCTTTTATTTCTTCGGAATATAGACCATCAGATTTTGAAAATTTTTCTATGGAGAAATTAAAATTACCTTTACCAAAGTTAATTAAGATTTTAGCAAGTCCTTTGTTTGTTCCTATCCAAATATAAGGAGTGTCAACGAATATGACATTAACGAAGTCGGAGTTTATATTAGAATGAGTTTTATCAATGATTATTAAGTCATTAGTAGCAGGGTCAAATACGAATAATCCTGAGCCATTTGTAGCTAATAATAATTTATTTTTGAATGGTTTTATATCGTTTATTCTGGTTTTAAGCTTAGGATTTTTGTTTCCCCAATAGATTAAGCTGTCTTTATAGCTATATAACCCCGTTATACTACCCAGCCATACAGTTCCAGAACTATCTCGGTATATTGAATTTGAAATCATATATTTATTTGTAGTATATTCAAAATAGAGGGTATCGTTAACATATTCTTTAAATCCGTTTTTACTGGTTATTAGGATATGACCTTTGGGGTTTTCAATGATTTTGAAACCTCCGGATATTTTGTCAATAATTTTTGCTTTTCCATCTTTAATTTTAATGAGTTTTTTCCCTAACAGCCATAGGCTTCCATCCGAGGCTATGAGTAAGTCTTGTATATTTGTATTGAAATTTTCTGGCAGAAGGATGTTATCTAAATGTAAAAAATGTCCATTTTTTATTCCGCATTTAAATAATATAAATCGAGCAAAGGTTGCGAAATATAGTTCATTATCAGCAATATCCATTGCCATAATGTTATAGTTAAGAAAGTAGTTGAATTGGAAAGATGGGGTATAATATATTCCGCTTTCTATGGTTCCGAACCAATATCCACCTTCTTTGTCTTTAAAAACTTTTACGGGGGTTTTGTTTCTTAATAATGTTGTTTTGGTTTCCAAGGTATTAGCATCTAATTGATATACCCCTTCAAACATCACGCTGACCCAAAGATTATTTTCTTCGTAATATATTCCTGTAATACTGTTTTTAAATTCTATAAGGGTATCGATTTTGTCATTGTTAATTATAATCAATTGATTGTCAAGAGATATGGCGTATTTATTTTTTTTTAGTTTAGCAATATCTGCTCTAAAAGCTGTTTTATATCCTTCCAAGAAATAACCTTGTTTATTATGCACGAGTTTCAGTGTATCGCTTTTATTTCCGGGCACAGTGGTGTATATGAAGTTATTGTTTATTTGTTTAAAGAAAAATGCTCTTTTATTATGTTTTACTTTGAATTTTTTTATGTTTCCATTTGGGAAAAATTGGTATATACCGCCTCGTGAAGGCATAATCCATAGAGTTCCTTTGTTGTCAAAGAAAAGGTTAAAGATGTAATAATGTTTATCTATTTTTAGCAGGGTATCGTTTTGCGCGAAGGGGTATATTTTTCCATTTTTATAGTAGCTTAGAGAGCCGTCGTAAGTGGAGAACCATATTCGTCCGTTATTATCTTTAAACATTCTAATTACAGAATTTGATGGCAGTCCGTTGGCGGCGGTATAGCTGGTAAATTTATATCCATCGAAACGGCTTACTCCTTTTGTAGTTCCAAACCACATATAATTATTGTCATCTTGAATTAAAGTATATATTTCAGAGCTGGGCAAGCCGTATTCTACGCTATAATGCACAAAGTTTTCTTGTGCATATGTTTTTATACCTATAAACAATGCGAATATAAATATTAGAATGTTTTTATTTTTGTCTATATTCATCATAGATTTTATAGTCTTATTTTGATATCTTTGATATTTAAATGAATAGGTGGATTATTATTTTTTTCGTATTGAATTGTATAGCATATGTCAAAAGTTTTATCAATCATATTATTAAAATACTCGCCAAATCCGAAAGCTAATGCTTCTAATATGTTTCCGGTCATATCAGTTAATTCTAATTTAAGATGTTCATTATTTTTACCGATTTGTTTAGAAGCTCCGATCATTCTGACCGATGGTGTATAGAATATAGGTTTAGGGTTTCCTGGTCCGAAGGGCGCAAAATATGTAAGCAAAGAAGCAAATTTTTCTGTTATTTGAGAAAATGTCAATATATCCGAAATAATTATTTTAGGTTGTTTTTGTTCATCAGTAATTTTAGTTTTAACGCTATTTTCAAAGCATTCTATAAATTGGTCTAAATTTTCCTCGTTTAAAGTAAGTCCTGCTGCGTATTTATGACCGCCGAAGTTTTCAAGTAGTTTTTCGCATTCAGATATTGCCTCATAGAGATCGAAGCCTTCAACACTACGTGCAGAACCTGTTATTTTATTATTAGATTTTGTTAGGATTATTGTAGGTTTATAATATTTTTCAATAATTTTTGAGGCAACTATTCCGACCACACCTTTATGCCAGTTGCTGTTATACAAAACTGTCGAATGTTTATTTTTTAGTTTGGGTTCTTTTTCAAAGATTCCCTCAATTTCGTTTACTATGCTACGGTCTATTTGTTGTCTTTGACTATTTAATAGATTGATTTCATTAGCAATTTCTTGTGCTTCAGTTTCGCTATTTGTGATTAAGAGTTTGACAGCATTTTTAGCGTGTTTTATACGACCTGCTGCATTTATGCGTGGAGCTATTTTAAATACGCAGTCTGAGACTTCTATTTTTTCTTTTTTATCTATTTGTGCCGTTGAAAGCAGGGCTTTTAGACCTTTTTTTCTGGTATTTTTTAGCATTTTTAGACCATAGTACATTAAAATTCTGTTTTCCTCAGTTATTGGGACAATATCTGCTGCTGTGGAAACTGCTACTAAATCAAGATGTTCAAAGGCTATGGATGGATTTAGTTTTTTATGTATAGTAAAGGCTTGGGTAAGCTTAAAACCTATACCGCAGCCAGTAAGTTCTTTAAATGGATATGGGCAATCTTTTCTTTTGGGGTCTAAAACTGCTGTGGCGTTAGGCAGTTGGTCTCCTGGGGTATGATGGTCGCATATTATAAAATCAATACCATATTTATTTGCTTGTTCTATTTGTTCTATGGCTTTTATTCCGCAATCTAAGGCTATTACAAGGTCAAATTTATTTTTAGCGGCATATTCTATGCCTTGCATAGAAATGCCATATCCTTCGCTATATCTATCAGGGATATAGTAATCTATATTGTTTGTAAATTTTTTTAGAAATAGATACATCAGGGCTACAGCAGTAGTTCCATCTGTATCATAATCGCCGTAGATGAGAATTTTTTCATTATTAGTAAGAGCTTTATCTAATCTTTCTACTGCCTTTTTCATATCTGCCATCAGAAAAGGGTCGTATAAGTCATTAACTGAGGGATTGAAGAATTTTTTTGCTTCATTAAGGTTTGTTATTCCTCGTTGTAGAAGTATATTTATTATTGGTTGAGGCAAATTTTTTATTTGTGTTGATAGAGTTCTGATTTTTTTTATATCTGCCTGCCGTTGAAAAATCCATTGATATTTCATTCCTCTTGCATTTTTATTATTATATCATCGTAATAATCAGCATAATATACTATATTGTGGAAAATTTTCCTTCCGAGTTTTTCGTCAAAGTCTTTTTTATATATGTAGTTAGACACTAAAAAGATAAGATCTTTATGTATAGCAAAAGAAAGTTCAGGAAGTTTTTCATTTTCCGTAAGCAGAAAATCTAATACTTTGCTTTTATTTTTATCTTTGAGTTCTGTTAATACAGAGAAAGCTGTAATAAAGTTTTCATTTTCTCCGTATCGAATATAAATTGTTGCAGAGCCTTCTTCAATTTCCCAAAAATGTTTGCCTATTGTTGAAAGCGCTATATTTTTACCCAATGAACTGAGAATTTTTTCTACTTTTAGTGTTATTTCATCTTTTTTGGGGATTTCTTTACCAAGGATTTTGTCATCAAGTATTATTCCGCAATTGGGACATGTTTTTTCTATTATATTTTCTTTTAATATTATTTTATGGCATACGGGACAACGCAGGGATAAAGCGTATTTTTTTTGTTTTAATTCATCTAATATAGGCATTATGATGTTTCCCGGAAGGATTATATCTTGTTTCTTTGAATAATTTCTTATTGCTATTCCTATAATATTTCCATAAGTATCAGTAGCCAATCCTCCATTAGTTTGCTCTGTTAATTGAGTATCAATATCATAGACTTTGTTATTGTTAAGGTCTGTGAAGCCTTTTATAATTACCATTTTTTCAATGGGATGCCCCAGAAGGCTTTTGCCTATTACTGTAATATTTTGGTTTACAGAAACTGCTATGGATGAAAATGATAATTTCGTATATTCTTTTAAATCTGGTGCTTGAATGAAGGCTAAATTTAATAAACTATCTGAATATATGATGGGTAGAATTTCTTTATGTTTATTGGAAAATTTAACTAACGCTTCTTTCTGATTTGCAATTGCTTCATTTGCAGTGATGATTATTTTGTGATTAGGTAAATAAACTCCCGATGCTCTATAATTTCTGCCTGCAATAAAAAATATGTTCTTATGATAAGACATTTAGTATTATTTATTTTTAAATTGCTTGTGAGCTTATCATGATAGTTTAACGATACAATGCTCTCAATATTTAGTATCCCAAAATAGGTGTAGTTTTGATTGTAAAAATAATTTTTTTCTATATTTGGTCAAAAAAATTATGGATAGCATTAAGATGGTTGACCTTTATGGTCAGTATCTGAAAATTAAAGATCAGATTGATGAGGCTATTTCAGAAGTGATAAATTCTACAGCATTTATTAATGGTCCTGCTGTTAAAGAGTTTTCTCAAAATCTTGCAAAATATTTAAATGTAAAAAAAGTTATCCCATGCGGTAATGGAACAGATGCCCTTCAAATAGCTCTTATGGCATTAGATCTTGAACCGGGAGATGAAGTTATCCTACCTGCTTTCACTTATATAGCCACAGCAGAAGTTGTTGCATTATTACGTCTTTCTCCTGTTTTAATAGATGTGGACTATAGGTCATTTAATATTAAAACTGATGAAATTGAGCAAGCTATATCACATAAAACAAAGGCAATTGTCCCTGTACATTTATTCGGACAGAGTGCAGATATGGAAAAAGTGCTGCAATTAGCACAAAAATATAATTTATTCGTGATAGAGGACAATGCCCAAGCTATTGGTGCAGAGTATCGTTTCTCAGACGGAACTGTAAAGAAAACGGGAACTATTGGAACTATCGGGTGTACATCATTTTTTCCGTCAAAAAATCTTGGTTGTTATGGTGATGGAGGAGCTATTTTCACAAATGATGAAATATTAGGCGAAAAGTTAGCAATGATCGCAAATCATGGACAAAATATTAAATACCATCATAAATATATTGGTGTCAATTCTCGTTTAGACACTATTCAAGCAGCTATTTTGAATGTTAAATTAAATTATTTGGAACAATATAATAATGAGAGATATCGTGCAGCAGAATATTATTCTGAGAATCTTAAAGATATTCCTCAGATATTACTTCCGCAGCAAATGCCTTATTCCTCTCATGTTTTTCATCAATACACTATAATTGTGCAAGATGGTCAAAGAGATAGACTTAAACAATATTTAAATTCACAAGGAATACCCGCAAATATTTATTATCCGTTACCAATTAATGAACAAGAGGCTTTTAAGGATATCGCTGTTGTTAGAAGTTCTCTGGAAAATACTAAAAAACTTGTAAAATCTGTGCTTTCATTACCTATGCATACAGAACTTACACGGGAGCAGCAAGATTTTATTATAGATAAAATTCGGAAATTTTTTTCATAAAAAAAACGGGATTAGCACTGTCTAATAGTAAATTTGCTTTGCTAATCCCGTTAGTTATTCTTAATTGCCACTAATTATTGCTTGATAAACTTACTTGTGAAGTTTCCTTCTGCTGAATTAACTTTTATAATGTAAAGCCCATTGGTTAAGTCTTTGATATTCAGCGAACCGTTTGTTATATCTTTTGCAATAATTTTTTGTCCATTTGTATTGAATATTTCAACACGTGCATTCTGATATGGCAAGAAAATAACATCTGTTGCAGGATTAGGATAAATATTTAGGCTGTATTCGGTTAAATCATTAACATCAGTAAATACTTCCTTCCATTGAAATGTGTACTTTCTATAATTTTCCCAGCTATTATTGGAAGTATTCCAATGATATTTTATATGAGAAGTATTTCGTCCATCAGTATAATTATATTCGTATTTTTTATAATTAACCCATTGAGATATTGTATTATCTCAGTTTTGGTAGATTCGTATCTTTTGATTGTATTTATT
>CAZWVR010000062.1:0-14654 GCA_964637235.1 uncultured Bacteroidales bacterium | reverse complement strand
GTGGGCGCGAGAGGATTCGAACCTCTGACCCCCTGCTTGTAAGGCAGGTGCTCTGAACCAACTGAGCTACGCGCCCAGACAAATAACGTGGGCAAAGATATATCCTTTTTTATCTGAATGCAAATTTATAGTGTTAATTTTTTTTAATTTTGTTGTGTAAAGAAATATAGCAAAGTAGCAATAACAATTAGGATTAGTAAGACTACAAGCATAATTTTAAACCAACTTTTAGGATATTCACCACCTACTGTGCCATTTTGTCCATTTACTACAAAACGATATGTTTTATTTTTATAGCGATATGAACTTATCCATATAGGCAAAAATGCCAGAAGAAAAGCTGGATTTATATAATCTATGTGCATAGAATGAATTCGTTGTTCATCTCCTCCTATATCGCGTCTTACCTCTTGTTGTAGATCAAATTTTATCAATGATTGCGCAGTTTGATAGCCTTCTTGAACAGTTATCTGATATGTATGGCTTTCAAAACCTGCCATAAATTGTTCAGAGTATGGCTGAGCTTCTGCGAAGTCCCAACCTCCTTTAATATGTTTATAGACTTTGCTGTCTAAGGATTTTGAAGCGTTTATTGTAAAATCTTTATATTGTTTTTTTATTGTGCCACTTACGGGGGTCCAGCGGATGCGAGTTTCGGTTGTTGTGTATGTTTTGCCTTCTGAATCTGTACGCGTTACAGTGACTTGATATCTGTCCCCTCTTTCTCCTGTGTACTTTGTTATAGTGTAAACATCAAATACCCAGTAAGGGACATATACTCCTCGCATTTTTTCGTTTAATCTGCTGTATTTTTTAGCTTTGCTTGGGGCAAACCATTTTTTGGAAAGCCATGTTCTGAATTTTTCTATTGCTTCTTTTTTATTTATTTTAAAAGGAATAATGGCTCTGGGTTTAATAAGTTTTTTTTCTATGGCTTCTTTTAGTATTAGAGGCGTTCCACAGAAAGCACATTCAGCAGAAACAACATTGGAAGGGAATGTTAATTCTGCTCCGCAAGTGGGGCAACTTACAACCATTTGAGTATCAGTAATTTCTTCGTTTGAAGCATTAGAAATAAATTCTTCATAAGGTATTTTTTGCAGGTAGTTTGTATCTTCTGCATTTGTTTCTATTGGAGTTTCTGCACCACAGTAAGGGCATACCAACTTAGTTGTTCCCGGTTGGAATTCTAATGTTGCTCCACAATTAGAGCATTTAATAGTATTTTGTTTCATATTAAAATGGCTTTATTTTTATCATCATTTTAATTTGAATTAGTAATACTGTTAACTAATATTGAGCTCACGAAAAAGTCAAAAAACAGAAAATAACGGCGCTATAATGTATTGATTTTCATTTTTTTACTCCCCCTCATACTTTTTGATTACAAACAGAGGGGGAGTTTTTAGCCAGCCTTAGGTTGTTCACGTTTCTATACCAGTAAATTTTATTTTATTAGGTTCTCTTATTATTGGCCTGCTGGAGGGGGTGGTGGAGGTGGAGGAGGAGAACTTGGAGCTCCGAATAATACTGTCAGTTCTGGTAATGTTTTAGCTGCAACCCAGTTTTGCATTCCTTGTTTCCATACGAGCGTATCTGGCGTTATTTGTCCAGCATTAATATATTGTTTTATTTGTTCAGTGTTAAGAGGTCCTATTTGCTGATTGCCTATAATAGCGTAGAATTGGGGCATTGGAGGTGGTGGAGGCACAGGTGCACCTTGCATAGTGGAAGCCCTATTTTGCTGATTCATCATTTGTTGCATAAAAGCCATTCCGAGTATGCCTTCTACTCCGCCTCCCATACCACTGGGGTTTTGAGCAGCATTAGCCATTGCTTCTGCTGCTTTCATTTGCTGATATCTGTTCAAATCGCCTAACATATTTATTCCAGTGCCTTCATCAAGACGTTTTTGCAGTTCTTCTGGTAGTGTTATGCTATTTATAAGGAATTTTACTATTTCAAGACCGTACTCTACAAAATCATCTTGTAATTTTTTTTGAATTTCGAGAGATAAATCACGCTGTTTTGAGGCTAAATCTAATAATGAATATCCACTTTCTGCTACTGCATCAATAAAATGGGTGATAATAAGGCTTCGTAGTTCTCCTATTACTTCGTCAGTTGTAAATTCTCCATCAGTACCAGAGACGTTGCGTATAAATTTTGCAGCATCTGAGACTCTAAATGTATATGTACCAAATGCCCGCAAAGAGACTCTCCCGAAGTCTTTATCTCTGATGTAAAATACATTCGGAGTACCCCATTTCATATTTTTAAATAGACGAGTTGATACAAAATATACTTCGGCTTTGAATGGGCTTTTGAAGCCATATTTCCAACCCTTTAATGTACTAAGAATAGGTAAGTTTTTTGTCTCCAATGTGTATGTCCCGGGCGGGAATACATCAGCCAGTTCACCTTCGCTTACAAAAACAGCCACTTGTGATTCTCTAACAATTAGTTTGGCACCATTTTTTATTTCATTGCCATAGCGTTCAAAACGATAGACCAATGTATCATTAGTTTGGTCTATCCACTCTATGACATCAATAAGTTCACCTTTTAGTTTATCCCAGAATCCCATTTTTTTGTTGGAAATATAAACAATATAAAGATAAAAACAAATTTTTTTTGTTCGTTGCTAAATATTTGTTGATAAATAGCTATATTTTAGCGATAATTCGGTTTGTATGAATTATTTTTGGTATAGATTTACAGCAACTGCTTTAAATAGAAATAAAGATTGTTTTATAAGTTTTTTCTGTTTAAGTAGTTCAGCCAGACCACCATGTTTTATGAAATATTTATAGTTATTGTAATGTTCTTTACCTGCTAATCTTTCTATTAGATTGCGCCCTATTCGTCCCAGCACAGAAGGTTTAGATGTTATGCAATAATCTATCGCGAGGAAGAAGCCACCAGGTTTTATAATTCTAAATGCTTCATTGATAATTTTTTCAGCATTCTGCCATGGCATTTCGTGTAGAGCGAAGCTTACCATAGCTAAATCAAAGGTATTTGATGGGAATTCGGTATTTGTTGCGTCTTTTAGTTCACATTCTACTGTTATTTTGCCTTTACGGGCTTTTTCTATCATAAATGGGGAGATGTCTATTCCAATTATGTCTGTGAGACCATTTTTTTTTAGATGTTTTAGTTGATTACCAGTACCGCAACATAAATCGATGATTTTTTTTGCATTTGTTTGTTTTATTATTTGGGCAGTATGTTTCCGAATGTGCGTTAAAAATGGATAGACGACAGGATCATAGATAGCTGCAAAAAGTTTTCCGTATTCAGACATTTTTTTGTGCAAAGATATAATTTAACTTTTAAATGGGAAATTTACCGTGTGGCTAAGAGTTTATGAGAATGGAGATTTAGCTTACGCAGTTTGTGAAATTTTTATATAAAAAAAGCTGCCGAAAGGCAGCTTTTAAGTTATTTTTCCACAGCTTTTGCAAGGTCGGAACCTGGTCTAAATTTAACAACTTTCTTTGCAGGAATAGTAATTTCTTTTTTAGTACGAGGATTACGACCTTTACGAGCACTACGTTTTTTTACTGACCAAGTTCCAAAACCGACTAATCTTACATCTTCACCTTTAGCGAGAGCTTTTTTAGTAACGCTTAAGAATGCATCAAGAGCCTTTGCAGCTTGGGTTTTTGTCAGTTTGCTTTCTTTGGCAATAGCTGAAACTAATTCACTTTTGTTCATAGTTGTAAATTTTAGGGTTAATAAAAATTTATATTTTATCGCAAACAAAAATAAATATTATTTTCAAAATTCAAAAAAAATTAAGAACATTTTTTTGATAGAATAATGAAATTCTATGATGAAAATATAATGTTTTACTATGAGTGTCTTTATTTATGTGGTTTTTGGAGCTATTGCTCTTTTGAAGCTCTTTTGAAGCCAACTAATAAAACAACGCAATCTTCTTTTGCCTCAGAATTGGCATTTTTAGGCACAGATACTCGTATTATATAGTTTGATGACCGTTTAGGTGTTGTTTCCCAAACAATTAAAGAATCTGGTTTCTCCGATTCATATATAAGTCTATATCCTCTATAATCTTTTATTTGTAAAGTAATTCCATTTAAATTTGGACCACATAAGGCTATAATTTTATATTTGTTGCCTCTAAGAAATGGTTTATATACCTGTGCCATATCTCCTGGTCCGAGTATTTTTGCATAATAATTGCCATCACTGATATAATCATTATTTGCGAAGAATTCACTTTCTTTTTTAAGAGCAAATTCTCTACAACTTGCATAATTTTGGGAAAACGAAACTATATAACCGAATATTAAAATAGTTAAAATTATTAATTTTCTCATATGCGGATATTTGTAAGGCTTTTAAAATAACGTGATATATTTGTTTCTTATTTTTGCAAATGTGTTTTTTATTTTTAGAAGGTTCTGCTTATTTGTGGTAAGAGTGCCATCTGGATTTATAACGATTTGGTCGTTAATGTCTTTATATAATTTATTTAGTTGATTTATATCTTTCTTCAAGTCTTTAAACATAGGTTCTTTTGGATAATTTTTGAATAGTTTTGTTAGTAAATCTAATGAGAGATCTTGTTCGAGGATACTGCTTACTAAGTCATTATTTGAGAAATTATTTTTTTCAGCGATACTGCAAGCTAAATACATTCCTTCAATCCAACCGCCAATCATGATAAGCATAGCAATTTTATCTCTATTGTTTTCTTTCAGATAGGCATCAGATTCCATATATGTTTTTGAAATAATATTCATAATTTTATCCCTGTCGTTGAAATTATTTTCAATTTCTTTAATTTTTTGTTCATCAAATACATCTAAGATGCCTAATTTTTCTGCAATTTTTTTTGCGGTTGCCATATAATTTACAACTGTTTGATTTTGTTCAAAGATTCCAGCATAACTTAAATCAGCTGAATATATACCGAGGTTTATAGCCATTGCGTAGTCAGTGGAGTATTTATCTGCATTAGTAAGCGGATTAAGTAAGGATTCATCATAAAAGGAGCCTTTATTGTCTAATAATAGGGTTGATATTTCTGTGGGCGATGGTAGCGAGTAAAAGATAGTCATTGCCACGTCCAAATTCTGGTCGAGTTTAGAAGTATCAGTAATTGTCAAAGAGTCAGTTGATATTTTATTGTTGTTTTGTTTATTTTTTTCTTTATTACAAGCAAATAAAAAAAATGCTAATAAAATAAAAATAATACTCAGAATTTGTTTTGAATTTTTCATATTTTAACATTTTTCACAAAAATAATCTATTATTTTTATATTAGCAAAGAAATTCATCAATAAAAATTATCTTTACACCAAAAAAGTTATATGAAAATTATTACAGAGCAAAATATATCGTATATAGAGCCAGCTGCTATAACCATAGGTACATTTGATGGGGTACATTTAGGGCATAGAAAAGTTTTAAAGCAATTGCGACTAAATGCAAAGCGTATAGGTGCACATTCAGTAGTGATTAGTTTTAAAAATCATCCAAGGAAAGTGATAAATCCAGATTATGATATAAAATTTCTTAATACACTTGATGAAAAAATATCTTTAATAGGAAAGCAAGGCATAGATTATATCTTTTTGATAGAATTTAATAAAAAGATGGCTAATTTATCTGCTGGAGAGTTTATTGAATATTTGCGTCAGTTTATAACAATAAAATTATTAGTAGTCGGCTATGACAATCGTTTTGGCAAGAATAGAGAAAGTAATTTCCAAATAATCAATGAGTTATCTAAGAAATACAATTTTGATGTAGTTTATGTTTATCCATTATATATTAACAGTGAAAATATAAGTTCTACTAAGATACGTGAGGCACTTCAAAATGGAGATATAGCGAAAGCAAATATTTATCTGGGATATAAATATTTTATTAAAGGAGAGGTTATAGAGGGCTTAAAGATAGGAACGAAAATAGGATTTCCGACAGCCAATATAAAAGTTCCTGCTGAAAAGCTATTGCCCAAATTTGGGGTATATGCTACTATTACGGAAATAGATGGAGTACCTTACTGGTCAATGACAAATATAGGTTATAAACCTACAATTTCTCGTGAATTTGAGCCTACGGTAGAGACGCATATTTTTAATTTTTCAGAAAAGATATATGGAAAGAAAATAACAATAAAATTTTTTCGGTATATTCGTGATGAAAAGAGATTTGTTTCCATAGAGCAATTACGTGTTCAATTGCAAAGGGATAAAGAGGAGGTAATGCAAGTTTTAATAAACTCATAAAGATGGAATGTATAAATAAAGAAGGCAATGTAATTTGTAATATTGAAATAGATGGGAAGGCAATATCTTTGAAATTAAATCGTAAGATATTGCCCTATTTGGTAAATCATACACCACGTTTATTTTTTTTCAATATTTATTTAGGAGATAGGAAATATACTAAGCTTTTGGATTTGAGTAATTTGTCAATATTGCCGGAGGAGGGAAATAAGAAATTGAGAGTTGTTTTAAAAAGGGAGTTTAATAGAGGGGTTGTACAGGGAGACAGGTATAGCATAGCTCGTGGAGAAAGCTTTATTGAGCGGTATCTTTCACCTAATGGGTGGCAGAAGCAGGAATATTTTTATCCATTGGGCGAAGCAGATACGGAAATATCAAAAGATGATTTTCGGAATAAAGAGTCTAAGCTAAGGAGAGTAGTTGATAGGAGACAGGTGGGCAAAAAGTCTGCTTTTAGAGAATGTCCTTATTGTGGGGCAATTTTATCATCGGAATTGGATTATTGTCCGTATTGTCAGAGATTTATAGGCGAACAAGATGATAAAGTTGATTTGACAATATAAAAAGATCGGTTCCAGAAGCAAGCGTATTCTAAATTTTTATTTGTTGTAGAGATTATAGGAAATAAAAAAGGAGACGCCGTTTTAGACGTCTCCTTTAAAGCATTTAGTTTCAGCCCAGACCTTTCATTTTAGCTTCATAGCTAAGAGTAGTATGAGGTACAGCTCTAAGTCTTTCCTTTGAGATTAGTTTACCTGTCACGCGGCAAATGCCATAGGTTTTGTTTTCAATTCTTATCAGAGCCATTTCCAGATCTCTTATAAAGCGTTTTAGGCGATTTGCCTGTCGTGCAATTTCTTCTTTTGTTAGTTCATAATATCCGTCATCCAAACCGTGAAATGTAGGAGCGGTGTCAGCATCAGAGTTATCTTCTTCGTGAGTGAGCATGTTCTTATACATTTGGTAGGTTTCCTTAGCTTCTTTTAATTTTTCCAGAATTATTTGACGGAATTCTTCCAATTCTTCGTCTGAATATCTGAGTTTTGGTTCTGCCATAACATAGTAATTTTTAGGTTAATAACAAAAATTATTCCGATGTATATTTTTCTATTTTGATAATACTTGATATCTCGTCAAATATTTCCACAGGTTTTGTATTTGTGGAATCATTGATTTCTTTTACTAATTCTATTTTGTTTGCAAGGGTTTGTTTTGCGAGGTAATCGCCAAATTTATTTATAGCTTCTTTGATTTGGTCTGTTTCAAGAATTTGTAAATTTATTCTGTCTGTGACTTCTAAACCGAGTTCTTTTCTAAAATTCTGAATTCTGTTAATTAGTTCACGGATAATACCTTCTTGTCTAAGTTCTGGTGTTATTGTGATATCAAGTGCGACTGTATATTTGCCGTCTGTATTAGTTAGCCATCCTGGGAGATCTTCAGTAAGAATTTCTACCTCATCAATTGATATTGTTATTTGCTGATTATTGAAGTTGAAGTTCCAATATTTTTGTTTTTCAAATTTATATATATCTTCTTGTGAGAATTCAGCTAATGCTTTTGCCACATTTTTCATTAGTTTGCCGAGTTTTTTTCCTAATTTTTTGTAATCGGGTTTTATTTTTTTAATGACTACGCCGGTAGTATCTTTTATGAACTCAATATTTTTAACGTTTGTTTCAGTGAGAATAATATCTTTTACGGAGTTTATTTTTTCTTCCATCTCAGGGTATATAAGCGGGACGAGGATCCGTTGTAGAGGTTGTCTTACTTTTATTTTAGCTTGTCTTCTGAGAGCGAGAGTCATTGAAGAAATTTTTTGCGCTAAGAACATACGTTCTTCTAAATCTTTGTCTATAAGTTTTTCGTTTGCAACAGGGAAGTCTGTATGATGTATTGATTCAGCTTGAATTTTGCCAGTTATTCCGTTGAGGTCTAAGAAAAGTTTTTCAGCATAGAAAGGAGCCATAGGCGCCATTAGTTGGGCGACAGTAATTAAAGCGGTATATAGAGTTTGCAGCTATTTTATCTTTATTGTATTCAGAGCTCCAAAAACGTTTACGATTTAGGCGTACATACCAATTACTAAGATGATCTATAACAAATTCTTGAATAGCTCTACCTGCTTTTGTTGGTTCGTAATTTTCGTAAGCTTCTGTGACAGTTTTAATTAGAGTATTTAGCAGTGATATTATCCATCTATCTATTTCTGGGCGTTCGTTGATAGGAATTTCTTCTTCTTGATATTTAAAACCGTCAATATTTGCGTATAAAGCAAAGAAGGCATATGTGTTATATAGTGTTCCAAAGAATTTGCGAATAATGTCTTTTACATATTTTTCGTTGAATTTTATATTATCCCATGGTTGAGTACTGGTCATAAGATACCATCTAACTGCGTCTGAGCCGTGTTCATTAAATGTTTTGAAGGGATCTATTACATTACCTTTTCTTTTTGACATTTTTTCTCCTTTGGCGTCTAATATAAGTCCGTGAGATAGGATATTTTTAACTGCGACGCTATCGAATAGCATGACAGCTATTGCGTGTAAAGTAAAGAACCAACCTCGTGTTTGATCTACCCCTTCTGATATAAAGTCTCCGGGGAAATATTTTTTGAATTTTTCTTTATTTTCGAAGGGATAGTGTAGTTGTGCATATGGCATAGCTCCGGAGTCGAACCATACGTCTATGAGGTCAGGTTCTCTATACATAGGTTTACCGGAGTTAGATACGAGTATTATTTCATCTACGTATGGACGATGCGGGTCAAATTTATTATAGTTTTCTTCGGAGAAATCGTTGGGGTCAAAGTCTTTCAGAGGATTTTCTTTCATAAAACCAGCTTTAACAGCTTTTTCAGCTTCTTCTTTTAGTTCTGCGTATGAGCCGATGCATTTTTCTTCTTTACCATCTTTTGTTCGCCATATAGGGAGTGGTGTACCCCAGAAACGGGAACGAGAAAGATTCCAATCTACGAGATTTTCGAGCCATTCACCAAAGCGACCTTCTCCTGTAAATGGTGGTTGCCAATTGATAGTTTTATTTAGCTCTATCATTCGGTCTTTTAGAGCAGTGGTTTTTATAAACCAAGAGTTTAATGGGTAATAAATTATAGGTTTATCCGTTCTCCAACAGTGGGGGTATGAGTGTTCGTATTTTTCTGATTTAAATAATTTACCTTCTTTTTTAAGTTTTACTACGATATCTATATTTACATCACCTTCGTCGGGTTTATATTCTACTCTCACATATCTACCGCTGAATTCACCCAATCCGTCAATAAATTTACCTTTTTTGTCTACGAGAGTTAGTGCGCCTATGCCGTGTTGGCGAGCTACTTTAAAGTCATCAGCACCGAAGCTGGGAGCAATATGTACAATTCCAGTACCTTCTTCTGTTGAAACAAAATCGCCTGTAATTACTTTAAAAGCGTCGCCATTTTCAGGTTGTTTATATGGCAAGAGTTGTTCGTATCGTATTCCTAAAAGTTCTTTACCTTTTATTGTACTAAGTAGTATATATGGGATTTTTTTGTCTCCGGGTTTAAAAGTATAGTTTTCGTAGTCGAGGTTTTCGTTTTCCTTAGGGAAGTAATTATTTACGAGTTCGTCAGCTAAGATTACTGTAATAGGTTCTCCTGTGTATGGGTTATATGTTTTGACTTTTCTGTAAGTTATTTCAGGACCTACTGCTAATGCAGTATTTGATAGGAGTGTCCAAGGAGTAGTTGTCCAAGCTAAGAAATAGACATCAGTATCTGTATCTTCAAATAGGAATTTAGAGTTATCGTCTTTTATAGCTTTAAATAGGACCGTTGCGGTGGTATCTTTTACAGGTCGGTAGCATCCTGGTTGATTTAATTCGTGGGAGCTTAGACCTGTACCTGCGGCAGGGGAGTATGGTTGGATTGTATATCCTTTGTAAAGTAGTCCTTTATTATATAGTTGTTTAAGTAGCCACCATAGAGTTTCGATGTATTTAGAATGATATGTGATGTACGGATTATCCATATCTAACCAATAGCCCATTAGTTCGGTTAGTTCCTCAAATTTATCAGTATATTTCATTACTTCTTTTCGGCATATTTTGTTATATTCTTCTATGGATATTTTTTTACCGATGTCGTCTTTTCTAATTCCTAAAAGTTTTTCTACTTGAATTTCTACTGGCAGTCCGTGTGTGTCCCAGCCTGCTTTCCTTTCTACGTAGTATCCTTGCATTGTTTTATATCGACAGAATGTGTCTTTTAGAGTTCTAGAAAGAGTATGATGTATGCCGGGCATTCCATTTGCGGAGGGTGGACCTTCGTAAAAAACGAAAGGCTTATTATTTTCTCTGATTTTTAAGCTTTTATAAAATATTTTATTTTTTTTCCAGAAGTTAAGTATCTCATTAGTAATTTTAGGTAGATCCAGCTGTTTATATTCAGGAAATCGCATATTTATATATTTTTAAGTCGTGCAAAATTACAATTTTTTATCTAAAAAACAAATTTCTAATTTTATGCGTAATGTAATAATATTACTAAAAGCACATAAACATAGTGATAGCTAATTTTTAGAAAAGTATTTTTAATATTTTAGTAAAAATTTTTTTTCTATTACTTATATTTTACATTTGCTAAAAATATTTTTGAATGCAAAAATCAAAAATTACATTTTATTTACAAATAATATGGAGGTTTATAAAAAGAGAATGGTTGAAGATATCTTTTTTTATGCTTATTGTTTTAAGTATTTATTTTTATTACTTAGTGCATAAATATAGAACTTTGTATAAATCTACTGAACAAATTTTGCATAATTATTATGTCGAATGCAATGATAGTATATTAAAAACAGAAAATATTTATAAAGGAAAAATTCTTTTGTTGCAAGATACTTTAAAAAAATATAAACAAAACATTATAAATTTGAATAAAAAATTATTAGAATATCACAATTTCTTTAAAAAATTTAGTAAATACAACAATGAATTTTATAATTATTTATTGAGGACTAAAAAGGAGAATATAAAGTCTTTAATAGAGTTGAATAATATAATTCGTTCTTATGAATTTTGGTATATGCAACAAAATCCGGAAAATACTAAGAAGAAATAGTTATATTTTTGTCTTATAAAATTTTATGACATAAATTATAGTTAAAAAGGCTGTAATTAAATTTATACTTATGAATGCTTTTGCCCCTGTTTTATAGTCATAATAGATGAATAGTTCAATATTTTTTTGAGAAAATTCACTCGGTAATTTAGGTTTATTCCAAAATGTTGGCTTTAAAACTTTGTAGCATTTTCTTTTTTTAGTGTCAAAACGGCTAAGATATATTGAATTGAAAGCAAGTATAGCCCTTAGTTTGCCCGAATTATCTGTAATTGGTAAAAAAGCTAATGTTTGATCATTTTTTTTAACAAAAATAAGTTTATTATTTTCAAAATTGCCACATAATAAAATTTTATGAGATATTATTTTGATAGTTTTATCATTTTGTAGATTAATTTTTTGTAAAGGAGAAAAATAATAAATGATAGATGCTAAGAATAAAATAGTCGTAAAATTAAATACGAAAATAAAGAAGTATATCAATCGTTTCATTTTGTTTTGGAAATTAGCAGTATATGCTTATTTTTGACATAATTTTAAAGTCTATAAAAATATGAATTTTTTCCAGCGATTTAAATATTCGTGTCTTTTAAGAGAAACAAAGAAATTTATATATAAAAAACGTTTTCATAATTTACATACAGCTAAAAAAATAGGCATACTTTTTCAATGCAATGAAGATACAAAAGCAGTTATTGACGAATTTATTTCAAAATTGCGTAAATATAAAATTGAAGTTATCACACTATGTTATCAACAAAATGTAGAAGTAAAAGATAATGTTGCTGATTATGTAATTACAAAAAAAGAGTTAAATTTTTGGGGTTGTCCTATAAAAAGTAAGATAAAATCTTTTATTAATACAGGCTTCGAAATATTGATACTTGCGAGTTTAGAAAACATATATCCTCTTACATATATTTTTGCCATATCTAATGCCCAGCTAAAAGTTTCGCCATTGTATAAAGAATGGAATTTTGCAGATTTGACGCTTAAAATCAGGGAAGGGGAAACATTAGATTTCTTTTTTAGTAATATAGAGAAATACTTGCTTGAAATACAAACTAAAAAATAAATGATATGAAAGAGTTAGTAGGCACTGGTGTTGCAATTATTACACCATTTAAAAGTGATAAAAGTATTGATTTTTCTGCATTAGAGCGTTTAATTGAATATCTTATAACTCACGGTATTGATTATATTGTTGCTTTGGGTACTACTGGCGAGAGTGCGACGCTTTCCAAGGAGGAAAAAAAACGTGTTTTGCATTTTATTATTGAAAAGGTCAATGGACACGTTCCGATAGTTGCTGGATTTGGAGGGAATAATACAAAGGCAGTTGTTGAAAGTATTCAAGATTACGGAGATTTCAGCGGTATAAGTGCGATTTTATCGGTTGCTCCGTACTATAATAAGCCTTCTCAGAGAGGGATAATTGAACATTATAAAACTATTGCTGATGTATCTCCTGTTCCTGTAATACTGTATAATGTTCCAGGGCGTACAAAAGTTAATATTTCTGCTGAAACAACTCTTGAATTAGCTCAGCATAAAAATATTGTGGCAGTAAAAGAAGCTTCTGGCAATATTGAGCAAATAATGCAAATTTTGAAAAATAAACCGCGTGAGTTTATGGTAATCTCAGGAGACGATGCCTTGACCTTTCCTCTTATAACCTTGGGTGCTTCCGGCGTGATCTCAGTAGTGGCAATGGCAAGACCTACACAAACTTCTAATATGGTTCGGTATGCATTAGAAGGTGAATATGATAAAGCAAGAGATATACATTACAAGTTATTAGATTTAATACAGGCAATTTTTGAAGATGGTAATCCTTCTGGTATAAAGGCTGCTTTACATATTTTAGGATTGATAGAAAATAATTTAAGATTGCCATTAGTACCAGTTAAAGAGGAGACTTATGAAAAAATTAAGAATTTATTATCTTAATTTTTTGTAGTAAAGTTTCTTTAAGGGTTAACAAATTATTTATCAATATATAGATAAGTTTCAAATATGGGGATAGAGAAAAATAATATTAAAAGAATGCGAGCCTGGGCATTGTATGACTGGGCTAATTCTGCTTTTCAGCTTACCATTACTTCTACGATATTTCCTATTTACTATAATGCTGTCACGAGTAATGACAATGGAAATATTGTAGATTTTTTTGGTATTAAATTGATAAATTCGGTATTATATTCTTATACCCTATCTTTTTCCTTTTTACTGATAGCTTTTCTTTCGCCTATTTTGTCGGGTATTGCTGATTATACGGGTAGGAAGAAATTATTTATGCGTTTTTTTACGATTTTGGGTTCCTTAGCCTGTATAGCCCTTTATTTTTTTGATGGTAATCATATAGAAATAGGAATAATAGCCTTTGGATTATCTATAATAGGTTATGCGGGTAGTTTAGTTTTTTATAATTCTTTTATTCCGGAGATTGTGACTGCTGATAAGATGGATAAACTTAGTGCTCTTGGCTATTCCTATGGTTATGTGGGCTCTGTTCTTTTACTGATTATCAATTTGATATTTATTATTTTTCATAAGCAGATAGGTATATCAGAAGTTTTAGCTTTTAAATTGGCTTTTATTAGTGTAGGTATTTGGTGGTTAGGTTTTTCTACTTATACTTTTATATATCTACCCAAACGGACGGTATATAGGAACTTTACTTCCAAGATATTATTCAATGGATTTAGGGAGCTTGCGAGGGTTTTCAGAGAATTTACTCGTACACGGGATATGAAAATATATCTTGCAGGATTTTTTATATATAGCACTGCTGTTCAGACTATAATGTATATGGCAGTATTTTTTGGTACAAAAATAATAAAAGTGCCTGATGATCATTTAATTGGAATAGTGCTTGTAATACAATTGATAGCTATACCAGGGGCTTATATTTTTGCATATTTATCAAAACGCTTTGGCAACATTTATGCATTGATAATAGCGGTATTGGTATGGATAATAATCGTCCTCGGAGCTTATTTTACTTATACTGAATTTGAGTTTATTATATTAGCTATTGGAGTAGGCTTATTGATGGGAGGTACTCAAAGTTTATCGCGTTCTACATATTCAAAAATGATTCCTAAAACTTTGAATACAGCTTCTTATTTTAGTTTTTATGAGTTTGTTGAAAAGATTTCAATAGTTTTAGGCACGTTTCTTTTCGGTTTTATGGAGGAATTAACTGGTGATATGCGTAAATCAATAGTATCGTTATTTATATTCTTTTTAGTTAGTTTAGTTTTACTGCTATTTATTCGTAA
>CAZWVR010000061.1:0-14767 GCA_964637235.1 uncultured Bacteroidales bacterium | reverse complement strand
GCGAAATAGTGCCACCTGCCGAAACAATGCGGGATACAAGCCGTAGCCCGACCCGAACGCAGTGAGGGACACGCCCTAAAAAATATGAAAATGACAAAATATCACGGAAATTTCATAGATAGTGTCAAAGTTTATTTAAAATCCGGTGACGGCGGAGATGGTATTGTACACTTCCGACGCGAAAAATACGTACCTAAGGGCGGACCCGATGGCGGTGACGGCGGCCGCGGTGGCAATATCATAATCCGTGGAAATGCTAAACTCTGGACTTTACTACATCTACGATATAAACGACATATTAAAGCAGAAAATGGAAAACCCGGAGGTGCCGCTCGTCGGACAGGGGCAGCAGGTAAAGACGTTATTATAGATGTCCCGCTAGGTACAATCGTAAAAGACGCTGAAACTCAAAAAATTATTACGGAAATAGTAAAAGACGGTGAAGAAAAAATACTCCTCAGAGGCGGCAAAGGAGGACTGGGTAATTGGCACTTTAAATCTCCTACAAATCGTACTCCCAGAAACGCTAAACCCGGAGAAAAAGGCAAAGAAGGATGGTTCATATTCGAACTGAAAATACTTGCCGACGTCGGACTGGTAGGCTTCCCTAATGCCGGCAAATCAACACTTTTGGCAACCTTAACGGCTGCAAAACCTAAAATAGCTGACTACCCATTCACAACCCTTAAACCTAATATTGGTATAGTCAAATATTACGACTATAACTCCTTTGTAATGGCTGATATCCCCGGTATTATTGAAGGTGCAGCAGAAGGAAAAGGGCTCGGTATACAATTCCTAAGACATATCGAAAGAAATTCCCTGTTGCTCTTTATGATACCTGCAAATTCTAAAAATATTACAAAAGAATATAAAATCCTACTTTCTGAACTTAATAAATATAACCCTCAACTGCTTGATAAACAAAGAGTTATTGCAATATCAAAAGCAGACTTATTAACCGAAACCGAAAAAAATCAATTAGCTAAAAAATTAAACCTCGATGCCCCATTTTTATTTATTTCCTCTTTTACAAAAGAAAACTTAAACAAACTTAAAGATATTCTTTGGCAAAAACTAAACCCTTAAAACTTATACAAATGGCTAAACAAAAACAAAACAAAGGCACAAGCTTTATTAAAATATTCCTTGCAACTCTTACAGCTCTTATAGTCTTTTGGTTCCTATTGGGTTTTCTATGGATAATTGCTCTGACTGTCTCCCTCGCAAGCCAAAAAACTACAAAACCAATAACCCCAAAAAGCGTTTTATATCTCAGATTTGACCGTCCAATAACAGAACACAATGTAAAAGATATAAACATAGATATATTTAATCTCAAACAAAATGCACCACTGGCGCTTGACGATATCATTAAAGCAATAAAATACGCTAAAACTAATAAAAATATCGCAGGAATATTCTTAGATTTAGACTATTCACTACTTTCAATAGCCCAAGCCGACGAAATACGAAATGCTCTGTTAGATTTTAAAAAAAGCGGTAAATTTATTATCGCTCATTCTGACCTATATCTACAAACCCCTTATTACCTCTCGACTGTCGCTGACAAAATATTCATTACACCAACAGGCTCCCTCCTATGGAAGGGACTTAGTATTCAACTCACATACTATAAATCTGCTCTGGATAAATTGGATATACAACCCATAATAATAAGACACGGAAAATACAAAAGTGCTGTTGAACCATTTATGCAAGACACCATGAGTAATGCCAATAAAGAACAACTCTCTAAACTCCTCCAAGCTTTCTGGAAACAAATACTTGATACAGTATCAAATACCCGTAAAATTGATATTGAAACCCTAAACTCCATAGCTGATAGTTTATCTATCGCCACCGATAACGACGCATTGAAATATAAATTTATTGACGCAATAAAAACTAAATTACAAGTATATGACTACATTAAAAAATCTCTAAACCTTAAACCCTCTGAAAAAATACATTTCGTATCAGTAAAAGACATAATTGAACAAATAACCTCAAAATCAGAAAAAAATAAAATTGCTGTAATATTTGCAGAAGGTGATATTACACCGGGTAAAAAATATAAAATCAAAAAAATTACTGAACAATATTACGCACAACTTATCAGAAAAGCTGCCAGTGATTCAAATATTAAAGCAATAGTGCTTAGAATAAATTCTCCCGGAGGTAGTGCTCTCGCTTCCGAAGTTATATATCAAGAACTCCTAAAAGCAAAACAAAATAAACCAATAGTAATCTCAATGGGACAATACACAGCATCCGGTGGGTATTATATCTCATCTCCTGCTGATTTTATAATTGCCGAACCTTTCACCATAACTGGCTCAATAGGTGTCTTTGGTCTATATTTCAACTTCTCAAAAACTCTTTCTGATAATCTCGGAATAACTATAAACACCGTAAAAACTAATCCTAATGCTGATGCTATGAGTCTATTACACAAACCTTCATACGCAGAAAAACAATTTATTAAAAAGCAAATTGAAAACATATATCAAACATTCTTAGAACACGTAGCAAAAGGCAGAAATAAATCAATATCATACATAGATAGTATTGCACAAGGAAGAGTATGGTCTGCACAAGACGCTCTAAACTTAGGTCTTGTCGATCAACTTGGAACTCTCCAAGATGCTATAACAAAAGCAGCAAATATAGCCGGTATAGGAAATAAAAAATATCAAATTATAGCTCTACCTAAAAAGCAAAATTTCCTAGACATCCTAAATACTGAACTAAATCAGCAATTTACTGCTATTGCAGAAAATCTACTTCATAACAATAATCCTATTTACCAAACTTGGCAAAAAATAAAACAAAGACAAGGAATACAAGCTCGTATGTTTTATGATATTGAAATTCAATAAGTTATATAAACAATGGCAGGCTATCTACTCAAATAATTTCAATAAAACACAAGAATAGCCTGCCTTATAAATTGCTTTATTTCTAAAATGTAAATTATGAAAATCGACCTATATAAAGCAAAAAAAATCCTCAACCATAAAAATCAAATAACAATAGGTAAATTATTAAAAACTCACGGATATAAAGGTCAACTCAAAGCAAATATTTTTATCGAAATTCCCTCAAACATCAACTTCATTTTTACTAAATATCAGGGCTTTATCCTACCTCTTAAAATCGACTATCAAAATTCTACATTTGATACTTCCCCTCAAATTATAAAATTCTATCGTATCAATGATATAGAAAATGCAAAAAAAATTGCCGGTAAAGACATTTATTTACCCATAGACCTCTTAGAAAATGAACCCTTTGAAATTTACGATTATAACTTTTTTATAAATTTTTCATTAGAAAAAGAAAATAAAAACCTGGGAAAAATTATAAGCTTTATCGATAACAAAGCTAACCCTCTATTTGAAATAAAAAAAGATGAAAAAATACTTCATTTACCTATAAATGCACTTATTATCAATGAAATACTAATAAAAGCAAAAAAAATCATAGTCGAACTAAAAGACATAAATCTTCTAAATTTATATCAATAATTCTTGATTTTTTTATACAATTTAATTAAACTTGATTTTTATCATAAAAAAAAGAATTAAAAACATATTAAAAAATAAAAATCTTATATCAAAATTTTTTATTTTTGTTAAAAATTATAGACATCTTCTCAAAATTTTAGATACCCAATTTAACTAATATCCAACCAGATAGATAAAAAATTATAGAAATTACTTAAAAAAATAATAAATAAATCCAAAAAAATTCAGCTATGAGAAAGTTTAGCATTCTAAGTATGGCATTTTTGACAATTTTATCATTTTTACTCTCCTCTTGCAGACGAAACGTCCCAGAGGTCTCAACTCAAAAAGCAATTATGCTGGGCAATGGAAAAGTAAGACTCAATGCAACTGTAAACCCTAATGGCAATAGCGTAACAGTATACTTTGAATACGGTAAAAGCACAGACTATGGTAATACCATTGACGCATTTCCAAATAAACTCTCCGGTGAAAACTTTTTCTCCGTAATTGCAGACTTGGAAAACTTAGAGCCAAAAACAACCTATCATTACAGGGTAGTAGCAAAATACAAAAAAAGAAAAGCTGCATACGGTGAAGATATGACATTTACAAGTCCTGCTCTGGAATTCAAAAAAAATTTCGGCGGGTCAGGACCTGATGCTGCCCAATCTATAGTAGAAACTCCCGACGGCGGATATATAGCAGTAGGAACTACCGGCTCAAATGATGGAGATGTAAGCGGAAGCCATGGGGCTAACGATATGAACAACGACATATGGGTTATTAAATTAGACGAAAGAGGTAATCTGAAATGGCAAAGATGCTTCGGCGGAACTGAAAATGATGTAGCTAATCAAATAATTAAAACAACTGACGGTAATTATGTAATCGTGGGCAATACCTTCTCTTCTGATGGTGATGTAGTCGGACACCACGAAGGCTATTATAATATGGATGCTTGGATAATTAAAATAAACAACTCCGGCAATATACTCTGGCAGAAATGCCTCGGCGGTAGTAACGACGACGGGGCTAACTCAATCTATCAAACTTCCGACGGAGGTTTTATAGTAGCAGGTTATTCATACTCTGACGATGGAGATCTGACAGAAAACAAAGGTGGCTATGACTATTGGATCATTAAACTTAATGCATCCGGTGATATTCAATGGCAAAAAGTATACGGCGGCAGCAACGACGATATAGCTGCCTCAATAATACAAACCTCAGATGGAGGATATCTCATAGCCGGGGAGAGTTATTCTACTGATGGAGACGTAGAAGGAAACCATGGCTCCTATACATACGATTACTGGATACTAAAAATTGACAACTCCGGTAATATTCAATGGTCTAAAAATTTCGGAGGTTCCGAGGATGATATTCCCCACTCTATTATTCAAACATCAGACGGAAATTATCTCATCGCCGGAGAAACAACTTCTTATAATGGAGATATTGACTACAATCACGGATGGATTGACTTTTGGATTATTAAATTAAACCAATCTGGAAATATTATATGGAAAAAAACTTTCGGGGGTAGCTCTGATGATATCGCTTATTCTATAATTGAAAATTCCGAAGGCAACTATGTAATAGCAGGATATACAGACTCATACGATGGAGATATTACAAATACTAATGGAGCAGACTTTTGGATTGTAAAAATTGACCCCAATGGCAAGCTATTATCAGAAAAATGCTTCGGGGGATATTATGAGGAAAGAGCTTATTGTATAAAACAAACTTCCGATGAAGGATATATAATCGCTGGATATACTAATAGTGACGACGAAAATATCCATACCCATGGATGGGAGGACTTCTGGATTGTAAAAATATCTACTTTTTAAAAATAAGCAAGGGGGCGTCTAAAAAGGCTTCCCCTTTTTTATTTTCTTATAATTTTTTACCGTATTATCATCTTTACAATAAAAAATTTTCTATAAAGCTAATAAAAAATTATAACATCATTACTTTTTGGATACACCCTTTTAAATTAAAACAAATTTAGCTAAACTACTTTTTTAATAAAAATAACACAAACTAAAATTTGCTATCTAAACCAAATTATTATAAATTTACCTCAAAATTTAGACTTGGCATGCTTGATAATTATAGCCTGCCCAAAGTCAAAAATAACTAAATAATACTCAATTTTTTACATATAAAACATTAACTATGAAACTCACAACTCTTTTCCCTCTGGCTATTATTATTTTTTTTACAATTACTGCTTGCGATAAAGAACATACTCCTATTGCCAAAGCAATAAAAGCAGACTCTATCAAAAGAACTTCTGCAAAATTAATCGGAAGTGTTAATCCTAAAAATAACACAGTAAGTGTACAAATAGAATACGGAGAAACGGAAGATTACGGACAAACTATTAAAGCCAATCCAGATACCCTAACAGGCAACGATTTTTTTGATGTAAGCGCAACAGTTAATGACCTTAAACCCAACACATATTATCATTTCAGAATAAAAGTAGAATACAACGGGAAAACTACATATAGCGCCGACCAAAACTTTAAAACAGCAGATAATCTATACGACTTTGCAAGTTGCTTCGGTGGAAGCAATAGCGATATGCTCCGCTCAATATACTCCGATGACTACGACTTTATAGCCGCCGGCTTAAGCTATTCCTCAGATGGAGATGTGCTAAACAATAAAGGAGCCTCAGACTTCTGGATTGTAAAAATTGAAACCCAAGGACAACTTCAATGGCAAAAATCATTCGGTGGAAGTGATGCAGATTGTGCTAATTCAATATGGCAAACTTCAAATGGTAATTACGTGATAGCAGGATATACTCTATCAAATGACGGCGATGTTAGCGGAAATCACGGCGGAAGCGACGTCTGGGTAATTAAAATTGACGCTTCTGGAAATCTCCTATGGCAAAAATGCTTCGGAGGTACAAACGACGAAGTCGCTAGATCTATAAAAGAAACAACAGACGGTGGATATATAGTAGCCGGATATGCATCATCAAATAACGGTGATGTATCAAATAATCACGGAGGAAGAGATTTCTGGCTTCTAAAACTTAACTCAAACGGCGAACTACAATGGCAAAAAACATTCGGTGGCTCATACGATGACGAGGCTAATGCTGTGGCAGTTTGCCCTGACGGTGGCTATATTATCGTAGGATCTTCTTATTCTAACGACGGTGATCTCGAAGCAAACTATGGACAATATGATTACTGGATTGTAAAAACCGACGCAAACGGAAATATGCTATGGCAAAAAAATATGGGCGGAAGCGCCGATGATCAAGCAAAAGATGTATCTCTATTAGACGATGGCTCTGCAATAATAATAGGACAAAGTGCTTCTAATGACTATGATATTACAGACAACCACGGAGGATATGACTATTGGGTAATTGAACTAAATAATGACGGACAAATCGACTGGAAAAAAAGCTTCGGTGGAACTAATGATGACTATGGAACTACCGTCTCCGCAGAAAATGGAAATACATATATAAGCGGATACTCAAATTCTTCTGACGGAGATATCCAAAATAATCATGGCTCTTATGACTTTTGTACCTTCAAAATTGGCGTTAAAGGTCAAATTATTTGGTCAAGATGCTTCGGAGGAGGTTCAGATGATTTTGCCAGAGCCTCAGATAGAAATATATACGGAGATCTTATACTCGCAGGAACAACATACTCCGACGATGGAGATGTCCTCTCCAATCATGGTATGTGCGATTTTTGGGTATTAAAAACAGAATAATTATCAAAAATTCCTTCAAAATTTTTAAATTCGCAGCAAAATAACTAAAAAATCCTTTTCGAAGCTCTCTGAAAAATGAATTCAGAGAACTGATAAAAAAATAAAAAATGAAAAACTTTCTGTTAGAACAACATTATATCATACAAACCCTAATAGGAAGCGGATTTGCATGGATTATGACTTCCGCTGGCGCTGCATTGATTTTTTTATTTGCCAAAGTCAGAAAAGGGCTAATGGAAACATTTTTAGGTTTTGCCGCCGGAGTTATGATTGCTGCAAGCTTCTGGTCTTTGCTTAATCCTGCGATAGAACTCTCTGAAAAAGCAGAATTGATTCCATGGCTGCCACCTGCTATTGGCTTTATCGGAGGTGCTATATTCCTCTGGATTATGGATAAGATAACTCCACACTTACATATAGGCTACGATGAAAAAGATGCAGAAGGACCAAAAACAAACCTAAAAAAAACATTCCTGATAATATTCGCTATCACATTGCATAATATACCAGAAGGTTTAGCAATTGGTGTAGCCTTCGGTAGTGCTCATATACTCGGAACAACAGAAAGTCTAATCGTTGCAATGGCATTAGCAATAGGTATTGCTATACAAGATTTCCCAGAAGGTTTTGCAGTTGCCGCAGCTTTAAGAGCCTCAGGCAGCACACCTTACAAAAGCTTTATGGCTGGCCAATATTCTGGTTTAGTCGAGCCAATAGCTGCTGTATTCGGAGCTTGGCTAATGACAATTATCTCAGGAATAATGCCTTATGCATTGGCTTTCGCTGCTGGCGCAATGATTTACGTCACAGTAGAAGAACTGATACCTGAATCTCAATTAAGCGGTAATAGCCATCACTCAACTTTCGGTGTAATACTAGGTTTCGTAATCATGATGATTTTAGATGTTGCACTGGGATAATTCTAAAAAAACTTTATAGATAGCGGATAAACAAAAACCTCTCCCCGATTCGCTTTTATAGCTCCTATAATTGGAAACACTATTGCTAAAATGGTTAAAATTACCAAAAAAACTATGCCTATGACTATCCATACCAATATCAATGAAATTACAGTATAAATAGCAGCACTTATAAGCCAATTAGTTATTATCTTCCCATGTTCGTCTATCAATGCACTTTTATCCTTATTGGAAAGCCACATTACAATTGGCAAGACTAAACCAAGTCCTATGATAATAATACCTGCAAACTGGCTTAAATGCATTAAAATAATGTAATCAGTTTCTGTCATACCCCAAAAATCCTTATCGGTATGATCTTTACTTTTATCATCAGCAGTATGCATATAACATTTTTAGCTAAAAATAAAATAAATTTCAATAATAAAAAACTTTTTTAATCTTTTTATAATAAACTGATAATCAATAAAATAATTAAAATTTTTGCTAAAAAGAAAAAATTTTTATTTTTGAAAAAATAAAAAAAAGAGCTATGAAGAGATTTTTACTTTTATTTACAGGTCTTTTAATTGGTTTTTTTGTAAATGCACAAACCGTAATTACTGGAAATGTGCAAGATGAAGAATATGGAGGTTCCCTAATTGGTGCTATTGTTAAAGAACAAGGCACCAATAATGCTACTATGACAGACCTAAACGGAGATTTTATGCTGGAAGTAAATAAAACTTCTGGCAATGTGAAGTTAGAAATATCATTTGTCGGTTATGAAACAAAAACATTAGATGTTCCAATTAAATCCAAAAGAATTGACTTGGGTGTCATTACATTAAAGGCATCTTCACATGAATTAAATGAAATATATGTTGTTGCAGAACGTGCTTCTGAACAGAGAACACCAGTAGCCATATCTACAATTAAAAAGAAAAATCTTGAATATACATTAGGTTCACGAGATTTACCATTGGTTATGAACTCAACTCCGAGTGTATATGCAACTGCACAAGGCGGTGGTTCAGGAGATGCCCGTATAAACGTCAGAGGTTTTGATCAAAGAAATGTGGCTATTATGATCAACGGTGTACCAGTTAATGATATGGAAAACGGCTGGGTATATTGGTCTAACTGGGACGGAATTGCCGATGTAACATCATCTATTCAGCTACAAAGAGGACTAAGTGCTGTTAACTTAGCTACTCCATCTGTTGGCGGAACTCTTAATATAATCACAAGTCCAGCAGCAAAAAAACAAAGCGGTATAGTTAAATTTGAATATGGCTCAGGAAACTTCTTTAAAGGTACTGTGGCATACAACTCAGGAATGATAAATGATAAATTCGCTTTAAGTGTAGCATTAGTAAAAAAAGTAGGAAAAGGTGTTATTGATGCTACTTGGACAGACGCCTATGCATACTACTTCGGTGCAACTTATAAGATAAATGACAAAAATAAAATTGAACTATTCGCACTTGGTGCACCACAAAGACACGGACAAAACCTTTATCAACAAAACTTAGCAGCTTATGATTCTACATATTTTATGAGTCTCCCCGGCGCTGTACATGCAACAGTAGAAAAATTCCCACAATCAAATAGAGGACGTTTATATAATCAAAACTGGAACTGGGTTAATCCTTCATACGACGGACTTCAATTCTGGAACGGTAAAACTCACCATCGTTTCAATAAAAAATTCATAAACGAACGTGAAAATTACTATCATAAACCATTAGTTAACCTGAACATATACAACCACTTAAATTCAAAAGTTTCTCTATTCACAGTACTTTATTACTCCGGTGGTACTGGCGGTGGCTCTGGTACATATGGACATATGGTTTGGGACTACGACTCTCAACCTTCTCGTATAGTAGATTGGGATAAAACCATTGCAAATAACAATGATACCGCATTCGGAATATTAAGAAACAGCGTAAATAAACAATGGACGCTTGGCATACTCTCAAAACTACGTATATATTTTAATGACAACCTAAAAATGAACATCGGTATAGATGGGCGTATTGCTCAAATAGACCACTATCGCGAAGTTAGAGACTTACTCGGTGGTAAATATTTCATATTCACAGGAAATGCTTTTGATACTCCGGATAATTACAAAAAAGGACTTGGCGACAAAATAGCTTATTACTTCACAAATACAGTAAACTGGTTCGGATATTATGGACAAATTGAATACTCTAATCCAAAACTTACAACATACTTGACATTAGGTCATTCATTTGTTAAATACACCCATAGAAACCACTTTGTAGCTGATCCTACCGATAGTACAAAAGAACTATTTTTGCAGTCTAAATATATGCAAGGATATCAAATAAAAACTGGATTAAGCTATCGCCCAATAGATTGGCTAAAAACTTATATTAACCTCGGTTATATATCCAAAGTGCCTATCTTTGACAATGTAATAAGCGACCGTCTCCATGCACTTTCTCCAAATCCGAAAAACGAAGTCTTTGAATCCGGCGAAATCGGTGGTATTATCTCTAATGCACAAAAAACTATTGATTTAAGATTTAACTACTACTACACTCTATGGAAAGACAGAGCAATTTCAATTGGTTCATATAACCAATCAACTAATCAAGAAGAACTCACATTCATAACCGGATTAAATGAACTACATACCGGATTTGAAATTGAAAGCTACTTCAAACCATTCAACTTCTTACACCTCAGCTTAGCAGGCTCATTCGGAGACTGGAAATATATCAACGATGTACAAGGTGTATATACTGTATTTGACGACCAAACAAGCACTGTCTACTACGATACTCTGAATATTTACATTAAAGGTATTAAAGTTGGAGACGCTCCGCAAACTCAATTCTATGGCTCACTTATATTACTCCCTGTAAAAGGATTACGCATACAATTAGATGGTCGTTATTATACAGATTATTACGCAAAATTTGCTCCTATTTCAAGACAAGATCCCAATGATCACGAGCAAGTATGGAAAGTTCCAGATTATTATCTAATTGACGCACACATTCTTTACAAATTTGCATTAGGCAAGAATTATCTCAGTCTATTCGGACACGTATTTAATGTATTAGATGCTATATATGTATCCGATGCTGTGGATAATAATAAATACACTTCCCTTGACTTCAATAATCCACAATATCGTCATACTGTAAACAATGCCGGAGTATTTGTCGGACTGCCGAGAACTTTCAATGTAGGATTAAAATTTGAATTTTAAGAACCTAAGCCCGGGAGCAAGTCTCTCGGGCTTTTTTATTTAGAGGCGTATATAGCGTATATGCGTAAGGGGGCGGAGCGATATGAGGCGAAGGGAAAGCTTAGAGCTACTTGGCGGCGGAGGCTGAGCGATTAGCGAAGCCCCACGCACGCCAAAGTGAGCAAAAAATTTAGGCAGACGTGTTGTCGCCAAAGGCGCTACCGACTGCCTTATTTTTTGCTCACAAAAGTAGCTCTTAGCTTTGCCAAGCCGAATACAAGCGGAGCACCCGACCCGAAGCGAGCCCCAGCGAGCGAAGGGATACGCCCTAAAAAAATATTTTAACTTTCCATTGTTATTAAAGACTTTTTTATAATTTCGTAAAAAAAAATACCATGAAAAACAAAACTTGGCTTATTATACTTCTGATAATAGCGGCATTAGGCATTCTGGCTTATTTTTTAAGAAAAAAAATTATCCCAACACAAGAACGTAAAATCGCTAAACTGGAACAACAAATCAACTTCCTAAAAAATGAGATAGTCCCGATAAGATACAAAATTTTGGAAAAAAAAGGTGATTCAATATACATAGCCATCAAATTTATGGATTTAGACGGCAATCTCGTAAATAAAACCCGAATGACCCTTTACGGTGATGTTATATCCTTTGACTTTATAGTAGTAAAACTGGGAGAGAGATATGTAGCTTTTCCACAAAAAATTTTCACAAATAAAATTAAACCTGAAAATGGACTGACTATCTATTCATTATACGATAAAGATGGATATCCAATGATTTATTACAGCAAAAATGCAAATAAAGATTTTAAAGAAGGAATAAAAATATTGTTCCAGAAAGTGAAAAACAACGATTTAAAGGATTTGCCAACAGCCTTTGGGAATATGGTGCAAAATGTAAAAAATTCTGCATGGGCAAATATCGGCGATGTCTTTCGTATAGTAGTCCATACAAAAGGAGGTATTGAAATTATCAAAGAATAATGGAACTATTATACAAAATAGCACTAAATCTTTTACCGGGAATAGGTCCTATAACAGCCAGAAAATTAGTAGCATACCTCGGTGGAGTAAAAGAAGTCTTCTCTACTTCTCCAACTAAACTTCAAAAAATTCCTGGCATAGGCAAAACTATTGCAAATAAAATTATACAAAGTAAAGCCTTAGAAGAAGCAGAAAAAGAACTAAAAATCATTGATTCTCAAAATATTAAAGTATTATTTTATTTAGACGAGGAATATCCTAAAAAATTAAAAAATTTTGACGATAGCCCTATTATTTTATATCAAAAAGGAGATTTCTCATATAAACAGAAAATATTTCTTGCTGTAATAGGAACTCGTAAACCCGATGAATATGGTAAAATATTATGTGAAAAATTTTTTAAAGAACTCAATGAAAGCGGTCTAAAACCAGTAATTATCAGTGGATTAGCATATGGCATTGATGTATGCGCACATAAAAAAGCTCTGGAATATAATATGGAAACAATAGCTATACTTGGTCATGGCTTAGGATATCTTTATCCCCAAGCCCATAAAAAAATTGCCAAAGATATAATAGATCACTCAGGAGCCCTTATTACAGAATATCCTTATTTCAAAAAACCGGAACCCTCAAATTTTGTACACAGAAATAGAATTATCGCAGCATTAGCAGATGCTCTATTGGTAGTTCAATCTGCAAAAAAAGGTGGTTCACTAATCACAGCAGAATATGCTATGGACTACTCTACGCCTGTTTATACGTTTCCCGGAAGAATCTCAGATACTAAAATGCAAGGCTGCAATTACCTTATAAAAACAAATAGAGCAGCTCTTATTGAAAATGCAAACGACTTAATTTTTGAAATGAATTGGCAACAAGTAAATACACAAAAACAAAAAACAATATTTCCTTCTCTCAACAAAGAGGAACAAATCATCTACGACTTTCTAAGTCAAAATAATCAACCACAAAATATTGACATAATCGCATATAATACAAATATGTCAGTAAGTAAAACACTTACTACTCTCTTTTCAATGGAAATGAAAGGAGTAGTAAAATCTTTACCAGGAAGAATGTATACAATAACAATCTAAAAAATACGCTATGAAAAAAACACCGTTTTATCAAATTCATCTGGATAGTGGAGCCAGAATGGTAGAATTTGCAGGATTTTTAATGCCTGTATATTACAAAGGCATAAACATAGAACACATCAATGTCAGAAAAAATGTTGGTATCTTTGATGTTTCACATATGGGAGAAATATGGGCTCGCGGACCTCACGCCTTTGATTTAGTACAATATCTAACAACTAATGACGTAGCAAAACTCAAACCCGGGAAAGCTCAATATACCTGCTTCCCAAATGGTAAAGGTGGCATAGTAGACGATCTAATTATATATCAATATTCCCAAGAGGAATATCTAATGGTCGTCAATGCAGCTAACATAGAAAAAGATTGGAACTGGGTAAAAGAACATAACAAAAAATTTGGCGCCCAAATAGAAAATGCTTCGGAAAAAACAGCCCAACTCGCTGTACAAGGTCCAAAAGCTACCGAACTACTACAAAACCTTACGGATATTAACCTTGCAGAAATAAAATTCTATCACTTTACTGTCGGAGAACTGGCAGGTGTAAAAAATATGATAATATCTGCAACAGGATACACAGGCTCCGGAGGCTTTGAATTATATTTTCCAGTTGAATATGCAAAACAAGTTTTGGAAGCTATTATGCAGGTAGGAGAAAACTATAACCTTATGCCAGCAGGCTTAGGGGCAAGAGATACCCTTCGCCTTGAAATGGGATACTGCCTATATGGAAACGATATTGACGAAACTACATCTCCCATTGAAGCAGGACTCTCTTGGATTGTAAAATTTACAGATGGAAATAATTTTATTGACAGAGAAAGATTAGAAATGCAAAAGAAAAATGGCGTAAATCGTAAACTTATAGGTTTTATTATGCAAGAAAAAGGTATTCCACGCCAACACTATAATATCTTAAATGACAATAAAGAAACCATTGGAGAAGTTACATCAGGAACAATGTCGCCTATGCTTAAACAAGGCATTGGTATGGGATATGTAAAAACTGAATATGCTAAACCAGAAACAGAAATATTCATAGATATCCGAGGCAAAGCACTAAAAGCAAAAGTTGTTAAACCTCCATTCGTTAAGATCAATTAACTATATAAACTTCTGGACGATAGCTTCTTACAGCTACCGTCCAGACTTATATATCATTTTTTTACCTTTTTCATCTTCTCCATAATCTCCTTTTCCTTTTTTATAAAGTCAAATTGCTTAGGATCTTTATTTTTATTTAGCATTGGCTCTCTTTCCTCT
>CAZWVR010000060.1:0-14803 GCA_964637235.1 uncultured Bacteroidales bacterium | reverse complement strand
CAGGCGGTTTTTCGCTCAACAAAGAAGGAAAACAACTTCTGCTGCAAGCACTTACAAAATTCATTGATGAGGACAAAATAAACTACAAAGCCAAACGCCGCACGCGCTCGGATATTCTGCTTTTGGAAGCTATACAGTTTGCCATGCAGGTGCTGAACCGCCCTGTGCCTGAGGATTTTGACATTACAATCATTTAAACACAATATTATGATTATCTGGGTATTGTACGATATTCAGGACAATAAGGTCAGAAACAAAATTACAAAAATCTGCAAACGCTACGGACTTTACCGCGTGCAGAAATCTGTTTTTCTCGGAACCATTGAGGATGTGCAGAAAAAATCACTGGCTCTGGAAATAGAGGAGCTTATTGATACAGAAAAGGATTCTGTTTACATTTTTCCTATGAACAAAAAAGAACTCAAACAAACCGACCTGCTTGGACAGGCATTTGATAAAAAACTGATAACCGACGAAGTAAAAGCTCTGTTCCTATGATCATGCCTATTGACATAGTCAATTACCTTTATTGTCCTCGCTATATTTACTACCAGTATGTTTTAGGGATACCGCAATATGAGGAAAAATATTTCCTTGTTATCAAAGGACGAGAAATACATGATTTAAAGGCTGTTAGAAACAAAGAGTACTTGCGCAAACGTATCGGGGTAATAAAAAAACATATTACACCTTATTTATCCAATGGCATCCTGCGTGGCAAACCAGACGAAATTCTGGAACTATCTGACGGAACAATAGCACCTCTGGAATATAAATTTTCACAGTTTGAGGGACGTATATATCCTCCTATCCGTCAACAACTCTGGGCTTATGCAGTGCTTGCTGAGGATGTATATCAAAAACCTGTAAACAAAGGATTTGTTGTATATGTCAGAAGCAAAAATCATCTGGAAACCATTGAAATAACTGATAGAGACAAACAACTTGTCCGCCAAACAGCTTGGGAAATCCTAAAAATTATAAATGAAGAAATTTACCCGGAAGCTACAAAAACAAAAAATAAATGTTTAAATTGCACATATAGAAAAATTTGCGTTTATTAAAAAATCTATATGATGAAAAAAATTAAAATAGTTGTTATTTCATTTCCGGAGATTAAATTACAAACTCGTGATGGTCATAAATTACGAGGTTTTTTCGCTGACTATTTTAAAACCTATTCTGATTTATTGCATAATCATTTTGAAGATAAATATTTATACCGTTATTCATTAGTGCAATATAAAGTATTAGATGGGATAGCTACCTTAGTAGCCATAGAGGATGGAGCCAATTTGTTAATGGAGCTATTTATGAAAATAGAGTTTTTAGAAATAGATAACACAAAATATTACGTAAAAAATATGATTATTAAAGGCGGTTATACTCAAATAGGAGAAACTTCGGATTTTCAAAAATATCGTTTTAAGACCCTGTGGTTAGCTTTAAATCAAAAAAACTTTCATAGATATATAGCAGCCACAGATGAATTAGAACGAAAAGCTATATTGAATAGTATTTTAACTGGTCACATTTTAGGTTTTGCTCAAGGGGTCGGATATGAGGTAAAACAGCGGTTATATGTAGAGACTAAGGTATACAAACGTCAAACTCGTTTTAAAAATAAACAAATGATAGCTTTTCAAGGACAATTTATAACTAATTTTTTATTACCCGATTTAATTGGATTGGGACGAAGTATATCGCGTGGCTTCGGCACAATTGAACGTATATCATAGTTTATAACAAAAAATTATCGGATGAGAATTTTAAACTCTCATCCGAGCTCAAAATTTGTAGTTTAACATTAAAAATTTATTATAAGAGTTTCTGAATTATATTGAGGCATAAAACGTAATATATGGCTTTTTATAAAATGCTTTGAAAGATCGGCAGATATTAAACTAAGGGTTAATGAATTATTATCAACATACAGCAGAG
Source organism: uncultured Bacteroidales bacterium (assembly GCA_964637235.1). Classification (GTDB taxonomy): domain Bacteria; phylum Bacteroidota; class Bacteroidia; order Bacteroidales; family S143-33; genus CAZWVR01. The sequence goes on along the minus strand of CAZWVR010000060.1, from coordinate 12,862 downwards.
TATTTTTATCTACCCACATAAAATAATTAAAAGCAATTGGTATGTGTACAAATTTTTTTGTATCAAGGTTTATATAATAATAATCGTATAACTCGCCTTCCATAATATATGTTTCTATAATCCACAAGAGTGTATGCTTATCTGGCGAAAAGCTATAATAAGAGCTATTATTGTCGCTGAATTCTCCATAATCTGCATATTTTTTTAAAGTATCAATTGGAATTATCACATTACCTTTATAGAGAAGTCCTTTTGCGCCTAAAAATTTAAAATTATTATTAACAGAAGCCTCTTTTTTATTTTGAATAATCTCCCTATCATACGTATAAAGGGAAGTATTTTTTGTTTTAGTATTTATAAGTAAATCAAAACTTGGTAAAGAAGGAGCAGGTTCTCCTTGGTATATAAAGTAAAAAACTCGCAAGATAATCGTATCGTTGTCAATAGTCATTATATTAGTTTTTTCTGTTTCACCATAGATATCTTGATCCTTTTTATTCATATATCTAAATTTATTGGTATCAATAGAAAATACTTTTTTAGGCGCTATTTTCCTGATATCAGTTTTATAAAATTCCAGCATTTTTTTATTCTGTACGGTATAGACCAATGTATTTTCTTTGACAAAGAAGTCTGTTAAATTTTTTGCTGCAAGAATAAATCCTATTTTATTGTTGAATTTGTCAATAACGAATATAGAATCTTTTGCTGCAAAGAATATAAAGTTAGTATCAGGATATTTGAACTTATAATTGAGTATTGCATAGTCTTGATAGGGAATTATTTTGATAGGCTTTGGCGTTTTTGACACAGAATCTGTTTGGATTGCAGTGTTAGAAGGTGCATTAGACTTTTTCTCCAAACGATTGCAATTTATTAGAGATATAGCTGCAAATGTAATAATTAGAGAAACAATTATTTTTTTCATAGCTAAACTTTTTTATATTTTCCACAAATTAGTCTTAAAATAAATAAAATGCAAATTTTTAGTCAAAAAGTTAAAATTTATTATTTATGTGATGACGGAGACAAGTTAGGCAGCGAATACAGGGCGACTATAAGCCATAGTCCGACCCAAAACAAAGGCGAGCGAGACACCAAATTTATTTTATTAACTAAAACTATTATTTTTGTCTTAAAAAATGAACGACAATAATAATACTGTCGTGCAAATTTCCGTAAAGGAAGTCTTAAAGACAAAAGTACCAAAAGTCTATAAGTTTTTGCCAAAATTTGTTATTCGTTATTTAGAGAAAGTACTGCATCAGCGGGAAATTAATGATTTTCTGAAAAACAATAGCGACAAACACGGAACAGATTTCACAGAAGCAGTACTTAATCTTTTTAATACAAAGATAGAATATGTTGGTATAGAGAAAGTCCCCAAAGATAAACGATATGTTTTTATTGCTAATCACCCATTAGGAGGCTTAGATGGAATAGCTTTCATTCATTTAGTAAATAGGATTTTCGGAGAGGCAAAGGCTATCGTAAATGATTTGCTATTATACATCAAGAATCTAGAACCTGTTTTTCAAGGAGTTAATGTTTTCGGAAAATTTTCAAGAAGCCAAAATAGAGCAATGGAAGATCTATATCGTAGTCATAAACACGTTATAGTTTTTCCATCCGGTTTAGTATCTCGTAAAGTTAAAGGTAAAATTCAAGATTTAGAGTGGAAAAAGAGCTTTCTACAAAAAGCTAAACAATATGCCCGCTATATAGTACCAGTATATATTGAAGGTAGAAATTCTAATTTTTTCTATAATTTTGCTAATTTTCGTAAATTCATAGGTATGAAATTCGGTCTTGAATTAATTTATTTACCAGATGAAATGTTCAATTATAGAAACAAAACTATAAAATTTTATTTTGGAGCTCCATATTCTTATGAATTTTTTGATAAAAGTAAAACTTTGAAAGACTGGGTTGACTTTTTACGTAAAAAGGTTTATTCTTTGAAAAAAGAATACAATGGAGAATAAAAAATATCAAATTGAAAAAGAAATAAAAAGTTGTGCAAATTTTTTAAAACGAACAACTTACGGAGGAAATCTGCTTTATACTTTTCATAAAAGAAATTGTCCTAATCTTATGCTTGAAGTAGGACGATTACGAGAAGAAACATTTTCTAAACATGGTGGTGGTAGCGGAAAAGAATATGATATTGATGACTTTGACGAGCTTTTTTGGCAGCTTATAGTTTGGAATGAAGAAAAAAAAGAAATATTAGGCGGTTATAGATATTTTTTGCTTAATAATGCGACCATAGAAACTCCTACAATGCGACTTTTTGATTTTTCTGAAATTTTTATTCGGGATTATATGAAAAATACTCTTGAATTAGGTCGTTCTTTTGTAGCTCATGCATATCAGGTAGCGCATACAAAGGAGGCTGTTTTTATATTAGACAACTTATGGGAAGGTTTGGGAGCTCTTGTAAATCAAGATAAACGTATAAAATACTTTTTTGGCAAAGTAACTATGTATAGAACCATTCCACAGAAAGCAAGAGAAATGATTATATTCTTTATGAAAAAATATTTCAATAGCCAGTTAGTAAAACCGAAAAAAGAATTTGAGATAACTCTACAATATAAAAATGAAATTGCTAAAACTTTAAATGGCGATAATCAACAACAAGACTGGAAAATACTCCAAAATAAATTAAAAGAACAAGGGATACGTATCCCCCCGCTCTTTACAGCATATATAAATCTTTCGCCAACAATGAAATATTTCGGAACAGCTTTAAATCCTCACTTCGGTATGGTAGAGGAATCTGCCATTCTGATAACAATTAAAGAAATTTACCAAAAAAAATTAGAACGCTATTTATATAACCAATAAAACCTACAAAAATGGACTTTACAAAAAAAATTGATGAAGAGATTAAAAAAGCTATGAAAGCTAAAAATAGCGAACGCCTACGCGCATTGCGTGCTATAAAATCTCAACTACTATTAGCAAAAACCAGCGGAAAAGGTAAAGACGAAATCAGCGAGGAAGAAGCTATAAAAATAATGCAAAAAATGGTAAAACAACGTAAAGATTCAGCCGAAATATATAAACAAAAAGGTAGAGATGACCTATATAACAAAGAAATGGCAGAAATACAAGTAATTTCAGAATTCCTACCCCAACCACTATCAGAGGAAGAATTGGAAAAGAAAATCAAAGAAATTATAACAGAACTGAACGCCTCAGGTATGCAAGATATGAGAAAAGTTATGCCAGTAGCCCAAAAAAGATTAGGTTCAAGAGCAGATGGCAAAAAAATAGCAGATATAGTAAAAAAATTGCTTTCACAAGGCTAAGCGCCTAATGAACACATTTGGCAGAAAATTAAAAATAACTATATTCGGGGAATCGCATGGTAAAGGCGTGGGTATTGTTATTGATGGAATACCCCCAGGAATACCTATCTCTGAAAAGGATTTTGATAAAGATATAAAACGTAGACAACCTAATAAATCTGGAACTACTAAAAGAAAAGAACCTGATAAAGCTATCTTGCTTTCAGGAATATTTAACGGATATACCACAGGGGCTCCATTAACAATCTTTTTCGAAAATAGTAATATTAAAAGTAAAGACTACGAAATCTTTAAAGCAATACCCCGCCCCGGACATGCTGATTTTACAGCAAAAATAAAATATAAAGGTTTTAATGATTATCGTGGCGGGGGAATGTTCTCCGGAAGAATGACCTTACCACTTGTAGCTGCTGGCGTAGTAGCCAAAAAAATTATCCAGCCAGCAAAAGTAAACGCCTATATATCTGAAATCTATGGAAAAAAAGAGTACCAAACACTCCTACAACAAGCCCAAAAAGAAGGCGATTCCTTAGGAGGCTTAATTGAATGCAAAATATCAAACTTTCCCCCAGGTATAGGAGAACCTTTCTTCGATAGTGTAGAAAGCTATATTTCCCATTTAGTTTTTGCTATACCTGGGGTTAAAGGAATAGAATTCGGGGCTGGATTTAAAGCCGCAAAAATGAAAGGCTCTGAATATAACGATATATTCATTTCTACTGACGGTAAAACTCTTACTAATAATGCAGGCGGTATCAATGGAGGAATAACAAATGGAAATGATATAATTTTCCGCGTGGCAATTAAACCTACTTCCAGTATATATAAACGCCAATATACGCTAAATTTCAAAACAGGTAAAATGGAATATCTAAAAATTACCGGAAGACACGACATAGCTATTGTCCTGCGTGTGCCTGTTATCATAGAAGCAGCGGCTGCAATAGCTTTGGCAGATTTAAAACTGCTTGCAGAAACTTAACTATCTACCACAGAGATATCTATACCCACAAAAAGCACACGGTTTTGTTGTCTCTGCAGCTGTAAACGGTATATTCTCATCAGTAAGCTCTTCTACTAATAAATTGAAATTTTTATAAAACTTATCCAATAACTCATTTTCACGATTAGTAAGTCGCTGCCCATCAATAACAATAGCAGGATTAAAAGCCTGTTTCTCTAATTGCCTTACAACATATAAAGCAGGTTCTACTTGCTGGGGAGTATCTTTATGCAAATATGTATATAACATCATTTGAAATAGGGCATGTGTATGGGGTTTATTTTTATCAAAAATATCATCAAAACGGGCTTTATTAACATCACCCCCTGTTTTATAATCTATTAAACGAATTACATCGTCCTTTTCGTCAATTCTATCAAAAATAGCTTTAATTTTTATTTTTTTGCCCGAAAATAAAGGAACCTGCATAATCATTTCTTTTTCCAAATCAATAATCTTAAAAGGCTGATTTTTTAAATCATAATCAAGTAATATTAAAATTTGCTCTTTAATAACTTCCAAAATCAATTTATTTAAGCCGCTATATAATTGTTTTATAGGCGTTAAAGTAATAGGTTCTGCAGCCTCTTGTAATATTTGATCAATATTTTGTTTAATTTTTAAAATATGTTTCTCGGTAATAATTTTATTTTTATATGGGGTATAAATACGTTCCATTATTGCATGCAATATAGATCCCAACTGGGCAGCGTTAATCTCTGCCGAGTATTCCTCTGCTTCCTGTATCCCTTCAATATATTTATAATAAAATTTAAGTGGACAATCCAAATATACATTCAACGCAGATGCAGAAAAATATTTCTCTCCTTCCAAATATTTATTCAAAATGGAAAGTATTCTACTATCTTTGTATATAGTAGGGACTTTCAACGTAATTTTAGGAATTGTTATATCTGTATAATATAGCTTTTGAGTAATTATATCTGTCTCATATTCCAATTGTTGAATAAAACGACTTTTTTCACGTGTATTTTTACTAAAAGAATTATTGTACAATAAAAAGACATTTTCTGCTCTTTGTAGTAATCTATAAAAAAAGTAGGCAAAAACAGCATCCTGAGCTTTTACCAGAGGTAAACCATAAACAGCACGAATAAATTCAGATAAAAAGCTTGCTCTTTTACGCATAGAAGGATATATTTCCTCATTAAGATTAAGAATAATAACATTCTTAAAATCAAGATTTCTCGTTTCAAGCATTGTAGTAATTTGTAAGCCATTAATTGTCCTACCAGTAAATGGCACCTGAATATCTGAAAGCATTTCTCGAATAAAAAGAAAAGCTATTTCAATGTTGAAATTTTTTATTCCCTTTTGCTCCAAAAAATTTTTAAAATTAGAAATTTTAATATACAATTCATAAATGAACTCGCCTATGGTTTTATCTTGCGAAGATTGAGAATTCCAAAAAAGAAAATATAAAAGATTTAAAAAATTTTGTAAAAAAATAAAAATATTTTCAAAATTCCTTTTATCAAACATCAATCGTAAAAAATCCTCTTTAAAATCATCTAAAAGCTCTGGTTCTATATACGAAATTTTCTGCGATACCAAACTTTTAAAAATATCCACAGAACTAATTAAATAATTATAAATCAAAGGATTTTTCAATAAAAGAATTAAATCAGATAAATTAATCCTATGTTTATTTTTCACCTGTAAAAGAATTTTCAGCCAATTATCTACAAGTGCATACAAAGCGGTATTTTTTATACTCAAACCTGTTGTTATATTTACATCAGCAATTGTCGGAGGAATAGAATAAAGAACAGGCAAGAGCATATTTTCTTTTGTTATAACTATTACCGTATCAGAAAGCTCCTGAATATCAGAAGGGTTTATATGCAACTTCTCAAAAATATATGGAATAGCTTTGGCTTGCAGAGTATCCTCAGGAAAAGCCATTGTAATTATTGTTTTCTTTTTCTTTCTAAAATTATCAGTAGAAAAATTACCATCATCTCCTAACAATGGGATATTTTTACGCAAAAAATAACCTGCTTCATTTTGTGTATCTTTATAGTAAAAATCATCATAATCCCAATAAAAATAAGCCTCTGCATTACGCTTAAAAAAAAGCATTAACTCCCGTTCTGTTTTGGTTAAAGCATTAAAACCTACAAAAAAATATTTTCTATATGCTATGGGGATATTCTCAGGATTTTCAATTATTATACGTTTTAATAACCCGGAATACAATTTACGCTGCTTTAATAAACGTTCTTTATATTGAAAATATAACTTTGGCAATTGTTTAAGTAATGCTACTATCCGTTCATTCTGTTCTGAAATATTATTTGTAATTATTCCTAAAAAATCAGAGATAATTTTCTTTTGTTCACTATCTAAATATTGATCCGCAAAATCAATTGAATTATAGTCATAAATATTTTCGTAAATCTTTGAGACATCAATCATATAATTATCTAACTCGTTAAAATCATCTAATATAATACGTCCAAGAGGCAAAAATTCATCAACTGTATAATTTCCAAAAAATTTATCTCCTTTAAACACCTCATTAAAAACTTCATATAGATTAAAAATCAAACTAATATCATTATCCAAGGTATAAGATGTCAAAGATTGAAAGAACTTTTCAATAGTAATAATTTGGGGCATCCAAACTACTTTACCCAAAATTTGAGCATAATAGTATCTGAAATAACTAATATTTCGGTTATTGGGCAATACAATTATAAAACTTAGGATATTTTTAGTTTTTTTAATAACATCCTCAGCAACTAATTGTAAAAATTTCATTTTATTTATTTTTGAACTTAGAAATCAGCCATAATTCAAGGTTAATAAAACACAAATAAAAAATATACGCAAATACAAGGAAAAATATTTTTATTTTCAAATCCCAATGATAGCGAAATTAGTCATTCATTTAGTCAATATGAAATTTTTTTTATCAAAAATAATTGTAATTTCGTCAAAAAATTATTTTTTTAGATATACTCATTCTTAAATTTAACCAAAACAAATAGAAGCGTGAAAAAACTATTTATCATTTTATTACTTTTACCTCTATTCGTTAATTCCCAGACAATTAAAGAAGGAACTATAATTTTACGCTCGAAAGATATATCACACATAATAAATTTGGATGGAGAATGGGAATTCTACCCATTTAAGCTATATACCCCCAAAGACTTTAAATCTCCATTACCATTAGATGGGGTAAAATATGTAAAAGTACCAGCATTAAAACCTAAATGGCAAGGAGGCTCAATGCCAGATACAGGATACGGAACGTATCGCTTAATATTATATTTACCCAGAGGAATATATGCTCTAAAATTTCAATACATATATACTTCTGCTAAAATATGGGCTAACAAAAAACTCATATACGAAAGCGGTAAAATTGGTAAATCTAAAAAAGAACAAAAAGGCGTATATGAATTTAATTATATTCCTATTTTTTATGACTATCACGACTCCCTACCATATTTACAACTAATAATCCAAGTAGCCGATTTTTATACTTCAAAAAAGCTCGGAATAACTCAAAGTCTTAAATTTGGAACATATAAAAAAATCAATGAAAAATACAATAAAGAAAAATTTCTATTCTTTATAATCTTAGGCATCTTATTTTTTACATTTTTCTACCATCTATTTTTATTCATATTTTTCCCTTCTCGCGAAGAGTTTCTCTTTCTATCATTACTATCGCTTTCATTATTTATTCGTGCAATATATACCAGCCTAATATTTTTACCACCAACTAATATAATAACTGCTCATAGAATTTCATTTACTACTGCTATACTAATACCTTATTTCCTATTTTTAATTTTTCATAGCTCTTTCAAGCAACTTTTCAAAAAATATATGTATTGGATAATTACTATCTATACAGCAGTATTCACATTATTTTTTATAAGCGCTCCAATACGACTTTTTGATACAATAGGAAGTTATAGCGTATTTGGCGCAATAATAATTAGCATTTATATATGGGGAAAACTTTTTGTTAATACATTTTTCAATAAAAAATATAACAAATATATACTCTGGGGAACTATTGCAGTATCATTCTTGCTAATAGGTTTCCTCAATGATGTTCTGTTTTTTATACGCGTTATACCAACAGGATATATATCGCACTACGTTTTCGGTATTATAGTAATGTTTTTAACAATATTTTCTACACATAATATTAGCAATATCCTAAAAGAAAACGTATTACTTCGCAAAAATCTACAAAAACAAAATATAATCTTAGAACAAAAAATCAAAGAAAGGACAGAAGAGCTGGAAAAGAAAAATCACGATTTACTAAAACTATCTATAATCGCTCAAAAAACCGATAATATCATTGCCGTATTTGATAAGAATTTAAAATTAGAATGGGCTAACGAAAGCTTTCTAAAAACATATCAGATTGACTTTGAAAAAGAAAAAGGTAAACTTTCTATAATCGAATTCAGTAATTATCCAAACTTCCCAAAACTCTTAGAAGGAAAACTCTATAAAGGTGAATCAATAAAATTTCAGAGAAAAATAAATACCCCTAACGGAGAAAAATGGATGCAAGTTATCCTAACTCCAGTAATACGCAATAATCAGCTTACATTACTAATATGTATCCAAACCGATATTACAGAAATAAAGAAAGTTCAAAATCAACTATTTATCAAAAACAAAGAAATTGAATCAAATATTCGCTATGCCCAAACTATACAACAAGCAATATTAGGAGATAAAAGCTTATTTAAAGCTTACTTTGATGGATATATAATCTATAAACCCAAAGAAATAGTATCAGGCGACTTTTATTGGTTTAAAAAAATTACCCCACAAAATCAAGAACAATTTATATATACAGCGTTGGTAGATTGTACAGGACACGGTGTCCCGGGAGCCTTTATGTCTCTGATAGCCAGCCGGCTCTTAGAGGAAATGATAACCCTTAAAGAAGAATATAATCCTGCCAATATCCTAAGAATGCTAAATATCGAAATAATCAAAACATTACGACAAATTGAAACCCAAAATACCGACGGATTTGATATTATACTGATAAAAATAAAAAAGAATAATGATACCACTTATGAACTTACTTATGCAAGTGCAGCAATGCCTTTCTATATATATCATAAACAACAAAAACGATTAGTTAGATATAAAGGGGACGTCTATCACATCGGAGGAGTAATAGCTAATAACCTCATATCATTCCAAAATCATAAAATTGAAATTCATAAAGATGACATAATTTATATGATATCCGATGGAATGATAAATCAACTAAATAAAAATGGTAAAAAATATGGAACATTAAGGCTAATGAAAATGCTTGAATATATCTCCACCCTCCCATTTGAAGAACAAAAAGAAAAAGTCATAGAAACATTTGAAGAATGGAAAAATGGTATAGAACAACGTGACGATATGACATTTATAGCTATGACGCCAAAATTTTGATACATCAAGACTATCCAAATTTGAATATCAAAAACTTTTGTAAGGAATATCTTAAAAAGTCAAAAAAAACACAGTATAATTCGGCAATTTCTTATTTTTGCAAAAAAAAGAATGGGACTTTTTGACATATTTAAAAAAGATAAAGAAAAACAACTGGAAAATAGCTTAAATAAAACAAAAGAAAGCCTATTCAAAAAAATAAGCAGAGCAGTAGCAGGAAAAAGTAAAATAGACGATGAAGTTCTTGATAATCTGGAAGAAATACTAATAACATCTGATGTAGGATTAGACACAACTATAAAAATCATAGAAAGAATACAAAAAAGAGTAGCCAAAGATAAATATCTTAATATCAATGAGCTCAACAATTTATTAAAAGAAGAAATAGAAGCCCTCTTAGACGAAAATCCTGCTACTGATTTTGATGTCTCGTATGAAAAAAAAGATGGAACACCCTATGTAATTCTTGTAATAGGCGTAAATGGAGTAGGGAAAACAACTACTATCGGAAAATTAGCATATAAATTCAAACAAGCTGGTAAAAAAGTCATATTAGGAGCTGCGGATACATTCAGAGCTGCCGCAATCGAACAAATTGAAATATGGGCACAAAGAGCTGGTGTACCACTAATAAAACATAAAATGGGTGCAGACCCGGCTGCTGTTGCATACGATACCGTAAAATCTGCGGTAAGCAAAAAATACGATATAGTCATAATAGATACAGCTGGCAGATTACATAACAAAAAAAATCTAATGCAAGAACTCTCTAAAATCAAACGCTCAATACAAAAAGTCATTCCATCAGCTCCTGACGAAGTACTTTTAGTCCTTGACGCTTCAACAGGACAAAATGCTTTTGAACAAGCAAAACAATTTACAGAAGTAACAGACGTTAATGCATTAGCCCTAACTAAATTAGATGGAACTGCAAAAGGTGGCGTCGTAATAGGTATATCTCATCAATTCAAAATCCCAGTAAAATACATCGGCACGGGAGAAAAAATTGATGACTTACAAATTTTTGATAAACATCTCTTTGTAGAATCACTTTTTAAAAACTAAAAAAAATAACTATGAAAAAAATTATAACTTACTTTGGCATTCTAACACTTACACTATATGGGTGTTTTAGACAAACTTCATATTACAAAATAGTCGGCTCTACGCAGGGAACTACATACGAAATTGAATACAGCAGCAATAAAAATTACAAAGCAGAAATAGATTCTATTCTTAAAGAAATAGACTTAACCTTCTCTACGTATAACCCCAACTCTATAATCTCACGTATAAACAACAATGATCCAAACGTAAAACTTAATGAACATTTTATAAAAGTATTTAACAAATCGATAGAAATCTCCGAAGCCTCAGATGGACTTTTTGATATAACAGTGGGACCTCTGGTAGAATTATATGGCTTCGGACCTGACAAACCAGCAACAAATGTCTCTCAACACGTAATTGATTCTATACTACAATTCGTAGGATATAAAAAAGTCCATATCATAAACGGCAAATTCGTAAAAGATGACCCAAGAATAAAAATCGATATGAATGCAATAGCACAAGGATATACAGTTGACGTTATAAGCCATTTCCTTGATAATAAAGATATCGATAATTACTATATCGACGTAGGTGGTGAAGTGATGGTGAAAGGAAAAAACGAATTCAACGAACCTTGGAGAATAGGAATAGAAAAACCCATAGAAAATACCACTGTCGCAGAAAACCCATTGCAATTAGTAATTCAAATTTCCGGAGAAAAAAAAGCAATAGCAACTTCCGGTAATTATCGTCGTTTCTACGTTAAAAATGGTGTAAAATATACCCACACCATAAATCCAAAAACAGGAAGAACCGTAAGAGATAGTCTCCTTAGCGTTTCAATTATGGCAGACGATTGCACCACGGCAGATGGATATGCAACTGCATGCTTAGTCTCTGGCTTCAAAAATGGCATAAAATTGGCTAAAAAAATAAAAAATATAGAAGGATTTTTCATATACGTTGATTACAAAAATAATTACAGGTTCTTCTTTACAAAAGGATTTAAAAAATATATAACTGAATAAACTCACAACTATGTCCCTTAATTTAGAAGGAAAAGATCTCAACAAAGTTATTGTAGTAGGCGACAGAGTACTAATAAAACCTACTACACCAGTAGAAAGAACTAAAAGCGGTATAATTTTACCGCCAACAATCCAAGAAAAAGAAAAACTACATACCGGTTACGTAATTAAAGTCGGACCAGGATACCCTATACCTGTCATAAATGAATATGATGAACCTTGGAAAGACAAAAGCGACCAAGTAAAATATGTGCCCTTACAACCTAAAATAGGAGACTTGGCTGTCTTTTTACAAAAAAGCGCTTATGAACTAAAAATAAACGACCAAACTTATTTAATTGTCCCCCATTCTGCAATCCTTATGCTAATACGAGACGAAAGCCTCTTTGAATAACTAAAAACCTATGAACAAAATTATATTAGAAGGGGAAATTTTTAAAATAGTAACTAAAATAGCAGAAAAAACAAACCAAAAAGTATTTGTGATTGGCGGCTACGTAAGAGATTTACTACTGAAAAGACCTTCAAAAGATATTGACTTTGTCGTAGAAGGAGACGGTATTAAATTCGCTCTACAAGTAGCAAAAACATTAGACAAGAGAATAAAACCCATAATATATAAACGCTTTGGAACCGCAATGTTCGTATATAAAAAACAACAATTTGAATTCGTTGGAGCTAGAAAAGAATACTATAAACCCAATTCAAGAAAACCAATAGTAGAAACAGGTACTATTGAAGATGATCAACGACGTAGAGACTTTACAATCAATGCAATAGCAATAAGCCTCAACAAAGAAAACTACGGAGAGATTATTGCTCCTTTTAATGCCCTTGAAGATCTAAAAAATAAAATTATCCGTACCCCCTTAGATCCCCAAATTACATTCTCCGAAGATCCACTACGAATGCTCAGAGCAATAAGATTCGCGACTGTACTAAACTTCAAAATTGACCCGCCAACCTACCAAGCAATAAGTCAAATAAAAGACAGAATAAAA
>CAZWVR010000059.1:0-15244 GCA_964637235.1 uncultured Bacteroidales bacterium | reverse complement strand
ATCAATTTTATTATGGCAACTAACATTTTATTTTATCCAATTTTTATATTTAAAACTACAATCCTGAAAATCTTTATCAATACTTATGTATGTTTGTTTTTGTTTATTCCTTACCCATTGATCAAAAATTTTATTTTTCTTATGTTGCAAAGCCATATTCATTATTGTCTGATAATCATGAGTTAAATCAGCTCTATGTGGTGGAATTTTTTGCTTTATTTTATATATTTTGATAACTATATTGCCGGTATTATCAGTAGTTTTTATGGGTTTACTTATCTGTCCGACTTTCAAATCTTTAATATCAAATTTTATATTATTAGGCAAATCATTTACATTAAATTTTGCGCTACCTGTTTGTGGATTAAATAGTAAACCTCCATTATTTTTAGTTTGTTCGTCATCGGAAAATTTTTCAGCAGCTTTTTCAAAGGAAATGGAATCATTTAAAATTAAAGTTCGTATAGAGTCAGCAAGTTTTATAGTTCTTTTTATAGCTTCCAGTGGAATAGTAGGACGTATAAGAATATGACGGACATTTACTCTTTCGCCCTTTCTATCAATAAGTTGTATTATATGATAACCATATTTTGTTTTCACTATATCAGAGACTTGCCCTTTTTTCAAGGAGAAAGCGACAGCAGCGAATTCAGGTTCCAATTCTGCTCTGGTATGGTATCCGATTTCACCGCCTTTTCTTGCAGACGCCTCATCTTGGGAATAAAGGCGTGCCATAGCTTCAAACTTAGTACCATTTAATATTTTTTGCCGTATTTCCCGTAATTTCTGCATTGTTAATTCCTCTTCCTCTGGCGTCAATTTAGGTTTAAGCACTATTTGTTGAACCTCAACCTGTGCGTCTATTATAGGAAGGCTATCCTTAGGTAATTGTTCATAAAAATTTCTAACCTCAGAAGGGGTTATTTCTACTTTACCAATTATATTGTCTTTTTCTTTTTCAGCTCGCAATTGTTCCTCTAAAACATCTTTCAAATCACTTTTTATCTGGAAAATACTTTTATTAAGATATTTTTCCAATGCTGCTTGGCTACCCATTTGCTGTATAAATATATTCAAGCGTGCATCTACCTGTTGCTCCAACTCATCATCTGTAATATAGACGCTATCGATATCTGCCTGATTAAGTAGCAATTTTTGAACTAATAACTGCTCCAAAATATTACATTTAACCTGCTTACTTGCTGAATTACCTTCTGATAGATATTGCAAATACATCCCTTCTATATCAGAAAGCAAAATAATTCTATCCCCTACTTTTGCAACTATCTTATCAACGATTATAGAAGTATCGTTTTGTGCTTGCATTAGCCAGCTATAAAATAGAAAAACAAAAAAGATAATTCTTTTAATTCTTTTCATAATTTAATTTTTTCTTATTGATAATACTTAATTAAACCGCTATTTTTAGCTTCTTCATATAATTTTTTGCTTATACGTTCAAGATATAATTTTTGTTTCCTCTTTTTCAAAATATTTTTTATATCATTATAACACAATTGAAATGGCATTACCTCCCCATCTTTTTTTATCTCCTTGATATTCAATATATATACATAAGCACTATCTTTAATTGTAATTATTCCTTTTTTAGGCAAACTATAATTATGAGCATTATTAAGAGGTAATAATTGAACAATGCGATAATAATTTTCCCATTTAGATGAAAAATCTTTTAAATACCCCTGATTTGACAAAACATAATCTTTTAAGCCATTTATATCATCATTTTTCAGAAAGTTAATAACTGGGGAAGGGGAAACTTTTGAAGGTATTTTTATAAAATATCCCTTTACAATCGGATATGAAAGCAAAAAATTCTGTTTATTAGATTGAAAATATTCTTTTATTTCCTCATCAGTAACATTTGTATCTGCCTCTGACAAAAATTTTTGTTTTATCTCATATATTGTCAATGAATTACGAAATTCCTGAACTTTATTATCTATTTTTTGACGTTCCTCAGAAGAAAGCATATTCTGTTTTTGTAAAAACAACTGATTATCAATCCATTTATTTGTATAATTTTGCACAAAGACTATGCTATCATTTCCTTTAAGACCTTTGGGCATATCCTTTAAAATATCGTCTAAATATAAATAAGTACCATTAACTTCCACAACTGGCTTCTTATGTGCAGTTTCTCTCTTATTACAAGCAGACATTAGTAGAAAAAATATCAGAATAAATGTAAAAACTCTCATTTTTGATTTTTTATCAAAGCAAAGGTAATAAATTTTTAATCTAAAATGAAAAGGGCATTATTATAATGAAGCTTTAATTACAAAACAAAAAAAGATTAAAAGATACTCCAAAACAGCTTATGGCAGGGAGAAATGGACTTTTTTAAAATACAATAAAATAAAAACACACTGAATTGATTATCAATTTATTAGTTTAATCACCTAAACTCGCAAAGCTATATATAAATAAATCCGGTTCGCTCCAATAAATAATAGCCTAATTTACGTCAGTTTTCTATCATAACAGCTTATCTGAGCAAGTGAGAGGAGTAGCAGATTTAAAAAGACAATACTAATTTTATGGAACAAACGACGAGACCGTAAAAGCCACTCCCAAACGAGACACACAGCATAACGCAGGACGGTAATAGAGGGAATTATGTCTGAGCCACAAAAGCAGACGGACAGGAGCGCGGAATTTTCAGGATACATAAGTCTGAATTTATACCTCTCATCAAAAAAACGCTGACAAGAGAAAACAAATGGCTTAGCGTAGCACTTCAATGTTCGGGAGGTGTTCCCATTCGGGTTCTATATATTCTACATAAATACGCAGAATAGCAGGATCGTAGTTATCAGCCTTATCTTCATTATCAGTTAGTTGCACTTTTTTGGTGCAAGTTTTGAGGAAGTGGGAGAACTGAGCTCTACGCAAAGGATTACTGTAAAGATTAATTTGCCTGAGATTTTTTAATTTTCCAATCTCTGTCGGGAGAGTTGTTAAGTTATTGGACGATACATCTAATTCTGTTAAGTTTTTAAGATTTCCTATTTCTTGCGGAAGTGTTGTTAGCTTATTATTACCTAAATATAACAAACGTAAATTAGTGAGTTTTCCAATCTGCGGTGGGAGTGTAATCAATTTATTGCTCCTTAAATCCAGAAAGGCTAATTTCGTAAGTCTGCTAATGTCCGTCGGGAAAGTGGTTAACTGATTACAACATAAAATCAATTGAGTTAAGTTTTTAAGATTTCCAAACTCAGGGGGGATACTGGTTAACTCATTGCCACATAATACCAATTGAGTTAAGTTTTTAAGATTTCCAAATTCAGGGGGAATACTGGTTAACTTATTGGTACATAATACCAATTGAGTTAAGTTTTTAAGATTTCCGATTTCACGGGGGAGAATGATCAAGGCATTACAACATAAATTCAGCTTATGCAAGTTTATGAGGTTCCCAAACTCTGGGGGGAGGCTGGTTAAGTGATTGTCAAATAAATTCAGTGTAGTTAATTTTGTGAGCTTCCCAAATTCCGTAGGGAGTGTGGCTAAGTTGTTTTGAGACAAATCTAATTGAATTAAGTTTGTTAAATTTTTAATTTGCGGCGGAAGTTTTTCTATTTGGCAATATTTCAATTTCAGATATTTCAAGTTAGTTAAGTCAAATAATTTGGCTGGTAATATGTAGAACTTATTTTCATTACAACATTCTGCACTCAAATCGAGATAAGTCAGTTGCTTTTGTCTAAGGATATTTTCAGGGATTTCATCTAAGCCAGTTTTTAAAATTTGTATTCCCGTAATATAGTGCCAATAAGTGGTGTCAATATCAGATAGGTCATAAATAGAAACATAAACGCTGTTAATATTCGTTTTGCTAATAATAGAGAACACATGCTTCCAGTCCATATCAGGATTACCAAGGAGGTTGAGGTGTTTGAGGTTTGGGCATTTAGTTATTTGTTCAGGCAGACGTTTTAGAGTATCATTGCTCAAATCCAGACTATCAATTTTTCGGAGTATTTTTGCTCTTTCCTGAGCATTTTTGTAGCTGGCATAGCCTTTCCACTCCTTAAACTGTTTTTTTACTGCTTTATCAAACATTGCAGTAGCATGGTCTGTGATTATTTGCTGTGCCTGCAAGTTTACTAATGGAATAAATAGAGATATTAAACAGAAGATTTCTTTCATACGGTAAATCTTTAAATTTATAATCTCTTATCACTTCCACGATTGAAAGTTTTTTCCATTCAGCCTATCTTTTCTACATAAATTTGTAAAATAGAGCTATTATCTAAGTATTTGTAAAAATAAACACGCTCAGTGAAGCCAAAGGAATAAAATTGACTCACTGAGCGTGAATTTAGCTATCAAAACAAAATTATATATTAAAAGACATTGAGAGGATCTATAATTCCTTTAAAAAAAGTATAATCATCATGCTGAATATCCCAGGGTTTTATAC
The DNA here is from genome assembly GCA_964637235.1 of uncultured Bacteroidales bacterium. Classification (GTDB taxonomy): domain Bacteria; phylum Bacteroidota; class Bacteroidia; order Bacteroidales; family S143-33; genus CAZWVR01. Next base: position 10,794 of record CAZWVR010000059.1, on the reverse strand, counting down.
TCATAACAGGATATGTAGCATTTTCAATTATATTTTTAGCCACAGAACCTATAAAATAACCTTTAAAAATACCTTCATCACGCAACATTATAATTGTAAAAAGAGGCTTTTGTTTATCAATATAGGTTAAAATATTCTTTACAATATCGCCGGTTTCTGTATGTATTTCTACATCAATGCCATTACTTTTTATTACTTTCCGTATTTTATTTAGAGCCAAGAGCAAGTTAGTTTTCCAAGCGGCAGATTCGTCATTATTTACAGTGAAAATAAATATTTTAGCAGAAAAGAATTTTGCATATTCAATAGCAGCGGTCAATTGTTCTTTAAATTGCTTTTTAAAATCAATAGGGACAAAAATGGTATTAGAAATATCCACTGGTAAAGATGCTCCACGTACTGAAATTACAGGGATATCTGTCTCACTAATTGTATGCAAAGTATTTGAGCCGAGAATGTGCTTTTTCAAAGAAGGATTTTCATCCCTACCCATCAATATAGCCCAAGGTTTAATTTCATCGGCAAATTTTTCTATTTGTTCATAGACCTTTCCTGTTCTGATTTGTATATTATACTTCAAATTTTTAAGTTCCTGCTGAGCAAAGCCTTGCAATTTAGTATAGGCTTTCTCTTTAAGTTTCTGCTCTATATCCTCATCAAACAGTTCGGCTAAAAATCCTGCTTTTTCAATAACATTCAGTAAAAAAATTTCACTATTAGTTTTTTCAGCATAAAACTTTGCCCATTCAATATTAATTTTAGATTGCTCTTGGAAATCAAAAGGTACCAATAATCGGTTATGCATAATTATTTTTTTATAATTTTAATAGTTTTAAAAGATGTTTCAGTTTCAAAAGTCAAAAATAAAACTTTTAAATTAATATCCGAAATATTTTCCGTCAAATAAATAAAATGCCCCGGGTTTGCCTCAGTATCAGCAATTTTTCTAATAAGTTTACCTTCTGGTGAATAAAGTTTTATTATTAGATGTGAAGGAGAATTTACTTTATATTTTACGATTATAAAATCTCTGGCAGGATTTGGAAAAACAAATAATTCAGCAGATTTTTGAGCAATGATAGTTGTATTTTCCACAGTAATAGTAAATTGCTGCTGAGCATAATAAGTTCCGTCCGAAGCTTCAAGCACTACATCATAGGAACCTGGTTGTTGTGGAATACCGTGCAAAGAAGCAGTTGTATGATAATTAGCGTCCAAAGTAAGCCAATCAGGGATAGTTTGTGCTGTAATATTCAAATTAGAAGTATCATCAGCACTCACCGTTATATTGTATAGATATTGCGAGTTCACCATTGCATTTGTAATAGGAGTACTTGTAAATGTAATATTATTTACTACTGGTGTAGGAGAAGCCGCATATATAACGACACTGTCTAATTTCCATAATTCACATTCACCTGCCCCTGTTCCCGAAGAAGTATAACGAAAAGCGAAATAAACATTATCGCCGGCTATTTGAGAAATGTCAATATTACCGGAAGAAGTCCATGTTTGAGAATTTTCATCAGGATAATTATAAGAGAGTTCTGTCCAGTTGGCATTTGATGGGTCTCCGCTACCAGTATAGTCAGTAGAATAATAAAGATGCAAGCGAGGGTGATTTGAATCATTATATCTTGTCCAAGTTTTGAATTTTAGAATTTCACCATTTTGATTATTTAAATTCAGAGGAGGGGTAATAAGCCAATCGTCAGCAGGTTCATCACTATTATAATTATTTACATACATATAACCATCATTAGAACATTGCCAATCATTAGAACTTGCAGCGCTATATATTATCCAGCCCTGAGGAGGACAATTATCAAAAGTTTCAATAAGGAGAGTATCCGAAGTCGCTGTATCAGGCACAGTTATTGTGAAATTCTGATAAACAGTATCTGTACCATCTGTAAGGCCAAGTGAAACATAAAAACTGCCGATAAGATTTGGCGTTCCCTCTAATGTAGCAGTAGTATGATAGTTTGACTGAAAAGTCAACCATGATGGTAAATTTACAGAAAAGATAGTCAATATAGTAGTATCCTCGCCAGTAGCAGTGATATTGTATATATAAGGCTGATTTAATTGAGCAGTTGTCGGAGGTGTTGAGGTAAAACTCAATACAGTACAGCCATTGCCCCATATACAATCTACCCATTCAGGGTGATCAATAAAAGGATTTCTATTATGCTGAATGTTATAAACAGCATTATTTCTATCTATTTCCTTTTGACTAACGGGATCTAAATGATGCCAACTAAGGAATAAATTTTTTGCCCATTCAGAAAGATTATCTCCACTAAAAGAAGCACCATTCCATGAAGGTATTTCGTTTTTATATCGTGTAGCAACATAAAAATAAGTTCTTGCGAAATCGCCTTTATAAGCGTCTATGGGTTCAAAAACAGTACCACTATATCCAGGGAAAGAGCAAGGACCAAGCTTACTCCCGTTAGTAGAAGTCCATGTAGGATTATCCACTTCTCCATATGGATAATTACTACGACGGTTATTTACATATCCATCCGTAGGATAAACAATAAACAAGTCTGCCTTCATAGGAGAAGCACCATTAAACCAACTCTGTGGTACAGAATGCTCTCGATTATAGCAATCTCCTTCTCCACTATAACTACCGCACTCATCTCCGTTATTATAGTAATAATAATAAGCTGCATTACCATTTCCGTCCATAGAATACATATCCCAAACTTTTCCAGTACCATTAAAATTATCGGTTTGCTCGTAGTAAGTGTAAAGATCATTATAATTATTAGCAGTATGCCCATTTGTTATAATAGCACGAAGAGCCTCCCGCAAGTCTTCACCAGTTAAGCCCTGTGCATCATCATAATATCCATCAGGCACTTGTGAATAAACTATCAAAGAAAAAAGAAAAATAACTGAAAAAAGAAAAATCCTTTTCATGACTATTAGTTTTTATAAAATTTTACTGTGTTAATATAGATGGATTTTCACGCAAAAGGTTGTATTGGGATACGAATATTTTGTATTAATATGAAGAGTTTTTGTTTTTTTAAACAAAAAATTAAAAACAGTTTATAACTTTATGATAATCAAGAATATAAACTTAAAAATTAAAAACATCTATTCATAAGCCAAATTTCCATTCACATAGCAAATAAATAAAAAATCAAGTACAAATTATTTCATATTGAAATAATTTAGCCAACTCCACCAAAAAATCCATCTTTATACAATTCCAAAGAGATATCTATTACTTTTCCATCTCCTTCTACTTTAAATATTATAGTTTTAGTCCTTCCTATATAAATTTCTTTTACATGTATTTCCGTAATTTTATCAAATGGAATACAATAAAAATGTCCAGCACCATCATCGCCACAGAATAATTCGTCTATAAATTGCTTTTTTGACATACTGGTTCCTAAATATTGTATCTGAATGTACTGCTTTGATAATGTTTTAAAAAGTAAACGCTTATTATGTTGTTTTACAGCTTTCAAAAATCTATGAACAATTCGCTTTTCATGACGGGTAAGTAAAGAAGTATCTCGTAATACAATATCTTTATAGGTTGTACAAGAGTTTATTAAAAGACTAAAAAGTAAAAGAACAAAAAATTTTTTCATAAAGCATTTATTTTATTATAGTATGTTGAGCAATTAGAAATACCGCAGCAGTAATAAGTATAACACCAATCATATTTAAAACAAAACCAGTTTTTACCATATCGGCAACTTTAATTTTATTAGTACCAAATATTATAGTATTAGGAGGTGTAGCAATAGGGAACATAAATGCTAATGAAGCAGCAATAGTTGCTGGTAGCATAAGCATAAGAGGGTGAATATGCATACTTTTACTTATACCAGCTAATATTGGCAGCATAATCTGTGTAGTAGCTGTATTAGAAGTCAATTCAGTAGTAAAAGATATAATTAAAGCCACTATGAATACCAGCCAAATAATATTTAAATGCACCATCTGAGTGAACTGTTGACCTATCCATTCAGAAAAGCCAGATTTAGTAAAACCTGCAGCTAAGGCAAAACCACCTCCAAATAACAAAATAATATTCCAAGGTAATTTAACAATAGTAGTTTTATCCACTATGGTAGTATTTCCATTTTTAGCAGGAATTAAAAACAGTAGTAAAGCTACGGCAATAGCTGCTGTTCCATCATTAAAGTATTTTGGATTCGGAAAAATAGATGCCCATCCTTTAATATTCAACTGTAAATGATTTCCAAATTTTATATTTATTCCACTCCTGAAAAGCCATAAAAAAGCTAATAGGGTAAAAGCTATAAGTACTATTTTTTCCTCAAAAGTCATTTTCCCCAATTTCTTATATTGTTCTTTGAATATGGGTTTCATCTGAGCCTGCCATTTTTGTTTTGGCTTATAAAGCAAATAAAGATATATCCAAGCAAATAAAAATAGCAATAATGATATTGGAAATGCAAAAATCATCCATTGCACAAAACTAATCTCCGGATTATTTGGAAAACTTATATTATAAATTTGTACAAAAGCAAGATTTGGGGGTGTACCCACAAGAGTTGCAATACCACCTATCGAGGCACTGTATGCAATACCTAAAAGCAAGCCTACTGAATATTTAGAAATGGATTGTTTATCAAAAATTTCTTCAAGCTTGGCTATTACAGAAAGCACTATCGGTATCATCATCATTGCAGTGGCTGTATTAGATATCCACATAGAGAGAAAAGCTGTGGCAGTCATAAATCCCAAAAGTATAGACATAGGATTATTCCCTACAATCATAAGAATTTTAAGTGCAATTCTTTTATGTAAATTCCATCTCTCCATTGCAAGAGAAACAACAAAGCCGCCTATAAATAAAAATATTATGTGATTAAAATATGTCACAGAAACATCTTTCCCACTCATTATTCCAAGTACGGGATACAATACAACGGGCAATAAACTTGTTATACAAATAGGGATAGCTTCTGTAAGCCATAAGATTGCCATCAGCGTAGCTACGGCAAGTAAATAACTTACTTGTGGCTTATCTGGTACTAAATGAACAAAAAATACTATAATGAAAAATGATAAAACACCTGTAATAAGCCCTATTTTTTTAATCGGCGTATATATTTTATGCTTCATGATTATGTTTTAGTTGTATAAAATTATAATTTTTTTTAAAATTGAAAACACTATATTCGCAATTAACTATAATTAACTAACAGAATATCAATCAGATAAAAAATCAAAATATGTTTAGAAAAATATCCATTTTATTTTTTTTAATCTTTTCAGTTCACTTTTTACTTCATTCGCAACAGGATTATTTTCATTCAGAAACTTACATTGAAGATTTAAAAAATTTTTTAACTCCTGTATTTAAAAATAACCCGGAAGTAAAAACAGAATTTGATAAACTAAGTTCACATTGGGATACATTGACCTCCTTAGGCTATAATATAGGTATTACCTTCGTATCAAATGCCCTAAAAAACAGCTATGCAAAACCATATCCCGATTTTTATAACTATATAAGGACAGTAAATAAATTGGTAGAAATAAATAAGACCGATTACTATATGGAATGGGAAGCAGGCCTTACAAGCATACTCCAAAACAGACGAACACGCCGTAAATTTAAAGACTATCTTAAAGTATCTGCCGATTTTATATGTGATAGCCTACTTTTACGTACGGGTATAGTCCAATGGAAAGCTCGTGCCCAAAATTACAGTATTGAATATACCGCAGATAAAGGTCTTTTTATTGCTTTCAATGATACAATGACGCTATATATCCACAATAGTATTGATACAATGAGAATATTAGGCGTCAAAGGTATTTGCTATCCATTGAAAAAAGTTTGGGAAGGTTATGGAGGCAAAGTTTACTGGACACAAGCAGGTATATACAGCAAACGTATTTTCGTGCGTATGCCAGAAACATATAAATTAGATATGCATTCAAATAAATTCTATGTTGACAGTGTTCATTTTACCAATGAATTTTTAAATCTTTACAATATTGAAGGAACTCTTATTTTTAAACTAAAAAATTCTGCCAATACCCAAGTTCCCATTTTTAAAGCTTATTCAAATACTCTACAATTAAAACTACCTAAAACGCCTATTTCTGTTAAAGGCAAATTTTATATGCAAGGCAATGAAATCACATTCAAAGAAGCAATAGAGCCTGTATATTACAATGTCTTCGAAAATATGAAAAGCGAAAACATTATAATGAAAGGTTCCTGCCGTATGCTAAAAGTCAAATATAAAATCAAAAATGATAAACTCTTGGATACTTTTACTATCAAAGCTCCGAGCTCCTCAATAGCATTTAAACTAAAAGAGAACGACTCCCTATACCATACTAATGTTTATTTTAAATACTATACACAGCTAAATACTAAATTATATAAAGCAAATTGGTTTAACTCCATAAATAAAATAGATCTCAATCGCCCTGTCATAACTCTATATACGACTTCTAAATCTACTAATATAAAGCCCTTCAATGACGAATATCATAAATTAGACATCTTTGCCTCAGACTTGGTATGGTTTGTGGGCGATTCTCTATTATATATACTTCTGACATATCATACTTCTGCTCAAAAAGCATTTTTTCAATCATCACGTATATTTTCTCCCAAAGTTTATAAATTTTTTAGTGGACAAAACACTGATAATGTGAACTTCTTAACCGCACTTAATTATTTTTACCAAAGAAATAAAGACGTAATTACAATAGAAATGTTAGAAGACCAATTAGGCTTAAAATACGAACAATATATAAAAGAAATGCTTTTTAAACTCCAAGATGAAAATTTTGTAAAATATTATCCAGAAAAAGATAAAATTGTAATTTTACCCAAAGTAGCTCGCTATATAGCTAATTACACTTATATACAGTATGCACAAGTAAAAGACACTTCTCAATATCTGGCAAGATTCACACCTGAACAACGTCAGGATTTTCTCTCAAACAGAATCGCCGACTTTGATAGAATATTTATACAGAGTAAACCTGAACAAAGAATCGGCATTGTGGGTTATATAAACCTTAAAAATACTAAATTAAATATATTACACCCTCAGCCTTTCTATCTCTCTTTCCCGCAACGAGACACACTCGGTCTATATAAAAACGTAGGAGTAATCCCTGATAGTACTATCGTAATAGACAAAAATCTATCTATGACCTTCTCCGGTAAAATAGGTGCAGGCCTCGCAACAATTACTGGAAAAAACTTTAAATTTGACTATGACTCTTATACTGTAAAATTTGATAACGCTCAAATGCATTATGCATTTAAAGAAGACAGCATTATACACCCTCTTACAACTAATATTGACAATGTTAAAGGTACGCTCTATATAAATTCTCCAAAAAACAAAAGCGGAGTATATAGAAAACCGGAATTCCCAAAACTGCATATCGATAACTCCGAAGTTTTATATAAAAAACAAAATTTCCAATTTCATTTCTATTCCTACGACCTCGATAGTCTTAATTTCCTGAATGCAGGAGCTTTAAATATGAAAGGTACATTGATTACTAATATTATCCCTGACCAAAAAAATACTATACTAAAACCAACTGAATTCGGTAATAAATATCAATTGGGTTTCACTAAATGCAAACATTTTGATGGCTTTCCTCTCTCTAAACACGAAAATGAAGCACAAGGTCGCTTCTATGGGTGCATTCGCCTCGGAGATAACGGCTTAGAAGGCTCAGGTTTATTATTTTACTATAATTCAGTATATTATGGAAACTTTGTATTTACCTCACAAGACGTTACTGCAAAAAAACTCCGCTTTATATTTATAAATACAGATTCCTTAGACAATCTTTTCGCATACCACTTCAATAATATTGAAACAGAAATAGATACAGCCGTAGAAAAAACAACTTTGGATACCATAAAGCATTGTCTTAAATCTTATAAACAATTTCTGAAAAGAATAGGTAAACTATCTGATTATCAAAAATATGTTGCTAAAACTCCAACCGTATATAATGTAAAAGAAAACTACCCAGTATCTTTCAAATTTGATAAAAAACAAATTTTCTTAGATGATTACAGATTACGAGATTCTACACACCTAACATTAATATTTTACCCAGAACTCAAAGAAAGGAAACCTTATTTCAAGGGACATTTAACATATAAAAACGGACTTTTAAAAGCCAATGGAATGCTTTCATTCAATAAAAATATACCTGCAAATAATGCTATCATTACAGATACTAATATTATTTTTGAAAAACAAAAAATCTACAATAAAACATTTACAGCTGCATTTCGTATAAAAGGGAGTTTTAACACTAATAAACAAAAATTTGTAATCTCAATACCTCAAAAACAAGGCATTTTCACCTCTAAGGATTTAAACTCCATAATCTTTAATAAAAATAAATACACTTGCAGTGCAGACCATTTTGTATGGGACATTCAACTGGGATTGATGAATATAGGTCAAGTTATAAAAGGAGAAAATCCGAAAAATTATATAACTGACCTCCGTAAATATAAACAAGCTAAAAAGAACGGAAAAAATGTAAGATTCTTCGGTGCAATACTTTCTCCATATAAAGATAAAGACATAGGTCCTTCTTTCTCCGCTGGTTATGTTGACTACAATAGCAACATATATAAACTCACTGGTTATAGAGTGCCTAAAATAACACTCGCAGATGCAATAATATATCCACAAAAACAACCTGTTTCAATTCTTATAAAAGGTGTATTCGATACCTTGAATAACGTAAGTTTAGACTTTATTGAAGTTCACTATGATACAGTTCATACAGCAGAAAATAAAATTGATTCTATTAAACGAGAAGTAGTTAAATATACATTTAATCAAGTAAAAGGGCTCAAAATTCAAGATAAAGACTCATATATAGCAGACGAAGGCATATATACCTATGGCTATAATAATCAAAGAGTTAAAATGACTGACATACGCTATCTAAAAGATGAAGGATATAGCTATGCCTTCTCTGACGACCTAAGTTTAACCAGTGGGAAATTAGATCTTAATCCGTATTTTAGAATTATAAACAAAAATTTCAGTATGAAAATATACGAGCCACGCTACTACCCCATCATCAGTGGATATGTACTGCCAACTTTATTAGCACAAAACGATGACTACAAAAAATATCACCGAGTTTATTCATTTTACATAAAAGAAAATGAGGCTAATTATAAAAATTTGATACTACAATACACCGATGGCGAACAAGGCTATTCATATGACCAAAGAACACGACCCGCTCTATATGTAAAAGTATCTTATACAAACAAAGGATTGAAAAGAGATTTGTTTATAGAACCATTACAAATCGGGAAAAATATATTAGCTTTACCTAAACACTGCAATATATGGTATGAAAACGGTAAATACCAGATTGCTGCGGATATGGGATATGATACCACCACCTCAAACGCCGTCGCATATAACAATGCCCTAAATATTTATAACGCACAGGGTAAATTTCTAATAGATAGCGGACTGCTAAAAGTCAAAACCAACATATATGGATATTACACTCATAATTACAACAGTAAAGCAGATTTTATACGCGGAGTTTTAGTCTTAGATAAATTCCCATTACCCTTATTTTTCATAAATAGCTTGGATAGTGCACTCACTCAAAGTGATTTAAAAACTATCTTTGATGACGAAAAAATAAATAGAACACGTAAAAATTACACAAAACTATTAGGTAAAGATAAAGTAAACGAAATATTCTCAGATATTGAAGATTACGAACAACCTAAAATTATCTCAGAGAACGACTTCGTATTCTCTGATGTCCAACTTTATTACACAGTATATAAAAAAGGCCGGGAAAAAATTCCTATCTGGTATAGCAAAGGACAAATCGGTATTGCCTCCATAAATGGCAGAAAAATAAATAGATATGTGCCCGGAATTATTATACTAAGATTAAAAAAATCAAATCCTATGCTGTATATTGAACTAAAACCTAATCCTACAAAAGAACCATACATATTCCTATTCAACTTAAATACTGACGGAAAAAATTATTTAAATATCTATTATCCCCCTCTGACAAATAAAGAAGAATTCAGCGGAAGTATAAAAAATAAACTTTTCACCGCACGCTCTAAAAAACATAAAAGTGGCATAAACGTATATGGAAGAGGCTCTATGGTTGATATATACTCTTTAATAAACAAACAATTCTTGGATAAAATTAAATCTCTATCAAAAAAGTAAATATGAAATACAAAAATTATATCTCAAAGGAACAACTCTTAAAATACAATACTATAAAATTTCCCGGTAAAATTCATTACATTTCATCTATAAAAGAAGCTATCGATGCTACAAACTTCTTAAAAGAACAAAATTTACTGGGCTTTGATACTGAATCAGTACCTTATAAAGTTTCTAACCCTCTGAAAAAACTCGCTTTAATACAGCTATGCAATGAAAACGATTGCTTTTTATTTCATGTCTTAAAATTAGGAGTTCCCGACAAATTAGTAGATATATTCTCAGACGAAAATATACTAAAAATTGGCTTAGCACTAAAAGGAGACTTAAAAGAATTATCGCATCATAAAGAATTCGAACCACGCGGTTTTATTGATTTACAACAACTTGTAAAAGAATACAACATCAAAGTTCTGTCATTAACAAAAATTTCAGCCGTAGTATTAGGTTCACGCGTCTCTAAACGCCAACAACGTTCAAACTGGGGACGCTCAAACCTCTCAGACGCCCAAAAACTCTACGCAGCTACCGATGCCTGGGTAAGCCTAATGAT
>CAZWVR010000058.1:0-15302 GCA_964637235.1 uncultured Bacteroidales bacterium | reverse complement strand
TGGAAACAAAACTTGACGATTTGAAAGCTCCCTGGACACCGGGACGGCTGATAGATTTTAAATAATTCAATTTAAAACGATAGTTCACTAAATCAATTACTTTGCCTAAGTTTGACTACAAGGGGGCTCTCAAAACCCAGCCCCCGGTCAAACTATTGTCAATTAAATCTTAAACTTTTTATAAGTATCCTTTCTCCATAAATAACATTTTGGCATAAATCCTAAAAAATTTTTTAATTTACCTGCAAAAATGACAGTTATATGCCTTTGGCATAAATTATGAATATTTTGCGTGCGAAAAAATTTAGGTCTATGAAAACAAAAATACGTCCAGTTGGAGAAAGAGTAGTAGTAAAACCTATTGAAGCCGTAGAAAAGACACCGAGCGGCATTTATATCCCTGAAACAGCAAAAGAAAAACCTTCCGAAGGCGAAGTAATAGCCATTGGTAAATTAGAAGACGTAGAAATTAAAGTAGGCGACAAAATTCTTTACAGTAAATATGCAGGAACAAAATATGAAATTGACGGAGAAGAATATCTTATTCTTGAAAAAAATGATATTTTGGCAGTATTATCTTAATTACTCAATTGTCTAACCAAAAAAACAATAAATTATGGGAAAAGAAATCAAATTTGATTTACAAGCAAGAACAGCATTAAAAGAAGGCGTTGACAGATTGGCAAATGCCGTAAAAGTTACATTAGGCCCCAAAGGTCGTAATGTTGTTATTGAAAAAAAATTCGGTGCACCTCAAATAACTAAGGACGGCGTTACAGTAGCAAAAGAAATAGAATTTTCAGACCACTTCATGAATACCGGAGCTCAACTCGTTAAAGAAGTAGCATCTCGTACAGGCGATAAAGCTGGCGATGGAACAACAACAGCTACTGTTTTAGCACAAGCAATACTCAATGAAGGTTTAAAATATGTCACAGGCGGTGCTAATCCTATGGACATTAAACGTGGTATAGATAAAGCAGTTAAAGCTGTTAAAGAAAGCCTTAAAGAACAATCTAAGGAAGTTGGCGACGACTACGAAAAAATTAAATCCGTAGCAGCTGTTTCTGCTAATAACGATTATGAAATAGGTAAACATATAGCCGATGCAATGCAGAAAATCGGCACAATGGGTGTAATCACTGTTGAAGAAGCCAAAGGTACCGAAACATATATTAAAACAGTAGAAGGTTTACAATTTGATCGTGGTTATATATCTCCTTATTTTATTACAGATGCTGAAAAATTAGAAGGTGTATATGAACATCCATATATCTTAATTTACGACGAGAAGATTTCTGTAATGAAAGATTTAATGCCTATTATAGAACAAGTATTGCAGCAAGGTAGAGCATTAGTAATTATAGCAGAAGACGTTACTGATGAAGCCCTTGCATTATTGATACTAAACCGCCTGCGTAATCCGGGATTCAAAGTCGCAGCTGTTAAAGCTCCGGGCTTCGGTGATAATAGAAAAGAAATGCTTGAAGATATAGCTATTATGACCGGTGGCGTAGTAGTTTCTAAGGAAAAAGGAATGAAACTGGAAAGCGTTACATTAGAAATGCTCGGAGAAGCTGAAAAAGTAGTAATGGATAAAGAAAATACTACAATAGTAGGCGGTAAAGGAGATCCTGAAAAAATACAAAACAGAATTAATACTATAAAAGCACAAATAGAAAAAGCTACATCCGATTATCAACGTGAAAAACTTGAAGAAAGAGCTGCAAAACTCACAGGCGGAGTGGCTATAATTTATGTAGGAGCTCCTTCTGAAGTTGAAATGAAAGAGAAAAAAGATAGAATTGAAGATGCTATAAATGCTACAAAAGCTGCCGTAGAAGAAGGTATTATACCCGGTGGAGGTGTAGCTTATATTCGTGCAATTGATAAACTCTCTGAGATCAAAACAAATAACCACGACGAAGAATTAGGCGTAAAAATAATTAAACATGCTCTGGAAGCACCTCTTCGTCAAATCGTATCTAACGCAGGCTTAGATGCTTCCATCGTGGTACAAAAAGTAAAAGAAGGAACCGGAGACTTCGGATATAACGCACTAACTGACAAATACGAAAATCTCCTTGAAGCCGGCGTTATTGATCCTACAAAAGTCTCTCGTATAGCCCTTGAAAATGCTGCATCAATCGCTAGTATGTTCTTAACTACTGAAGCTGTTATCGTAGAAGAAGAAAAAGAAGAAAAACAAGCTCCCGCTATGCCAGGTGCTGGCGCTGGTATGGATATGTACTAATTACAAAAATAACCACATTATACGCTGTCCGGAAACCCAACTCCTCTTACGGCGTTTTCGGACAGCTTTTTTTTATCTCTATTACCAAACTTCTAACCTAAGACTACCTCATTATCTTTTATACATAATATCACAAAACTCTGCACTAATTCTATTAAATTCTGCAATTTCCTTTCTTTTTAAAAAGAAATTACTTATTTTTGTTTTGAATTGTCAAAATATTTGCTTTTTTTAGTCGTTAAAAATTAAAAGAAAAATTGTGAAATTCAAGCTCTACATTATTATTGCATATTTTCTGGTATTATGCGAAATTGACGCTTTTTCGCAATATGTGCAATTTTCGCAATTTTATGCAGCTCCTACTGCATTAGCACCCTCTTTTACCGGAATGACTACAAAAAGTCGTATAAATGCTATTTATAGAGACCAATGGGCAAAACTAAAAGGTGTATTCGTCACTTATGCATTAGGCTACGACTTCCACGTCTCTAAAATAAACAGTGGATTCGGCGTATTATTGATAAATGACGAAGCAGGACAAGGTAATCTTCGTCGAACAGAATTTGGGGTGCTTTACTCTTGGTATGGACTTTTAGACAATACTTATAAAATTTACTTTCGTCCTGGTGTAGAATTCAAACTCACTCAACGTTCCGTAGATATTCAAAAACTAATCTTTCCTTCGCACATAAAACCAGATGGTACACTTATAGAAAATCCTGTATATCCACAACCTGCGGATATCAACAAACTCAATGTAGATGCAACAGCCTCTGTATTGTTCTACTCGCCAGTTTTTTGGATAGGACTAACTATAGACCATTTATTTCGTCCATCCGACGGCTTTTATGATCCCACATATAAAGTACCTTTAAAATACTCCTTTTATGGAGGCTATAAATGGAAAATGTCTAAAAGAAGCAGAGGAAGCTCTTCCGCAGAGGATTGGTTTTTCGTATCATATCATTACAGACTAATGGCTTTATCAGACCAATTAGATATTGGAGGATACTGGGAACACGACCCTTTTGTATTAGGCGTCTGGGTGCGAGGTATGCCATATCTAAATATTGACAAATCAAAAGGAGTTGATGCTGTCATATTTTTGGCTGGATATAAAATCCTTAATTTTAAAATCGGATATAGCTACGACCTACCTGTAAATACCTTATTAACAACTGCTGGTGGTACCCACGAAATATCATTAACTTATACTTTTGCACCTCTATTAAGAGGTAAAAAACGATATGCACCTATACCTTGCCCAAAATTATAATTACAATGTAAGACCTAAAATAGTCACATCATCTACTTGATCCATATTGCCTCGCCAACTATTAAACTTTTCAATAAAAATATCTTTTTGTATTTCAAAAGGTTTACTATGTATTTCCTCTATCACCTTCTTAAATCTATTGAACGAAAACTTTTTATACTCGGAATTCAACTGGTCATAGTATCCATCAGAAAACATATATAACATATCCCCGGACTTATACTCAAAAAATATATTCTCAAAATCGCGCATTATACGATTATATCCTACATAATTTAAAGTAGCTTTATATTTAATAATGTTGCCATCAGAAATAAATAATATTGGCATATGAGCTCCTGCATAATTTATAACTCTATTTCGCCTATCTATCAACACAATAGCAGCATCCATCCCATCTGATAATACTTTTCTTTTTCTTTTTTTAGAAAAAATATCTATAAATCTTTCACGTAAAAATTCTAATATTTCTGCTGCAGAAAAGTTATTGTGAATGGCTATAAAATTTTCTATAAAACTTATTGCTAATATAGTTAAAAAAGCTCCCGAAACACCATGCCCCGTACAATCTCCTACTATAATTAAAATTTTTTCTCCCATCCGCCGAATTAAATAAAAATCACCGCTTACAACTTCCTTCGGCTTAAAAATTAAAGTAAAATCCCTAAAATATTGTTTGAGATACTTTTTCCCACTAAGAAGATATTCCTGAATATTCTTTGCATAATTCATATTGGACTGTAAACGCTCATTTATTTTTAAAATCTCTTTCCGACTTTCTAATATTAAACCTTCATATTTAACTGTAAAAAATTGAAAAATAAGCAATAACACGTATAAAAAAATGAATATAGACATAAAACTTATATTAAAAAGTAAAATCTTACTTTTATAATAACCAGTAGGCAAACTATTATTTACTAAATGCCATAAATCAAAAGTAATACTTATAAAAACAGCCAGTACTGAGGAATATATTAACTTTTTTCGATTACGAATATCAAGTACTATCAGAGGTACCATCGCCGAAAAAATAACTGCAAATCTGGTACTTAAAAAAAATAATAAATCTTTATAAATATTCGCATCAAAAGAAATAACTAAAAAAAATAATGCAAAAAAATTTGTAATTAAAAACACTGCTGTATATATCTTTCCCTCTTTCAAAGGAAAAATAACTATAATTAAAATTAAAATACTCAACAGAAAAGTATAAGCGATATGCTTATAATTCAAGACAAACAAAAGGAGAACAATCATTACTATTGAAACAAAAAAGTAAATCAAAATAGCTTTAAGCAACAACACTTGCTTACTTTTCTTTATGTCAATAATAGAATATTTCATTTTTCAGATTTATTTAAAAGCATTACTTTTGTATAAAAAAATATGGTACTTTATAATGATAAATTCTATCCAACATCACTACCAAAATTAGTAAAAATTTTTATTGATGGTTTAGAAAATGAAGAAATACTTGGACTACCTAAGGAATTGATTTTTAGACCAGAAAAAAATGATTTTTTCTCTACGGAATACCTTGGGAAAAAATTACACTCTCCAATAGGAGTGGCAGCAGGACCTCATACCCAAATGGCACAAAATATTGCTATTGCATATTTGGCAGGGGCTCGCTTTATTGAACTTAAAACAGTTCAAACACTTGATGAACTGGAAATTCCTAAGCCATGCATAGATATGCAAGATGAAGGTTATAATGTAGAATGGTCCCAAGAACTTAAAATACAGCAGTCCTTCGATGAATACCTAAATGCATGGATTTTAGTACATATATTAGCACACGAACTCGGCTTTAATGAACCCGGTGTTATCTTTAACATGAGTATAGGATACGACTATAATGGAATTATGCAAAAAAACGTCCAGTGGTTCTTAGATAAAATGACAAATGCACAAAAAGAACTAAATAAAAAAATCAAAGAAATAAGCATAATATATCCAAAAATTTCAGAAATAAATATACCGTCACAAATT
Source organism: uncultured Bacteroidales bacterium (assembly GCA_964637235.1). GTDB lineage: Bacteria > Bacteroidota > Bacteroidia > Bacteroidales > S143-33 > CAZWVR01. The sequence goes on along the minus strand of CAZWVR010000058.1, from coordinate 9,777 downwards.
ACTGATAATATTACCCTTTCTACTATGCACGGTTGTCCTCCCGATGAAGTAGAACAAATCGCCCAATACCTCATCACAGAAAGAAAACTACATACAATAATAAAATTAAATCCTACTTTACTTGGAAAACAAAAAGTACGTCAAATACTAAAAAATGCAGGCTTCCCAACAGAAGTTCCCGATATAGCCTTTGAGCACGATTTAAAATTTGATCAAGCAGTAGGAATTATTAAAAGATTACTGAAAAAAGCACAAGAGCAAAATTTATTTTTCGGAATAAAACTTACAAATACACTGGAAAGCAAAAATAACAAAGACATTTTTGACCCCGCTAATGAAATGATGTATATGAGTGGTAGAGCTTTGCATCCCATAGGTATTAACCTTGCCTATGAATTTACTAAAATTTTCGGAGATAAACTACAAATTTCATTCTCTGGTGGAGTAGATGCTTTTAATATTGAAGATACTCTTGCTTGTGGACTTAAACCTATAACAGTTTCCTCTGATTTGTTAAAACCCGGTGGCTACGGACGTCTTAATCAATATTACGAAAATCTTAGAAATACCAATAAAAAAATAAAAGCAAAAAGCATCGAAGAATTTATACTAAAAAAAGCAAATAAAGATAACATTGCAGAAGCAAAATTTCATAACTTAGAGAAATATGCGAATTTCGTTTTAAATTCAGATAAATATCGCAGAAATAGATTTTCTTATCCAAGCATAAAAACAAACAAACCCCTCGAATATTTTGATTGCATAGAAGCTCCTTGCAAAGAAACCTGCCCTACAAATCAAGATGTTCCTCAATATATGTACTTAGTCAGAGAAGGGCGGCTCTCCGAAGCTTTTTATACTGTAATGCAAGATAATCCCTTCCCTACAATAACTGGATACAGCTGCGATCATACCTGTCAATATAAATGTACACGTATAAATTACGATAGTGCTCTAAATATCAGGGAAATAAAACGTTTTATTGCCGAATATGGTGCCCAAAATTACTCACCTACACATACAAAAGTAAAAAATACCGCTTCCGTCGGTATAATAGGCGGTGGAGTAGCAGGATTATCCGCTGCTTTCTATCTAAAACTACACGGCTTTGATGTAGAAATTTATGAAAAAACAGACACTCTCGGTGGAATGGTCAAAAATGCACTCCCCCTTTTCCGACTAAATAACGACATAGTAGAACAAGATATCAAAAGAATACTTAAACTCGGCATAAAAGTCCATTACAATACCGAAATTGATAAAGACGCATTTATTCAACTCCAAAATAAACATAAGTATATTTTTATTGCAACAGGCTCTTTCAATTTTGTAAAACTTAAAATAGAAGGTATTAACGCAAAAGGTGTATATGATCCTCTGTTGTTCTTTTATAAAAGTCGTACAAATCCTAAATCCCTTAATTTAGGGAAAAAAATAGGAATAATCGGCGGAGGTAATACCGCTATCGATGCCGCAAGAATTGCCAAAAGAATCGCAGGCAAAGATTCAGAAGTTGTGATATTTTATAGAAGGAGATACAAAGATATGCCTGCATATGAGGAAGAAATTTTTGAAGCTCTCAACGAAGGAATTAAAATTATTGAATTAGTATCTCCTACAAAAATTATAACCGACGAGAATAATAAAGTAAAAGCTATAAAATTGATTAAAAATCAAGTTATTGGCAAAACTTCGGATGGTAGAACCCTTGTTGCCCCTATTGAAGGTAGCGAATTTATCCATCAATTAGACTCTCTTATACCTACCGTAGGGCAAAAACCTGACAGCCCTTTCTTCCCTGATACATACTGGGTAGAAAACACTCTCCCAAAAACTATTTTAAATAATATTTTTATTGGTGGAGATGCCCCACGTGGCGGCAAATCTATAATAGTCTCAATAGCCGACGGTAAAAAAGCTGCTTATCAAATTATAAAAAAAGAAAACCCGGACTTTAAACCAACTAAATTCAAAATACAGAAAAAAATTAACATCAAACAACTTAAACTCGCAAAATATAAACGAATACCTCCTATTAAACCTCCGGAAAGCAAAATTCTGGACTTCAATATAAAATTAAAAACTTATTCACCCGAAGAAGCAAAAGCCGAAGCCGAACGCTGTATGTTATGCGATGAATATTGTAGTGTCTGCACTACTGTTTGCCCCAACTTAGCAAATCAAACATATATTACTGAACCTCGCAAAATTCCAATATATACAATCTTTAAAACTACCGAAGGATTTAGCATCGTGATAGACGAATATTTTGAAATAAAACAAAAATATCAAACCTTCAATATCGCAGATTGGTGCAATGAATGTGGTAATTGCTCTACATTCTGTCCAACAAGTGGAAAACCTTACATAGATAAACCTAAAATCCATCTGTCTATAACCTCTTTTGAACAATCCCCATGGGGCTTTTATAAAAACTTTGACGAACTAATTTATAAAGATAAATTCGGAGAAAAACACTCTCTAACAAAAACAAAAAATTATTTCATATATAAAAACAAAAACATTGAAGCTCTTATTGACATAGAAAATGAAAATATAATTGAAATCAATACACTAAAAGTCAATAAAATAACACTAAATGAGCTGCCAATATTACTTATCGTTTACGACATTTTTGAAAAATATAATTTTTAATGAAAAATAAAAAAACAAAACTGCAAATCTTATACGAAGACAACCATTTAATAGTAATCAATAAACCGGCAGGAATACTCGTTCAAGGCGATAAAACTGGCGACGAACCTCTAACTGAATACATAAAAAAATACTTAAAAAAGAAATACAATAAACCCGGAAATGTTTTTTTGGGACTACCCCATAGATTAGATAGACCCACAAGCGGTGTATTGGTTCTTGCTAAAACTTCAAAAGCACTCACACGACTTAATAAAATATTCCAAAATAATGAAGCAAAAAAAATTTATTGGGCTATTGTAGATAAAAAACCTCCTAAAAATACCGATATTTTAGAACATTATTTAAAGAAAAATCAACAGAAAAATAAATCTTTTGCATATGAAAAGCCCATCAAAGGTAGTAAAAAAGCAATTTTAGAATATAAATTGAAAGCTAAATCTGACCATTATTATCTACTTGAAATTACTCTCCATACAGGAAGACATCACCAAATACGGGCACAACTGGCAAAAATAGGTATCCACATAAAAGGAGACCTTAAATATGGAGCTCGTAGAAGTAATCCAGATGGCTCAATAGCCCTGCATGCCAGAAGTATCTCTTTTATTCACCCTGTAAAAAAAGAACCTATGACTTTTATCGCACCTGTGCCAGAAGATAAACTATGGAAATTTTTTGAAAATAAAATCGCCCAAAAAAGAAAATGACTTCTATCATAAATATCACAATAAAAGATTTATATATTTTGTAAAAAAATTTATGCGAAAAGAAAAAGATTTCATCGGAGAAAAACTCATCCCTAAGCAAGCACTCTATGGGATACATTCCCTAAGAGCAAAAGAAAATTTTTCTAATTATACAAATTTCCATAAAGAATGGTATATGGCATTAGGTATGGTAAAACTTGCCTATTATTCAGTATATAAAGATTTCAAAAAAGCTATATTAAAAAACTATCCGCAAAGCTGTATTAAACTATTTCCCGATAAAATAATATCAATGCTTATAGAAGCCGCCAAAGAAGTCGCAGAAGGAAAATTTTTCTCACATTTTATAGTTCCAGGTATTCAAGGCGGCGCAGGAACAAGCATAAATATGAATATCAATGAAATAATAACAAACTTAGCCCTGAAAAAATTAGGATATCCCCCCGGAAATTATAACATAATTGACCCAATAGAACACGCAAATATATATCAATCTACCAACGATACAGTCCCAACTGCACTAAAAGTAGCAGCAATGAAATTATTTTTAGAACTTGAAGACGCAATAAATATAACTCGTCAACATTTTGAACGCTTAGAAAAAAAATACAGATATGACCTAAGAATTGGATATACACAACTGCAAGAAGCAGTACCAACAACCTTTGGCAAACAATTCAGTGCTTACGCAGAAGCATTAGCAAGAGATTGGTGGCGAGTTTCTAAATGTATGGAAAGATTAAAATTTGTCAATCTCGGAGGTAGTGCAATAGGTACATCAATATCAGTTCCCAAGTATTTTGTAGTAGAAATAGTACCTCGCCTTCGTCAAATAACTCGCCTACCTCTGGCACAAGCCGAAAATCTTGTAGAAGCAACACAAAATCTTGATGCAATAGTCGAAGTGCATGCAATACTAAAATCTCACGCCACAAATCTTGAAAAAATAGTTTCCGACATACGATTACAAGCTTCGGAATTTGCACGTCAAAGAGAAATAACTATACCACAAGTCCAAGTGGGAAGCTCAATTATGCCTTCAAAAATTAATCCAGTAATAGCTGAATTTGTTATCAGTATAGCTCATAAAGTATATGCCAATGATGTACTAATCAGCTCATTAGTCTCACAGGGACAATTTGAACTAAATGCATATATCCCCCTAATAGGTTATGCTCTGCTTGAAAGTTTAAAATTACTAATCTCAGCAAATAAATCCCTATCAGAAAAAATGCTCAAAAATTTAAAAATTGATACACAAACAGCTTACGAAAATTTACTTAAAAGCCCATCTATTGCTACCGCACTAAATAGCATTATCGGATATCACAAAGCATCCTTACTGGCAAAACAAATGCGCACAGATAAATGTGATATTTTTGAAGCAAATAATAAATTAAAAATCCTAAATCCAGAAATATTAAAAGACCTGCTTAAATATGACAAACTGCTGCAAAAAGGCTTTTCTGTAAAAGATCTAAAATGTGAATAATTTACAAATCAGCCATTATACAATAAAAAATCCAAAGCATTCATTTTCAATTTTAAAAAAAAAGTTTTAAAATTGTAAAACCAAAAACTTATAAAAGTGAAAGTATCTCAGGCTATTAAATATCTGCTATTAGCAGAAGGTAAAGTCGTAATTCCCAAATTTGGAATACTAACTACTGAAAATAAAAAAGCTATTCTTGATAAAACACGAGGTGAAATATTACCTCCGACAAAAAAAATTATTTTTAAATACGACCAAAATGCACAAGATCAAAAACTTATAGAATTTCTGGCGGTTAATAACAACATTAACCAACAAGAAGCTAAAAAAATTGTTGAAGATTTCGTAAGAGAACTACAGCTGCACCTCAATAACAACAAAATATACAAACTTATAGACATAGGAACATTCAAAAAAACAATATCTGATGATATTCTATTTAACCAAAATAACGAAATGTCCCTGGATATCAGATTTTTAGGTCAAGATAAAATAAAAATAAATGTACCTCCACCAGAACCCGCCAAAAAGATAAAGAAAAAACAAGTATCTGCATTATGGATAATTTTGCCTCTAATAATAGTTATTCTCGGAATATTAGGGTATCTATTCCGTCAAAATATTTATCAAATATTCAAAACACAGAAAAAAAATACCATCATAAATACGACACCTAAAAAAGACACAACAATAATAGCTACTGAAACTCCTAAAAAAAGCGACGAACAACTTTTTGATGAAAACAATATCCAATACACAGTTATTTTTATTGGCACAGAATACAAACGCTACTATATCATATCTGGTAGCTACTCAAATGAAACAGGCGCCAAAAAACGTTCAAATATCCTCAAAAAATATGGCTATAACCCAATAATCTTAAATGGTACCTACAATCGCGTAGCAATAGCCGAATATAACAGTCCTGATAGCATTATAAAAGCCTATAAAGATTTTGTATCAAATACCAACGAACAAGCATGGGTTTTGATAAATAAAAAATAATGGAACTACACGAAGCAAAATACTATCGTAAAAAAGACGAAAAAACAGTACAATGCCTATTATGCCCACATAATTGCATTATCAAAGAAGGAAAATTAGGAATCTGTAAAACCAAAAAAAATATTAACGGAAAACTATACAGCTTAGCATATTCAAACCCATGTGCTGTTCATATAGATCCCATAGAAAAAAAACCTTTGCAGCATTTTCTCCCCGGGTCATTAGCATTTTCAATAGCAACTGCTGGCTGCAATTTGAACTGTAAAAATTGTCAAAATTGGGAAATATCTCAAATCAGCCCCTTGGAAATAGATAATTATTTCCTACCACCGGAAGAAGTAGTATTACAAGCAAAAAAAACAAATTGTCGCTCCATCGCATATACATATACAGACCCTACGGCATTTTATGAATATACTCTCGAAACTGCCAAAATAGCTAAAAAAAAAGGAATAAAAAATGTATTTATCTCGGCTGGCTACATAAATGAAGCTCCTCTAAAAGAATTGGCACCATATTTAGACGCTGCAAACATCGATCTGAAAAGTTTCAGCGACGAAATATACCGTAAATTAAATGCAGGCAGACTAAAACCTGTGCTAAGAACCTTAGAAATTTTAAAACAATATAACGTATGGATAGAAATTACAAATCTTGTTATACCTAATTGGACGGATGATCTAAATATGATAAAACAAATGTGTCAATGGCTCGTAGATAACGGGTTTGAAAAATATCCATTACATTTCAGTCGTTTTACGCCTATGTATAAATTAACAAACATACCTCAAACAAGCGTCTCTATCCTTGAAAAAGCAAGAGATATAGCCATGGAGGTAGGTATGAAATACGTATTTATAGGAAATGTATGGGGACATCCCGCAGAAAATACTTATTGCCCTTCTTGCGGAAATCCTGTTATTGAAAGATACGGATTTTCTCTCCAAAAAATAAATATGACCAATGGTAAATGCAATGTATGTGGCTATCCTATTGATGGAATCTGGGAATAAAATCTAATCAAATGATTTATAGAACATTCCGTAAATTTAACTATAATGCAATATTCTGGGCTTTACTTTTATACTCAGTAGCATTAGGCAAATATTTTTTTTATAATTTTCCTATTTGTCAATACGATAATCTCGGAATTACACAATTATTATTTACTGATTATCAATTATTTATAAAAATGCTCAGCACAATATTAACAATAAGCTATGCAATATGGCTCCATATTTTTTTAAATAAAATTAAACTTCTCCGAAAAGAAAATTTAATGATAATTTTAATTTTTCCACTTTCAATAGTTATAATTTCTCCAATCTATAGCTCTGCTTATCTTACATTAATATTCTATATTTTATCCCTCCAATTAACTACGAAAATAGATAATGAAAAAGCAAATTACTATATATTTCTATCAGGCTTTTTCACATCTATAATGTTGATATTTTCAATTTCTTACAGTTTTATATGGGTTTCAATGCTTATAATTGCTATATTTCAACAAAAAGGATTTCAAAAATCAATATTATTTATAACAGGAGGTTTTGTTGCCATTTTACTATATTTTGAAATTATTGCTTTCAAACATATTCCAGAGATAAAAACAGCATTTTCAAAATTCAATCTGATTTTGGTTCAGAGTAGTATTTATATGTCATTATGGCAAAAAATAATTTTATACCTATGGGCTGTTATATTTTTTGCCGTGATTATTAGAGTGTTATTAGATATGAACTCTATGCTTCTGAGAAAAAGAATCTTTTTCCTTAGACTAATATTTATATCGCTGCTGCTTCTAACAGGCTTTTCTATAACAAAAAATTATGGACTACTTTTAGCAAATCAAGTAAATTTCGCCATTTTTTTAACCTATTTTTTCTCTGAAAATCAAGGTTTTATAACAAAAGTAATGTTTTATCTTTATATTATATCTGCTATTGCATTCAATTATCTTTAACTTTACCAAATACAGAAGCATAAATACATAAGAATGAAAAATTTAAATATAGAAAAATTATCCATCATAACTGCCAGTTTCTATGCATTTGCATTAAATTTTGGAATAAAAGCTATACAAATTTCCGGGGCTATATGTGCGATATTATGTATTATAACATTTTCTAAAAAAAAAGTAAAAACAATAAAAAAAACAGATAGATTATTTAAATTACTAATATTAAGTTTATTAACCTATCTTGCAATACATATTATATGGTTGATAAATACACAAGACCTTCAAAGAGGTTTGCAAGTAATACAAGTACGGCTCTATATATGGCTCTTCCCATTCATTTTTATATTTTCATCTGTAAATTTTTCTCAATATAAACGTAAAATTTCCGAAGCTTTTATACTCGGTGCTCTCATAGCAATAATAATAGCTATTGTAAAAGCCTCATACATTTATTTTCAGGGGAAAAGCGACCTGTCAACATTCACCTATTTAAAATTTTCTATTTTTAACCACCCTTCATATCAAGCACTGATGGCTAATTTTGCTATCATTCTACTTTTGAACTATAAACAATTTGACAACCAAAAATCCTTATTCCCATTATCCAAAATAAAATTCTCAATAATAAAATGGATTGCAATTTTTATACTCTCACTCGGAGTACTCCTTTATTCTTCTCGGGCAAATTTATTAGCACTTACATTCATTTGGTTATATAATTTCCTTAACATAAAAGTCAAATATAAATTACCTATTCTGTTAATATTTTTCCTGATTTCTATTGGAATTTTTAGCAGAAATCAAAGAATAATAGCTCTATTAAATACATCTGGAAAAAAAAATTACGAAATAAAAAATGAACGTCTAAAAATATGGAGCTTAGCAGAAAAAGAAATTAAACAAAACTGGATGTGGGGAATTGGCACCGGCGACGTACGTCAAATTATGCTTAATGAATACAAAATAAATAACCTAACCAAAGAATTTAAAACTAAAAAAAATGTACACAACGATTTTTTAGACGTTTGGCTAAGATTTGGAATTTTAGGCTTCATAGTATTCCTTGCAATATTATTTCTACCAATAAGGATAGGTATCAAGTATCAAGACAAGTCTTTGATAATGCTGATAATACTCTTCTCTATAAATATTTTCTTTGAAACTATGACCGTTAGAATCTCTGGCAATGCATTCTTTTTCTTTTTTATGCCATTATTCCTATCAAACTATATCGAGGAAAAATCTGCTTTTACAAAAATAAAAAAAGTAAAAAAACAAGAAATAGAGCAATATGCATTAGGTTTATTCTTTTTTGTATTTATTTTCGGCTTATATCGGGCTTTCTTTGGTATAAACTTCACTGACTATGACAATCTAATAAAAAATTCTTGGCAGATATTACATAACCTACACATAAACTTCATATACCACATCCCTGAAATTATAACTGGTATTTTACTGATAATAAGTGGATTAAAAACTATTATCTGGCTAAAAACTATCTATATACTTAACTTTGCAATACAAAATATTCTGATTTTCTATATAATGCAACATATAAAAATTCCTGCCAAAAAAGCATTCTTAACCCTTTCACTACTATCTATTATAGCATTAAGTAAAAATCCTTTAACTTTAACATATTTTTCTCTTACCATCACTTACATTCTGATTGGTGTATATTTATTTTTAAAATTCGGAATTAAAAAGAAAATATTGCACATAATTAACTTGCTAATTTTATTAGAAACTCTAACCAAAGTAAATTCCCAATACATAGATATGCATTCTTTATGGTTATTTGGAGCCTTTTCACTGGTTTTTATAGAAAAAAGTAAAAAATATAACCTAAAACTATTTCAAATATTCACAGCTTTGTTATTGGTAGCCTCTTTGGGAGAAATAATTCTTACGATTAAAAACTCTTCAAAATTTAACTCATTATCACGTAG
>CAZWVR010000057.1:0-16138 GCA_964637235.1 uncultured Bacteroidales bacterium | reverse complement strand
GAAGAAAATCAATCCTGGTTACAAAAATGGATTTATAAAAAGTTTTATGAATAGAAGTATTTAGAAAAAACAACACCAAAACAGGTAGAGGCAAGGCCTCTACCTGTTTTGAATACACTTAAACGTTGGACGTCTAAGTTGCATCTAAGTTAAATCTAAATTGTTACTTTCTATTTCTATCTTTATTTCTATTTCTACCTTCATCCAAATCTTTCAACGCTTCCTTTCTAACAATTTCAGTAATTGTTTGTTCTAGCTTTTCGATGCTATATTGCCCTAGTTCTTTTTATACTGTATTATTAATAATGTAATAAACTATTTAATATAGTAAAATTGGAAAATGGATAAACAACAAATTTATATAGTTATCCCGGCTTTTAATGAGGGTAAGGTTATCAAATCTACTATTCAAGATTTGCAAAAGTTTGGATATAATAATATTGTTATAATTGATGATGGTAGTACTGATAACACTCGCAAACAAGCCCAAGAAACCGGAGCTGATGTTTTGACACATATCATTAATCGTGGGCAAGGAGCTAGCCTATCAACTGGAATTGAATATGTTAAAGAAAATTATAACCCCAAAGTAATAATCACTTTTGATGCAGATGGCCAACATAATCCAGCTGAAATAGAAAGACTGGCCAAGCCAATATTCAATGATGTAGCTGATATTGTTTTAGGTTCTCGTTTTCTTAATAAAAAAACTAAGCTACCCTTTACTAGAAAAATAGTATTAAAAGCAGGAATTCTCTTTACCAATATTATTTCCAGTATAAATTTAACTGATACTCATAATGGATTTAGAGCCTTGGGACCAAGAGCAATTGAAAAAATTAAAATCACGCACCGAGGTATGGAGCACGCTTCTGACATTATTAATGAAATCACTAAAAATAATTTGCGCCATCAAGAAGCTCCTGTAACAATACTTTATACCGATTACTCTATGAATAAAGGACAGTCATCAGGAAATTTTATCAAAATAGGAATTAAGGTTATTTTACATAAAATATTAAATTAAATATTATGACAATTATTAGTATGATTATTTTTATTTTCTCTTTATTCGCTCTCTCCAGAGTAATTCTAAGATCTAGAGATAACAGCATTTCTTTCAGAGAAAGTTTGTTTTGGGTAATACTTTGGACTATTATTATAATAATAACTGCCTTTCCGCAAAGTACTGACAAAATTTCAAAGATACTAGGTGTTGGTCGTGGCGTTGATGCTTCATTCCTTATTGCTATTGTCACTTTATTTTATGTTGTTTTTAGACTTTATATAAAAATAGACAGCTTAGATAAAAATATTACTAAATTAAATACGGAAGTTACCAAAAAAATTCACAAATTAAATAAAAAATAATTTTATTTTTTACAAAATCAAATTTTTATGAAGATATGTTTAACAACCGAACACTACTCTCCTCATGTCGGTGGAGTAGAAATTGTTTTTCAAGAATATGCCAAAAGGTTATCCCAGAGAGGTCATCAAGTGAGAATCGTGACTAGTAATTCAGGGGGAATCACGGGACAAAAAAAAATTAATAATAAGCTAACAATATATTATTTACAATGTAGTTCTTTTTTTAATCATCCAGTTTTCTCAAAAAAACAATTATCTGCTCATATTCAATGGGCTGACATTATTCATACAACAACTTTTACTGCCGCCCTTCCATCTGTTAGTCTGGCAAAAAAATACAAAAAACCGTGTATACTTATGGTACATGAAGTATTACGAGAAAAATGGTTTACCGTAGAAAAAAATCCTCTGAAGGTCTTGGCATTTCTTTTTTTTGAATGGTATGTCATAAATAAAAAATATACTCTCTGGCAAGTAATTTCTATGTCAACCAAAGAAGATTTATTAAAATATTCCATACCAGAAAATAAAATTAGAACTATTTATCATGGAATTGATTACAAGTTATGGAACAAAAATGTTTCTAAAAAATCACTAACAAAATTATTCAAAGTGCTGACTTCAAAAAAAATAATTCTTTATAATGGAAGGCCAGGACAAACAAAAGGTATATTTGTTTTACTAGATGCAATAAAAAAAATAAAAAGCAAACTACCCAAAGATTTTATTTTTGGATTTATAATTAGTGATACCCCAGAACAAGAAAGGAGAAAATTTATTAAGTTGGTTAAAAAAAATAAATTAACAAACGTTATTAAAATAACCAAAGCTCTCCCCTATGACCAACTCCCTTCTTATAGAAAAGATGCTTTTGCTTTTGTTGTGCCATCAATAACAGAAGGATTTGGATTTACTACTGCTGAGACTTCTGCTTTAGATATACCACTAATAGTTAGTGATGTTGGATCAATACCCGAAGTCGCCAGTGGAAAAGTTTTGTTTTTTAAAAACAGAGATTCCACGGACTTAAGTAAAAAAATATTACTAGCTATAAAAAACAAGTTTAATAATATCACATTGAAAAAATTTAACTGGGATAATACAATTAATAAGGTGGAAAAAATATATACAGAGTCAGTAAACTCAAAACAAACTAAGGGAAATAAGTAAATTTAATTACAAAAATAAACACAATGAGAATTGCAATGATAATTGAAGCATGGAAACCAATATGGGGTGGCGGACAAGCACATGTTTTTGAGCTGGCAAAAAAATTGGTAGCCAGCCACGACTGCCAAGTTGATATTTTTGTTATGAATTTGAAAGATGAAAACGGGAATACTCAGCAGAAAATAACAACTCTTGAAAATGGAAATTTAAAAATAGTAAGAATAGGTAAAATCAGAAATTTTTACTCATTTAAAGATAGAATTTTTTGGACATATGAAGTGATTAAAGAAATTAAGAGTAATCACAAAAAACACCCATATAACACAATTCACGCCCATGCTAATCTGCCTGGCATTCCTGGAAAAATATTGAGTAAATCGCTTAAAATTCCAGTTGTTTATACTGTGCATGGTACAAACTTTTTAGATTTAGAGAAAAAAAACTTTTTTTATTTTGTAGAGAAAATATTATTCACCATATTTAAGTATAATGCACAAATTTCTGTTTCCAGAAGTATTTTGAATTACACCAACAAAAACACACCCTTTATAATTCCTAATGGGGTTGATATTGAAAAATTTAGTTGCCCGAAGTTAAAAGATACCAACCATAATATTTTTAAATTATTATTTGTTGGTAGACTAGACAAAGTAAAAGGTATAAATATTTTACTTGAATCGGTTAATAAAATAAAAAATCAACTTTCGAAAAAAAATGTTCAAATACATCTAGTGGGCTATGGTTACGATAAAAATATTCTCAAAGAAACTACCGAGACATTGGGATTGCAAAATATAGTTTTATTTAAAGGTAAAAAAACTGGATCGCATTTAATAAAAGAATATTGCAGCTCTGACTTATTTATACTACCATCGCTGAGTGAGGGACAACCCTTAACGCTTCTTGAGGCTTGGGCAGCAAAATTGCCGGTCATTGTTACTGATGTGGGAGATAATAAGTATTTTGTAAAAAATAAAATTAATGGGTACATTATTCCATCACAAAATTCTGACATTTTGGCCAAGACAATTTTAAAAGCAATAAACAATCCGAATTTAAAACAAATGGGAGTTAACGGTTATAATTTAGTAAGCAAACAATATACTTGGGATAATGTTGCTAATAAAACATATGCAATCTATCAAAAAATTTCTCAATAAAAATAGAATACTACTACTAATCATAGGGATATGCTTAATAACAAATTCTCTGTTTTCGTATAAACAAGGAATCCAAAGGGAAGGTATAGCCAACAAGGCCTATGTTGATTTTATAGCTAATTACCCAGAAAGCATTGCAAGTGCTAGGGTTGAGCCATTATTTATTGTCATATTAACTTACCTATCCAAGCTATTTGCTCCTGTTTTCGCTATAGCTATTTTAAAAATAATGTTAACCGGTATTCAACTATTTATTTTTTATAAACTATTATATACACTTACAAAAAATAAATTATTTTCCTCTGTTTTTGTTGTAATTCTAAATTTTTCTTATACCTTCTTTTCCCTAGAAGACAATTTGTTAAGAAATCACTTTGCAAATACCCTGCTCCTAATATCTTTGTTTTTATTATTACAACTTATCCAAGAACACAAAATAAGGCTTATGCGACTTTTTTTTCTATCTATCATTGGTGGACTTTTAATATATTCACATATACTACCTACGCTATTATTTGATTTTACCTTATTAGTCTCTACTATATTTTATTTTGCATTATTTTTACTTCCAAAAAAAATAAAGTTTTTATCCATAGACAAGAATGTTGCATTGACCACAATAAAAAAGCTTTGTTTGGTTGGATTTTTTATTTTAATTATCCAATCCCCTTATTTATTTAGAATGTATAAAGCTCATACTACAATAAACGACTACAAACAAGCTGGGAAAAATATTAATACCTCCACTAATGCCACTGTCAGTGCGCATACTTCTGCTACTGTTCATACTTCTGCTACTGTTCATACTAATATAATTAAAATTTTAAGAGTATTATTTGAATTTAGACTTCCTGGATTTCCAGTATTTTTTATACTATTACTATTTCCTTCTCTATTTTATTTATTTAAAAATTTTCGCAACATTTATCTTCCAATTTTAGTTTTGTGGATATTAACATATTTTTCTACAAAATTAGACTTGCTTTTTGGAATCGGAATCATATCGTATAGATTCTCTTTAATGCTTATTTTTCCTTCCCTCTTGATTTTGGCTATTGGACTGGAGAAAATAACCCGCCTTATCAAAAATAAATCTGGACAATACTTTTTTACCATGATAATTCTACTATCGTTTTTTTCGGCAAATTTACCTCTTATTTTTAATGTAACTATTCTAAGAAATTATTCCATCGACACTCACAAAGAAAAAGAATTAGCAAAAATATATGATTCAATTAAAAAACAGTTGCCGAACAAAAAACTTGTTTTTGCTATAAATGGTACAGCTTTCGATAACTTCGATAAAACATCTAAATATTTACGAAATGATACTTTGTTTACCTCTACTAGTGGACCAGAAATTATCAATCAATATAAACAACATCAAGTTGATTTTATTATTTTTGACCACTTCAGAATTAATTCTCAAGGCACAGATTTAAATTCCACCATAAATACTAACTTAAAATTTTATGAAACATCAAAATATTTTAATTTAGTTGGTGAATATGCTAGCCCCTATATGCATATAAGTGTTTTTAATTTTATCAGCAATCCTCAGAAAGATAGTGGCCCAAAAAAAGGAAATTCAAAAAAATTTGATTGTGGTTCAGATTTTCAATGTCAACAAAAATTTGAAAAATATATACAACGAGTACCCTATTTATCCTCAAAAAATTGGACCACAATAATAAAACAAAAAAATAATAAAGTTATAGTTAGTGAATTTGTTACTGATGATAATAAAAATATTGTTGCAAAATTAATTTATACTACAAAAGGTCAGTTTAATAATAAAAGTTACATCGTTTTAAAAGACATTGCAAATAAACCCCATAATACACCTTTCCTCCTCCAAATAACTAAAGCAAAGGTCTTATTAAGCCATTCAGGATTTAAAATTAATCGAAAAGAACTTCAGAAAGAATCAACTGATACTTTAAATATTTCTGGGATACTACAAAATAATATCCTTGGCTATTCTTATCTAACCTTTAATCAATTAAAATTCATCATCTCCTTACTTATTATTATATTAATAACCATTTTATATGTTATCTTCCCTCAAATAAATAAATTTATTTTTCTCTCGAAAAAAAATAAAAATGTATTTCAAGTGACTTCCATAAAAAATAAAATTATTATTTATACCATAGTAACTGGTATAATTATAGACATTTTATTTTTAAATCTTTTTATTATACAAATTTATAAATATCTATTACACATATGATCACAAAACCAGAAATATCAGTTTTAATGTCTATGTATAATGAACAATCTCTTTATTTACACCAGTCCATTAAAAGTATTATTAATCAAACTTTTACAAATTTTGAATTTATTATTATTAATGATTCCTCCAATAAACAAACCAGTTCTATTCTTAAGAACTATGCCCAAAAAGATGCTCGAATTGTTTTGCTAAAGAACAAAAAAAATGTTGGTTTAACAAAGTCATTAAATATAGGAATAAAAAAAGCTCGAGGCTTATTTATCGCCAGAATGGATAGTGATGATATTTCACTTCCACATCGCCTTACTGAACAAATCTCCTATCTAAAAAATAATCATTATGATATAATTACTTCAGACTATGCAATAATTGATAGTAAGGGAAAAAAAACAACAGAAAAGAAAATACTTCTAAAAAAAGACATTCGAAAACAACTTATTAAAGGAAATTTCTTAATACATAGTACTTTTTTTGGAACCAAAAAAGTTTTTAAAAATCTATATAATACAAAAATTAAAAAAGCTCAAGATTATGAATTTATACTAAGAGTTGTTGGCAAAGGCTTCAATCTTGGCAACTTGCCAAGAGTATCTCTACTATACAGAATAAACAATCAAAGTATTTCATTAAAAAATCCCCATCAACAAGAATGGTTTGCCATCAAGGGTCGACTACTAGCCATTTTTAAATATGACTACAAAAAAATATACCTCTGGTATGTTTTAAGGTCATTGCTTATTTTGCTTATACCATATAAGGTAAAGCAACTCCTAATAAATAAAAAAATGCCAAAATGAAAATATTAACGCTTGTCTTTACTTATAACACATCCCTTGAGGACTGGGTTAAAAATGGAAGTATTGATAGAGAATTAGATATTTATAAAATTCTATTAACTTATTTTGATAGAATTTACTTTATTACCTATGGAAAAGATGATGCTAAATTTCAAGATAAACTACCCTCTAGCATAATTATTTTACCTAAAAAATATAACCTTAATAATTTGTTCTATTCTCTTATCATCCCACTTACCTATAAAAAACAACTCAAAAAAACAAGCTTTGTTAAAACAAATCAAATGATAGGAAGTTGGACGGCCATTTTGATAAAAATATTATTTAATAAAAAACTTATCCTCAGAACTGGTTATACAGAAAGCTTATTTTTTATTGGAAAAAATATAGTTATAAAAAAAATAATCGGACTACTAGAATATACGAGTTATAAATTTTCAAACATATCTATCGTAACAACTATGGAACAAAAAAAATATTTACAAAAAAAATATGCCATCACAAGTATGAACATTATACCCAATGGAATAAATACTAAAATATTTAGCTACGCTAAAAATACTACTTCAATAGATGATACACTTAGGTTGTTTTTTGTTGGAAGACTCCACCCAGAAAAAAATATCATAAATCTGGTAAAGGCTTTGAAAGGACTAAAAAATATCAAACTTATTATCGTCGGTACTGGATTATTAAAGCAAAACATACTAAAATTACGAAAGAAATATAATTTAACTATCAAAATTATTGACAAAATTCCGAATTCTCAATTACCTAAATTTTATAACAATGCAGACATCTATATTCAACCATCTATTTACGAAGGCAATCCAAAAACAATACTTGAGGCAATGAGCTGTGGACTGCCGGTAATAGCCACGGATGTAAAGGGCATTAATAATGTAATAACACACAAAGAAAATGGTTATCTCTGTGATACCTCGTCTAAATCAATAAGAAATGCTATAATAAAATTAAGAGAAGATAGCACATTACAAGAAAAAATTAGACAAAATGCTAGAAAATATATCGTTCAAAATTACAACTTAAAAAAAATCATTGAAAAAGAAATTAATTTGTATAAATTAAATGAAAAATAATTATCCATCAAAATACTTTGATCAAGAAAAGAAAAGATTAATCTTTGTTAACAAAAAGGCAACCTCTAAATTTTGGGATCAACATTGGAATGATAAAGATTTAAAAAAATCTATTAAAACAGGAAAAAATGATAGATTCGTTTCAAAAACAACCAAACGATTTTTAAAACCAAGCAAGACGAAAAAAATATTAGAAGGTGGTTGTGGCAAAGGACAATTTGTTTATTCTTTAGAAAAGACTGGCTATAATGCCTATGGGATAGACTATGCCAATAAGACTGTGTCAAAAATAAACGCCTGTATGCCCAGTCTTAAAATAACATCTGGAGATGTCAGGGATATTAATTTTCCCGATAATTATTTTGATGGCTATTGGTCATTAGGTGTTATTGAGCATTTTTTTAATGGTTATAATAATATAATCAATGAAATGTACCGAGTTATAAAACCAGGTGGTTATTTATTCCTTACTTTCCCTTACATGTCTCCCTTAAGAAGATTAAAAGCAAAATTTAAAAAATACCCCTTATTCAACCCTAATGATTTTGATCAAAATAATTTTTATCAATTTGCATTAAACAATAAAAATGTACAAAAAGATTTAGCAAACTTAAACTTTAAATTAATACAAAAAATCCCTTTCGATGGTCTGAAAGGATTGAAAGACGAAATTGCAATAACAAAATCATTTTTGCAAAAATTATATGACTCACAAAATATATTCCTGCAGGGAATTGGTTTTGTTATTTCACATATTACAGCTCCATTTGCAAGTCATTCTATATTATTAATTTTCAAGAAAGATGAATAAATTATTATTAAAAATTTTTATTTGGTTAAATAATTTTTCTTACAAAGCTATTAGTTCACTGGTTGTCAGATTACATAATGGAATTCATCCTAAACATAAAATTCTAAAATACCATAATTTTTTTGCAACTAATACTTCCACTTTTGATAAAGTTTTGGATATCGGCTGTGGTAATGGTTCTGTATCTTATGATGTCTCTAAAAAAGCTAAAATCGTTGTGGGTATAGATATTGACAAAAATAATGTTCTTGCGGCCCAAAAAAAATATGCTAACACTAACTTAAGATACATAATTGGTGATGCTATGATATTTGATTTTAATGAGCAGTTTGATATAATCATATTATCAAACGTATTGGAGCATATAGACGATAGGATTATTTTCTTAGAAAAAATTAAAAAAATAGCCCCTAAAATACTTATTCGGGTACCATTAATTACTAGGGATTGGTTATCGATTTATAAAAAAGAAATTGAGATGGAATACAGGCTTGATCCTACTCACTTTATTGAATACACAGAGAAAAATTTTAAGGAAGAAATAAATAAAGCTGGATTAAAAATAGAAAGTTATTATATTAAATTTGGAGAATTGTATGCGATTGTCAGATCAAGTAAATAAATTAAAGTTAATTATTAAATTCGCATATGATATTTGTACAAATTTTATCACCTCTAAAAAAGTAATCTTGATTACCGAATCTGTTAATTGGTCAATTAATGAGGACAGTAAAAATATACAAAAATATTTGAAAGATAAAATATCTTTTAAAATTTCTATCACCCATATCGGCGCTAGAAATAAAATACTCCATTTTATGTCCGCCAATACATTTATTAATAATAAGGGCATCGCAAAAATATCAAAATCTAATAAAATTATTCTAACCTGGTTTCATATAGTTGACACAGACAAAGATAGAATCACTAAAATTCCAAAATTAAATAATATTGTAAATTATGTTCACACAGCAAGCGAAATTACTAAAAAGAAATTAATTGCTCATGGATTAGATAAAAATAAAATCATATTGATACCACTTGGAGTTAATTTAAATGAATTCTACCCAATAACAGCACAAAAAAAGAAAATACTTAGAAAAAAATTAAATTTACCGCTAAATAAAAAAATAATAGGCTCGTTCCAAAAAGATGGTGATGGTTGGGGAATGGGAACATCCCCAAAATTAA
Organism: uncultured Bacteroidales bacterium; assembly: GCA_964637235.1. Taxonomy (GTDB): domain Bacteria; phylum Bacteroidota; class Bacteroidia; order Bacteroidales; family S143-33; genus CAZWVR01. The sequence continues at coordinate 6,302 of CAZWVR010000057.1, read as the reverse complement.
TTAAAGGTCCTGATGTTTTTTGTGATGCGGTAGAAAAAATAGCTAAAAAAATAGATATTCATATTATGCTTACTGGCCCAGCAAGAGGTTATGTTATAAATAGATTACAGAAAGCTGGAATACCCTATACCCATGTATATCTTAAAAGGGCTGGGGATGTCGCTACCTATTTTAAAGTTATAGATTTATATATTATTGCATCCCGTGAAGAAGGGGGGCCGAAAGCTCTTCTAGAAGCTATGGCAACTGGAATACCTCTAATTTCCACCAAGGTTGGCATGGTCCCCGATTTGATACTCTCAAAAAAAATAGGATTTTTGGTCAACAATGAAGACTTTGCTTCCATTTCTAGCGCCGCCATCAACTTATTTAAAAATGAATCAAAGTATAAATTCCTAAGACAAGAAATGTCGAAAAAAATAAAAGCATATGAAATTAATAAAATAACTCAACAATATTACCACAAGATATATAAAAAATTATTATAGCAATCTTTTATCAATCTTAATAACCAATATTTAACATGAAGATACATATACTATTCAAATTCCAGAATGGACCTTGGGGTGGAGGAAATCAATTTTTGAAGGCATTGCGTGAAAAATTTATAGAATTTAATGTCTACACAAATAGCCTAGAAGATGCTGATATTATCTTATTTAATAGCTACCCTTTCAGAGCTGAATATCTATTCAAGCAAATATACCAACTTAAAAGAAAATATCCAAAAAAAATAATCATATATCGTGTAGACGGACCAATATCACTTATTAGGGATAGAGATGTTCTGATTGATAGAATAATATATTTATTTAATTATATTTTTTCCGATGGAATTATATTTCAATCCCAATGGTCTTCGAATAAAAATAAACAACTATTTAATATACATTCAAAAAATAAAACTATAATTCCAAATGCTCCAAATAATTTAATATTTAACACAAGTGACAAGACTGAACTGAACCGATCTAAAAAAATAAATTTAATAGCCACAAGCTGGTCTGCAAATATAAACAAGGGTTTTGATACCTATAAATATCTAGATGAAAATTTAGATTTTAAAAAATATAATTTCACATTTATCGGAAATTCACCTATTAAATTTAAAAATATCAAATATATTAAACCTCTCTCCTCTCAAAAATTAGCGCGGAAATTAAAGAAATCTGATATTTTTATAACAGCCAGCAAAAATGACCCTTGTTCAAACTCTTTAATAGAAGCTTTGTCCTGTGGATTACCTGCTGTAGTTTTAAATGATGGTGGTCATCCAGAATTAATAAAAAAAGGTGGGGAAATTTTTAACACCCCCAAAGAAGCTATTGAAAAAATAAATCTGGTTGTAAAAAATTATTTTGATTATAAAAAAAGACTGCCCAAATATAACATAGCTTTAATCAGTAAATCTTATTTAAAATTTATTCGTAATATACATATTAATAAAAAATATTTCCCAAAGGAAATAACACCTTCGAAAAAAATATTATTTATATATATGAATATGCTAATACTACGCCATAAAATACAAACCGCCTTAATTACCATAACTAATATTATATGGAAGAAATAGACTGGCTTTATCAATTAAAAAATAAAGTTCCTTACTTTCTTGATTTACTACAAGAAGAGGCCAAACCAGGTTTTTTTCGCTATTCTTTGTCTAATGACCTTCAAAACCATTCCACAAATTGGGGATTGGGAAATACTGTATTCGCAGTAAAAATATATTATACGCTTGGTCTATTGGAACGACTGCCCACGAAGAGGAGAGATTCTATGTCGAAATTTATAAAATCATTTCAAGATGACAAGGGGTTCTTTTTTGACCCGTTGATACACAAAAAATCTAGCCTAATAAACATTATTTCAGCTATAAAGAATGTAAATCTTAATAACATTAGTGGTCAACAAACGAAGACTGCTGAAACTAGACAAAGCATTTCCGCATTGAATCTACTTAACCAAAAACCAAATACTCTGTTTGTGAACTTTCCACAAACAAAAAAAAATATAGCAAAATACCTAAGAAAACTAGAATGGCACAACCCATGGGGAGCGGGAAGTCATTTTAGCCATCTTTTATTCTTTTTAGCTAATAGCGAATTAGACAATAAAGATGATTTGATTAATTTTTCTATAAATTGGATAAACAGTCTACAACACAAAATAGATGGCTGCTGGTATGAGGGACACACAAGTATTCAACAAAAAATAAATGGCGCAATGAAAATAATAACGGGCCTCAAAGCTGTTAATAAAACAGATTTTAATTATCCCAAAAAACTTATCGACACTTGTTTGTCTGTAACAAATGACTCTCATGCTTGTGACAATTTTAATATAATATATGTATTAAAATATGCGAATGAATTAACAAAGAGTACCTATCGATACATGGAAATTAGACAATTTTGCTATAATAGAATAAAATTATACAGACAATACTATTTTCCAAATATTGGAGGATTTTCATTCTACAAAAATAAGGCTAATGATGTTTATTATGGAGCAAAAATAACAAAAGGATTAAATGAGCCAGATATTCATGGAACTGTGATGTTCTTATGGGGAATTTCAATTATTACTCAAATTTTAAAAATAAATGACAAATTGAAATTTAAAGAATTTATAACATAAATGTTAATTGCTATAACACTAACACATTTTTATTAATATTTTATATTTGTTTTTTTATAATATTTGTTGAAAATTGTTTATTTGTTGTTGTATGTTAAATTATTTTCCTAACTAAATTTATATGTACTCAAAATTCAAAAAAGATCTACATTCTTTTACCAATACAAATAAATCTAAATCTTTTATCCAAAAGATACATCGTCTTCGCCAAAATCCTGGAATGAAAATGGTTTTATGGAACAGATTTATAAATGAAACTCCAAAAATTTTTAGTCCCATTAAAATTATTCTTATTTTTATATATAGAAGAATGATGGTTAAATATGGAATTTATCTACCTCTTGATTTAAGTTTTGGCTATAATTTAAGAATATATCATCATGGCGAAATAATAATTAACCCAAATGCAAAAATAGGTAACGATGTAACTATAATGCAGGGGGTGACTATAGGAAATAATATGAAAAATACTTTATGCCCAATTATTAATAACGGCGTTTTTATTGGTGCTGGAGCAAAAGTACTAGGAGACATAATAGTTGAAGAAAATACTAAGATTGGTGCAAACGCTGTGGTCACTAAAAATTTCCGAAAAAAAATATTACTCTTGTTGGTGTTCCAGCCAAGGAGTTAAAAAGGTCTACTAATTAAATATAATTTTATAAACTTTATGCAATTACCATTTTTTTTGCAATATTACCTAGGAACAACTTATCGTAGAAAATTATTAGATAAATACCTTAACAAAAATACTAAATATTTTCAAGGCACTGTTTTGGATATTGGCGGTGGAAGAAAACGCGGTAAATTTATTCCACCCAAAACTGACAAGTGGATCTTTGCTGATATTACTCCAGAACTAAAACCTGATGTAATCTGCAATGTAGAAAAAATGCAGTTCAAGAATAAAAGTTTTGATACTGTAAAAGCAACTGAATTATTTGAACATGTTAAAAATTCAGAGCAAGGGATTAAAGAATGCTATAGAGTTTTAGAAAAGAGTGGCTATTTTATTGTCTCTATGCCGTTTCTATACCCTGTTCATGGAGACCCATATGATTATCAAAGATGGACTAAAGATAAATGGATTAGCATGACTAGGGATATGGGTTTTAAAATCGAAAAAATTTATCTTGTGGGAAATTATTTCACAGTTTTAAGCGATATGCTAAAAACATTTAATAAATCTCTGCTCCTACCATTTAGACTATTGGGATATTTAACTTATCCTATACTAGATTTAGTGCAAAAATTAGACAACCTAAAAATTATTAAAAATAACAAAATTTTAAACAAATACACAACTGGATATTTATTTATATTTAAAAAATAACTTAATTGTATGACTATACATTATTTTGCATATTCGAAGGTAGCGCCTAGCCTACGTTATCGAGGTAAACATTTATTTAAAAAAATTCAAAACATCTCTAATGTTAAAACAAAATTCTACATGCCTCATTGGAAGTCTTTTTTTCCATTTCTTATTCTTCTATATAAAGTTCTTTTAAAAATTAACAAGGAAGATGTTTATATTGTTCAAAAAATATGTGATCCGAGTGGTTATCAAAAATTAATATTCTGGATTATAAAACAATCAACAAAAACTATCTATGATATTGATGATGCAATGTATATCATAAAAGACCCTTCCATTATCGAATCTTTCATGAAACAAGTTTCTCATGTCGTTGTTGCTTCAGAAAATTTATTTAACTATGCACAAAAATTTAATAAAAATATACATATAATAACTACGCCCGTCCCAGATGTGCACAACATACAATTTGAAAGAAATAATACTATCTTTACCATAGGATGGATTGGGATGTACAAAGTTCATCGTGAAAACTTATTTAAAATTTTTTTTCCAATAATTAAAAAAATAAGCCACCCCCTACGTCTATCATTATTAGGACTAGGGACTAAAAAAGACATTCTTGAAATAACTACTTATTTTGCAGATAACAAAAACATTCAAATATATGCACCCTTAAATATAGACTGGGAAAACGAACAAAAAACGCAATGGCAAATTTGCTCATTCGATGTTGGAATTATGCCTCTTTTGGATACTGAAATGAATCGAGGTAAGTCTGCATTTAAATTAAAACAATATTTATCTTGTGGCGTTCCGACATTAGCAAGCAATATTGGTGATAATAAACACTTTATTATCCACGATTATAATGGCTATCTTTGCGAGACGAAACTAGCCTGGAAAAAATATCTCGAAAAAATAATAGCTATGCCCAGAATAAATTATATTAATTTTCGTAAATCTGCTCACAATAGCTATCTTGATAGTTCCTATACACTTGAACATGCAGCAAAAAAATACCTAAGAATTATTAAAGATCTTTAAGAAAAATAAAAAAAGATAAATTTAATATTTGTCTTAAATACAATTTTGCAAGAACAAATAAAAATAAATCCTTAGTTACAAATAGAACAAGGAAGGACAACACTATAGTAATTAAAGGCGCCAATAAATTCACTCCATAAATTTTCTTTTTATATTTACCGGAAAATGTTCTAAACCCGAATAAGCTATTTATCATAAAAAATATTATCAAAAACGATCCTTCCTTAAGGAGTGGTATAGCCTCCCTATAATTTTCTGTAAATAATAGTATAATAATATTATCTGCAGACATATATACCGCCAATGTCACGGATAGGGCAAACACCATTACAACAAACCAATTTTTTCTTGATGGTTTTGCGTTTGTCTTAGAGAATTTAGGAAAAGTAAGTGCAAATAAACCTTTTATAACATTTTTTATAGCAACAATTAGATTAAGTGCTACTGCATAAATGGCTAATATTTTTATATTAACTACACCTAGAATAATACGGTCTATATAATCAATTAACAACCCAGCAGCACCTACCTTCGTCAAAAACCAACCATACTTAACGACATCTTTACTTTTCTTATTATTACTAATATATCTTGAACTTTTCCAAAAATAATATCCATTAAAAAATGTATATGAAATCAAATAGACTATTATTATTGGAATTAAATTATCTCTACTAAAAAAAATGATTCCTATGGTGGCAACTGTGTTTATGGCTATTTGAATAGAACTGTATTTGGCAGAAACATCGAATCTACTCTTCCCTTGCAAAAAACTATCCCAGGTATTAGGTGCATAAAAAAAGGGAAAAAATATTGAGGAAATCATTAAAGCTATTCCCAGTGGGTGACTTTGATATAGATAATAATAGCCTCCGACACCCAAAAGTACGGGAATTCCCAATAAGCTCCACAGAAAACTAATTCTAACAACTTTTCTATAATCACCATCATACCCCCTAGCAACAGAACGGACTAAAGCTGTATTTAAGCCTGGAATAGATAGAATAGAAACAATAGACAAAATTGACAATACAAATTGATATTGTCCAAACACTTCCTGTGTTGCTAATCTCGCAAAAACAACCGAAAGCAAGAGACCTCCGATAGAACCAACCACCTGCCTCATCATTACCCAAAAACCATTTTTAATAAAATACGGCAAATCTAGACCAATTTTATTTCCTAAAATTTTAGACCCTTTATATATTTTACCCTCTATATTCTTAAACATCTAATTTATTTTAATAAATTTAATCACACAGGTAGAGGCCTTGCCTCTACCTCCAGACCTCTACCT
>CAZWVR010000056.1:0-16233 GCA_964637235.1 uncultured Bacteroidales bacterium | reverse complement strand
AACCTGGTAATGTCCCTAATTGATAGAAATTACCATCACCATTTACAAAATAATATCCTCCTGTATAATCTACAACGTATATTTTACCATTTATATAATCAGCTGCTAATGGCAAATCGTTAGTAGTTGGTAGCAACATATCTTCTAATACTCCTGTGGTGACATCATTTTTTACTGTATGGTCGGTCATCTCTCCAGAAGGTGAATAACCATCATAGTTATATGCATAGCCGTGCTGATAAGGAATACCTTCTACAACTGTCAAAGTTTCTCTAAGAGTATCATTAGTATTATCTTGATCGCCTGATAATGAAACAATTCCTGTTATCGTATATGTACCTGTTTGTGTAGGTGTCCATGATTTGTTCATAATATAAGCAGCATCTGCATCAGTACTTAGATTAGCTCCTGTTACATTTAAAGTATCTTTATAGAGAGTATCTGTTCCATTATCAATGAATACTAAAACATCAAAATCGTTTTGTGTATTTATACCGATATTTTCTACATAAATTTTAGGATTGATAATGTCATTTGTAAGAGCTACAGGGGGATATGTTTTTGAAACTGTTAAGTCATTAGGATATTGTTGAAAGACAGATATATCATCTAAACAAACGCCGTATCCATACTTAGCGACCCCTTCAAAAGCTAAATAAACTTCTGAGTTTGTAGAAGGAATTTGGAATGTGAATTTTGTCCAGTCCGAAATTGCACTTGTTTGAGCAGCCTCAGTTATTTCATTCCAAGCACCAGATGGACCTTCTTTATAGTATAAGTGGAATTCATCTACGTCGCCAGCCCAGTCATTCATAGCTAACCAGTAGCTAACTACATAATTCCCAGCAGATAAATCTAATGCAGGTGTAACTAACTTTGTAGTATAACCATCATAAGAGCCATAGAAAAATAAGGCATTATATGAACCTCCATGTGCACTGCTGGGATGTCCATACTCTCCGCCAGCTTGATCAAAAGTCCAATCTACTGTTCCATTAACATATTCTTGTGTCCAACCTGTTGGTAGTGAGCCACTTTCAAAGTCTTCTGTTAAAATAGCAGCTCTATTAAAAACAGTGTTTGGAGCAGGATGTGTTTTGTTAATCTTCGCAATTTTTTTCAGCTGTCCGTTTTCATAATTATTGACAGATAAAACAAGGTTTTGGGCATTTAAAGATATTGCCAAAACCATTCCCATAAAAATAAGAAATAATCGTCTCATAGGCATAGTTTTTTTATTTTTTTTACTTTGTCAAAGATAAGAAATCTTTTTTTAAAAAACAATTTGGGAGAGTTTAAAATAAAAAAGGGAAAAGGCTTCCTGAACCATGATATAGAGGTTCAGAAAGCCCCGTGCTGCTTATTTAACAAACTTAGTAGTATATACACCTTTGTTTGTTTGTAATTTCAAAGTATATATGCCTTGTGGTAAATCTGATATATCAATAGATGTTTTTTGTGCATTTATTGTTAAATTCTTTATAAGAGTTCCGTTAGTTGAATAAATATTCAGTGTTGCAGTTTCCTTAGTTGGAGATATAATGTTCAGAATTTCATTAGCAGGATTTGGATAAACTTTCAGTATATTTGATAATAGTGTTGTTTTTACTTTACTTGGAGAACTTTCGCCTTCTCTTGTGAAAGTTCTTAGGATTTCAATATTATCTGGTGAAACATTGATATCCATACCAAAGACGTCTCCTGTGCGAGTGTCTGTTAGTGTTACAGTATATTGTCCTTCATTAGCGTATGTATGATATACGACGCCAGAGCCTTTTGTTTGTCCTTTTGCATCACCAAAGTCCCATATACCAGTGACACCTTTACCAGATAGATCATGGAATTTTACTTTTATGCCTTTGCCTCCGGAAGTATCGAGGTTTGGATAAAATAGTACCCAAGATGTATCTTGGAATTCTGTGACTTGTATATTCATATCAAATTCGCTCATACAACCGTGATTTGTTTCAATAGCTAAATGTACGTCGTATTCTCCGGTATCTTGATATACATGTACAGGAGAAACTTCGTTAGAATAGCTGCCGTCTCCGAAATCCCAGAATACTGCTTGAATATCGGCATCGATACCTGGCCAAGAAAGATTTATGAATTGTACAGGATAACCCGATAGAGTGTTATCATAGTATGGAACTGGCGCAAATATAGCTTCGCAATCTTGATAATCGTCGCCAACCCATAAGCTGTCATAATTATCTACCCATACAGGTAATTGAATAGTATCGGAGCAATTTGGAGTGTTCATTCTAAGGCTTACCCAATATTCTCCGGGTTCTGAGTAGAAATGTATAGGTTCAAACTCATTAGATGTTGTTTCATCTCCAAAGTTCCATTCAAAGGTAGCTCCTTCAATTCCGTTCATTGCATCGGAGAAGTTAAGGAATTGTACGTAGTAGCCATCTGTCGTTATGCTATCAATATAATATCCAAAATCGGCATCGCAATCGATAGGTGGTTCTTCCATATTATATACAAATACTTTTTGAGTATAAGAGATTGTATTATTTTGGAATGTACCGGTTAAAGTAACATCATATTCTCCTTCTTGTTGATATGTATGGGAGATTATTTCTTCTTGATTATCTATTTGTTGAGTATTTCCATCTCCGAAGTCAATATTTACATTATCAATAGCAGGATTGGTGAATATATGGAAATTGATAGTATGGAAATCTTCTTCATTGTAGGTCCATACAAAGTAAAAATTATCGGTACAGCTATAATGAAATTCTTCTAATTCTACTGTATCCTCCCATTGATTGTTACTATTATTCCAGTGGAATACAGCTGTATTTTGCCAGTGGTAATTGCATACAGTATCGTCATAAGTGACATTTACAGAGAAGTTGTATCCTATTTCAGGTGTTATGTTGGTCAATTCGATAGTGTATAATCCACTTTCAGCGTTTGGGTATGCATAGAAAGTTTGATTGTCATAGTGGGCTATTACTGCATAAGGAGCACCTTGTACAGTACCGTTTTTTTCAATTAATGCGTACCCTGTAATGTAGAAATTTTGTGTTTGGGCAAAGCTTAGGGTACTAACCAGAAATGTTAATAGAAGAAATGCTAACTTTTTCATAGGCATTATTTTTTGGGTTTCTATATACAAATTTATGCTTGCGGGAGAGAACTGTCAATACGTGTATTACGTAATTTAATACGTGTTTCGCGTATTTTTTCGAATAAAAAGCTATTTATCAAAAAGAGGGAGATTTTCATAAAAGTTTTTAGACATTTAATAAAAAAATATTTCTTTTTTATATAAAATTGGTTAATTTTATCCAAGTTAGAAATTTTAGAATTATAGAATTATGGAAAAAATAGTAATAAAAGAATTTGGAGTTTTAAAAGATATAGAGCTTCCGCTTAAAGATTTTATGATTTTTAGTGGAAAGAATGTAAATGGGAAGAGTACTTTGGCAAAAGTAGTGTATTATTTTAAGAGCTTTAGAACAGAATTATTTAATTTTCTTAATACTGCTATATGGTCAAGGAATTCAGATCTCTCCATCTCTTCTTTTAATCGTTTAATGAGAAGTAAATTTCTTAAGCTTTTTGGTCCTACATTTGGACAGAATAATATAGAGATGCATTATTTTTTTGGTGATGAATATCAGATTACTATCACCCTTAAAGGTAAATATGTTGATTTTAATTTTTATGAGGCTTTTAAGATTGACATTTTTGACCGTTTTGTTATAGATTTAAAGAATTTCTTTAAAAGTTTATCTTCACTGCGAGAACAAGGCAAAGATATTACAGAGGAGAAAAAAAAGTTTATGCAGGAGCTTTCCGATAGAATAAACGAGGTATTTGGCTCGGAGCAAGAATTATATTATTTTCCTTCAAACCGTAATGCATTGCCAGCCCTTTCTATGTTGAAAGTTTCGCAAGAAGATTATGAAAAGACTAATTATTTGCTATATAAGCTACATTCTCAGATTGATTCTTTAAAGCATAGTTTTTCTTTTTCTTTGGATGTCCTTTATGAAAAATTTATAGGCAGCAATGAGGTAGATGAGATGTTTAAGCAAAAATATCTATATGCTAAAAATATTATAAGCAAATTATTAAAGAGTAATTTAATTGTTGATAAAATAGGTGAAAAGCTTTTTTATAATCAGCAGAGTTATGTAAGATTAAATTTTGCTTCTTCTGCGCAGCAGAGTTTAGTTTGGCTTTTACATTTGCTTTTGTTTAAAATGTTAGATAGGAAACCGATATTTTTTGTAATAGAGGAGCCTGAGCAGTTTTTGGATCCAAGAGAGCAGAAATATATAGCAGAATTTATTGCATTGATTTTTAATTCATTACCTTCACAAGTGATAATTACTACCCATAGTCCATATATACTTTTTGCTTTTAGTAATCTTTTATATGCTTATTCCATAGGGAGGGAGCACTCCGAGGAAGTTAATGAAATCATAAATAAAGATTTATGGCTTAATTCAGATAAATTTATGGCTTATGAAATTGAAGGTTCTCTTAAACAGCTTTTTGAGACAGGAATATTTTTGGGATATGAGTTTACTGAAGACTATGCTGATGAGCTCCATAAAGAGTATAAACAGTTATTTAAATTAAGCTAAGATTTGGCTTATATACACTTGCCTTTTTAGTTTAAACTTTATAAAAGATTTGGAAATAAATAAAATATTTGTTTTTTTAATAGGCAAAAAAGTATATGAAAAAGATTATTAGCACACCTAATGCACCTGCTGCAATAGGACCATACAGCCAAGCCGTAGAGGTAAATGGGATGCTTTTTATTTCAGGGCAAATTGCTATTGACCCTCAAACAGGTAAATTAGTTCAAGGAGGCATAAAAGAGCAAACAGAACAGGTGTTAAAAAATATTGGTGCAATCTTAGAGGCTGCGGGATATTCTTATGCAGATGTCGTTAAAAGTACAGTATTTTTAGCTGATATCAACGATTTTGCTCCTATGAATGAAGTTTATGCTCGTTATTATGGCGAAAATGCACCTGCTCGTGCTGCTTTTCAGGTTGCTAAATTGCCTCTGGGTGCTTTAATAGAAATAGAGACTATTGCGGTAAAGTCATAGAAATATATGAACTATCTTAGTTTTAAGACCCCTGTCGGATTTATAACATTATATGAGCAGCACAGAAAATTGATAGCTTTAAAATTTATACGTACTGGTATTATATATACAAGTTCAGATTTATTATTGGAATGTAAAAGGCAGGTTTTGGAGTATTTTGCAAAAGAAAGAGAAATTTTTGACTGTCCACTCTTGATCAATGGTACAGATTTCCAGAGGAAAGTATGGGATTTATTATTGCATATACCTTTTGGACAAGTCAGAAGTTATTATGATTTAGCAGTGGCTTTGGGAAATAAAAATTTTGTCAGAGCAGTTGCTAATGCTAATAGAGTTAATCCATTACCTATTTTAATACCTTGTCATAGGGTGATAGGTAAAAATTATTATTTAAAAGGTTATTCTTCTGGTGTTTATATTAAAAAATTTTTGTTGGAGCACGAAGGACATAAAATTGTAAATAATCGCTTGATAATATGACTTTTAATTCCTTAGTTTTTATAGTCTTTTTTTTAATATTTTATCCGATTTATTATTTCCTTAAAGATAGAAGCAAAAGAATATGGCTACTTTTGGGTAGTTATTTTTTTTATGGATGGTGGAATCCATATTATTTAATTTTAATAATAATTTCCACACTTACAGACTTTTTTGCAGCAAAGCAGATAGATAAGAGTAATAACGAAAAAGTACGGAATTTTTTTTTATTTCTTAGTTTATTTGTAAACCTTTCTTTGTTATTTACTTTTAAATATGCCGATTTTTTTCTAAGAACGATAAATAGTATTTTACCTTATTTTTCTATACATCATCACTTACATTTATTAAATTTTTTATTGCCGGTAGGGATTTCTTTTTATACATTTCAGACTATGGGATATACTATAGATGTATATAGGCGAAGGATAAAGGCAGAGCATAATTTAGTTAATTTTTCAGTATATGTTTCGTTTTTTCCGCAATTGGTAGCAGGACCAATTGAAAGAGCAGAAAATTTACTGCCACAAATACAAAGTAAAATTAAAATAATTCCGCAGGAATTTGAAAAAGGTATGTATTTAGTATTATGGGGATATTTTTTAAAAGTGGTAGTGGCTGATAATCTTGCTCCATTTGTAGATGAAGTATTTGCTAATCCTGGTCATTATAGGGGGATACAGATAATTGTATCTATATTTTTTTTTAGTTTTCAGATATACGGTGATTTTGCTGGCTATACAGCAATAGCACGTGGACTTGCAAAAATGATGGGATTTGAGCTTATGCTAAATTTCCGTCAGCCATATTTTGCAACTTCTATACGTAATTTTTGGCATAGATGGCATATATCTCTTTCTACTTGGTTTAGAGATTATGTATATATTCCACTTGGTGGAAATAGGCGTTCTTTTATGCGTTGGATTTTGGCAGTATTTTTAACTTTTTTGCTTAGTGGATTATGGCATGGTGCTAATTGGACTTTTGTAATTTGGGGTGCCTCTTTTGGTATGTTATATATAATTGAAGCTCTGATAAGAAAAGCTTTATCAAATAATTTGAGAGCTATTTTTAGAAAAAAAAATTTTTTGTTTATTAGACAAATACTTGTATTTATGATAGTTATGTTGCTTTGGTTAGTATTTCGGTCTAATGACATAAATGAGTTTTTTATTTTATTTAAACGTATGTTAATCCCAACTTTTACACTAAATTTTGATCATAAATCATTGATTTTAAATTTTTTGTTAATAGGCATTGTGGTTATAATAGATTTGTTTGAAAAAGGACAGTCTTTGGACAACTTATTGATACATTTACCCTGGTTTATTCGTTTCTTTGTAGTTTATTTTATTCTTTGGTGTATATTTTTTATTGGTAATTGGCATATCCATCCGTTTATTTATTTTCAGTTCTAATAAAATTGTTTTGGAACGACATTTGTCATTGCTTGTTGAGTTAAAAAATTTTTATTTATTTTAAACATTGCATTTTGCTAAATTTGCTTTACTTTTTAGATTATTATATTGTAAAAATGAAAATAAAACTGATTTGTATAGGTAAACCTAAATTTAGCTTTATCAAAGAAGGTGTAAATCATTTTTCAAAAGTTATAAATCAATTGATAGAGTTTGACTTGGTTCAATTACCAGACGTTAGAATATCTAAAAAAAATTATGAAATTTTAAAACGTAAAGAAGCAGAGCTATTAAAAAAAGAGTTTAAAAAATGTTCGCAAATTTATTTATTTGACGAACAAGGTAAGGAATATACTTCTTATGAATTTGCCAGCTTTATTGATAGACAAATATTAAATTCAGTAAAAACATTGTGTTTTGTCATTGCAGGTGCTTATGGTTTTGATGTTGCTATAAAAAAAGAGTATGCACAGATAGCTTTATCAAAGATGACTTTTCCGCACGATTTAGTTCGGATTATTGCAATGGAACAGATATATAGAGCTCTATCAATAATAAAGGGTAAAAAATATCATCATTAACAGCTAATTATGAAAGACTATTTTGATTTTCTTAAATATCTTGTTATTGCATTGATTGCTTATTTGATAGGAATGATTCTTGAAAATCCTTTTTTTACAGCGCAAAGAAAGGTTGATACTAATAAGATAGTTCATTTTCAAGAGGTATTGCATAAGAAAGAGGTGCAAATTGAAAAAGTTTTGAATGATATATCCGATAGCCTTAAATCTGATAGATTTACTACTTCAAATTCACTTTTATTTGTGAATTATGATTATAATAGGCTTGCGGAAAGCGGTTTAGGCTTTTTGATTTTTAAAAATGATACTTTGGTATTTTGGTCAGACAATTCAATACCTATAAAAAGATTATATGACGAGAATAATTTTAACGATATTATTCATAAATTCCCTAATGCTTGGTATGAGATAAGAATTAAACAGGTTGGCTACTATAAGATTGTAGGTCTTATAAAGATAAAAAATACCTATCCATTTAATAATAAATATCTTAAAGATGAGTATCAGAAGGATTATGGCTTGCCTCCAAATGTAAAAATTAGTAGTTTTATTGTAAGTAATTCATTTAAGATACGTGATAAAGAAGGTGATATTATTATGTGCCTCATTCCGCATGGTACTATAATAACTGAGGATTATGTACTCCCTTCACTGCTATATTTGATATCCATTTTATATCTGAGTTTATTTTTATTGAAGTTTTTGTTTTTTTTAATAGAAAAGGATAAAAAAATATTTGTGTTTATTTTTATTATTATTGCTTTTATTTTCCGAATCCTTTCTATTAAATATCGTTTTCCACAGAATTTGTATTCGCTTAATTTATTTTCTGCGAAGTATTATGCTATTACTACTTTTTTTAATACATTCCATTCTTTGGGGGATTTTTTTGCCAATGTTTTGCTTATTTATATAAGCTATATTGCTATTATTAAAAGTCTTGAAAGATCTAAGAGTTCATTTGCTAAAATAAATTTTTTTGCCGGATATATTTCCCTCGGCATTATGTTTTTTTTTAATAATTTCTTGATTAAATCTATAATAAAAAATTCTTCCTTACAATTGAATTTGGTTAATATTATTGATTTTAGATTTGTTGATTATGTAGCCTTGATAGATATTTTTTTGACAGCATTTTTATTTATTATTTCCTCATATATTTTTATAAAAATTTATAAACAGAATACTGTAAAATATCATATTTTTGGAGCTATTGCCTCCGCATTAGCATTTATCTTTTTAGATTTAATTTTTCATAACCAAAAACTTTATTATGTATTTTATTTAATTGTATTGCATTCAGTATTAGTGCTTTATATAAAGATAAGACGAATTTCAGTTTTATATTTTTATTTGATATTGGTTAATGTACTGACCTTGTATTTAACTGATTTAATAATATATCATAATCGGTTGAAACAAGAACAGAAAGCTAAATTGCTTATAACTCAGGTATTTAGTGAACGTGATAATATTGCGGAGATGCTTTTTAAAGATATAGTTCCTTATTTTTCCAATGACAATAATATAATAAAGTATCTAACTAAGTATAAACCGCCGAAGTCAGAGGAGAAAATAACCCAGTATCTTGAAATGCGCTATTTTAAAGGTTATTGGAAGAAATATTTGATAAATGTTAAAATTTGTGATGAACATGATAGTCTTAATTTTATTCCATGCATTTCGCGATATAGAGAGATGTTCCAAAATTATGGGATAAAATTTGACACGAGTTTAAATGTTTATTATGTAAAGGATAAAGAAGGGAAAAAATTTTATCTGATAAAAGAAGTATATCAATTTCCGCAAAAAAAAGATGTTCATCTTTATATAAAATTAAGTCCCAAATTATATCCTCAAAATATAGGTTATCCTGAGTTGTTAATTGATGCAAGTATAAAGATAAATAAATTTCCGGAGAATTATTCTTATGCAGAATATTCAAACGATGTATTAATTATTAAACATGGGGAATATAATTATCCGCTATACGGTAGTATTTTATTTAAAAATATCCCGGATTATAAATTTATTGTTCAAAATAAATGGAAGCATACTGTTTTACATACTGGGAAAGTATATTATGTTCTTTCTTATAAAAAAATGTCATTTTTTAGCAAAATTATAACATATTCGTATATTTTTATAGGCATTAATTTGTTTTTTGCTTTTTTGTTTTTGTTTACTTTTGGTTTTAGATATTTTAAAATCAGGGCTTTAAATTTTAGAGCAAAATTTGTGATAATAATATTTTCTTTGCTATTAATTTCTTTTTTAATAGTAGCATTAGTGACTTTTAATTTTAACTTAAAGCAATTTAGACAAAAACATTATGACGACATTAGGGATAAACTCAATTCTATTACTCTTGAATTAAAATATACATATCGCAATAGAGATTCTCTACCTACTTATTGGCAGGAGAGTAAACCTAACGCATTGATTTATAAAATACATCATTTAGCAGAAGTTTTTAATAATGATATCAATCTATATTCTGTAAGAGGGGAACTTATAGCAACTTCTCGTCCTAAGATTTTTACGGAAAATATTATTGGTCGGAAAATAAATATGCAGGCATTGCATAATATTTTATTCTTGAAAGAAACGGAATTTGTGCATAAAGAAAAGATAGGAGGGCTTAATTTCTTTTCTGCTTATAAACCATTGCTCAATAAGGATAATCGGATTTTAGCGATTGTAAATTTACCTTATTTTGCAAATAGTGAAAAATTCCATAAACGCCAGACTAATCTTTTGGCGACTTTATTAAATATCTACGCAGTATTATTTGTTTTTAGTATTATTCTGGGTATATTCTTAGCGGAACAAATTATTGCTCCTTTAAATTTACTTGCAAATAAGTTTGAAAAGTTGGAAATAGGTAAATATGAAAAAATTGAATACAAAAGAAAAGATGAAATAGGTCAACTTATACAAGCTTATAACGAGATGGTTGAAAAGTTATATGAAAATATAAAATTATTAAAGAAATCAGAAAGAGAGTCTGCTTGGAGAGATATGGCGCGTCAAATAGCGCATGAAATAAAAAATCCATTAACTCCTATGCAGCTTTCTATGCAAATGTTATTGAGATCGTGGGAAAATAAAGATGAACATTTTGAGGAAAGGCTTAAAGAT
This sequence comes from uncultured Bacteroidales bacterium, assembly GCA_964637235.1. GTDB lineage: Bacteria > Bacteroidota > Bacteroidia > Bacteroidales > S143-33 > CAZWVR01. The sequence goes on along the minus strand of CAZWVR010000056.1, from coordinate 5,530 downwards.
ACAGCAAAAACACTTATTGAACAAATAGATGTATTGAAAAAAATAGCTCAGCAATTTGGAGATTTTGCCAAAATACCACAGCCTAAGGAAAAAAAATTGGATATAGTGGCAATGCTTAAAAATATTATGACACTTTTTAGTAATAATGAAAATATTGATTTTATTGATAATTTACCTCACGAATCTGTATTTATAAAAGCTGATGAGGAATTTATTAATCGGATATTTATAAATTTAATTAAAAATGCCATTCAGGCAATTCCAAAGGATAGAAGAGGTAAAATTGAAATTGGTTTAAAACTTTTGCAAAATGAAGTGTTGATATACGTAAGAGATAATGGTATTGGAATATCTGATGATATAAAGGACAAGCTATTTACTCCGCATTTTACTACTAAATCTAGTGGTATGGGAATTGGTTTAAATATGGTTAAAAATTTAACAGAAGCTATGAATGGTAAAGTTTGGTTTGAATCAGAATTGGATAAAGGCACCATATTTTATATTAAGTTTCCTATATATGCTAATGCCAATAACTAATTAAAAATTTTCTTTTTACTGATTTTTTTTTATTTTTGTATAAAATATTTTGTTATGGCAGAATTTGTCCCTTTTGATGATAAGGTAGAGGTATCCGGATATATTCTTAGTTTTCGTATATGTGAAAAAGGTCGATTTAAAGTAGCAGAAGATACGCTTAAAAATATTGTTAAAAAATTTTTAAATATTGATAAAATTGAACAAGAAAAATGGTATCCACAAAAGAAATGGTTAGAGGCGTTAAAATTTATTCATGAGAATATAGGTCCTAATACGATATTTATTCTTGGCAAGAGTATAACAACTAATGAAATTTTCCCAGAGGAAATACAAAATTTAGAGCAGGCTTTAAATTCCATTGATATTGCATATCATCAGAATCATAGAAATGGCGAGATAGGTTATTATAAACTTGTGGATTTTGATTATTCACATAACGTTGCCCTATTTGAATGTAAAAATCCTTATCCGGATGAGTTTGATAAAGGTATTTTAACAGGTGTATTGAGGAAGTTTTTGCCAGAAAATTCTTTGGAGCATAGTGTAGAAATAGATACTACAAAACCATATAGGCGTCAAGGTGCCGATTCCACATTTTATATTATTAAATGGTAAAATGTTAATAATGATGAATAGAATTTCTAATCTCCGATATTTTTTGTTTGTTATTTTTAGTTTGTTTCTCTTTAATTCATGTAAGAATAAAGGAGAGAGTTATATTTCGCTACGTAATCTTACAAATCATACGATGATAAATATTCATAATGCTTATTTACGGGCGAAAGCTATGCCCGATTCAGTTGTATATGCAGGGATACATTATGCAGAAATTCTTGGCGATATATATGATATAAGTGATTCATTGAATATTCGTTATTTTGGGCACTGTTGGTCTTTATCTAATCCTAATCCTATTTTGACTAATTCTCCTCATACGCTAATAGATATAAACTCAGATAGTGTGGATATAGATCCTAATGCAACAGAATTTCAGTATATAAGCAAATTATATGGTTTGGAGCTTGATACGCCATATTTTGTGCGTTCATATGTAATATTTACAGATCCGAATGGGAATATTATAGACACAGCCTATAATCCGAATGTTAAGGTATTTAGGACAAAAATCCCGCAGGATGTATGGTTTAAGAAGGCTGATTTTGATGGTTTAGCGCGTTCTGAAGCAGTAGCATTTATTCTTGATGGTGAGATATATGTAGGACTTGGTTATAATGGTTATTCACTTTTAAATGATTTTTGGGTATATAATCCTGATGGCAAATATTGGAAAAATATTAAGAATTTCTATTCGGCACGTCGGAGTGCAGTTGCCACAGTATATAACGATACAGCCATAGTTGGTACAGGTTATACAAATGTTAATGGTCCTGAAAGAGATATGTATAGATATGAAAAATCTGCCAATTTATGGATTAGAATAGATTCTCTACCTGGTAATTGTGAGAGATACGATGCAGTAGCATTTACGTTAAATATAAATGGAAAAGAAAGAGCAATAGTAGGTACTGGATATAGAAATGCACCTTTAAATGATTTTTATGTATATAAATCTGAATTAGATACAGCTGGGGCACCTCTTTCGGCATGGAGGCAATTGCCATCTTTCCAAGGTGCAGCCCGTTCCCAAGCAGTAGCTGCTGTTATTGATAATAAAGCTATTGTAGGTTTGGGCGTTGGTAATTCTAATACTTATTTGAAAGATTTTTATTTGTATGATCCTAATGAAGGCACTCAGGGAGCATGGCGATATTTAACGGTAGCTCCTGATGAAGTTTCAGGAAGAGCTAATGCAGTAGCTTTTACTTTATCATATACACGTAATGGAGCTTTGCATAATATGTTTTATTTTGGTACTGGACGAGATGAAAACGATTCATTGTATAATGATCTGTGGGCTTATGATTTAAATCAGGGTAAATGGTATAAAAAAAGTAATATTCGCGAGGATTTTCTTATAGGAGATCCGCGAGAGGGAGCCGTTGCTGTTTCTTTTAAACGTTCACATGTAGATTATGGAACTTTGGTAAGAGGGCTTGTTGGTTTGGGTAAAAGTAAAAATGGGGTAAAGAGAGACTTTTGGGAATATTTACCTTAAAAAAGAATGTTATGAAAAAAATATTGGTTTTTGTTTTTATTATGTTTATCTATTTGGTTCAGTATGGACAATATGAAAGTATTGATAAACCTAAGAAACCTGCAAATGAATATATTTATTTTGGGGTAAAATTTGGAACTTTAATGAATATTTCCAAGGCTCCGAAACAGAATAATTATGTATTACTAAAAACTCCATATGGAGATATGCTGAAAACTTCTGCTTATCCATTGACAATAACACCATCTGCTGCTTTTTCTGTTAATATTCATTTTGATGGGAAAAATGATAGATATGGTATTGTTAGTGGTATAAGTATTCGTAGATATGCTTTTATGCAAACTTTTAAATCTGATTCTTCACAGGTGAAATATAAGCTTTATAGAACTTTTTCTTCTTTGGGGCTTTCTGTTCCTTTATACTTGAAATTCAATAACTTAAATATATATAGGAACCAAAGTTATTTTACTTTGGGTATAGTCTATAACCTTTTTTTATTAAATTATGATAGACAAAAAGCTAATTGGAATTCCCAAATTTATAGAAGTCTTATGCCATCCTCAGATGTTAATTCAAGTAGTTTAGGTTTTACAATGGGATATAATTATAAAATTTATTATTTTAGCGTTGATTATATTTTAAAAAATTTTGTTAATAAAAGATATCAGCTTCAAACAGAAGAGGGAGTTGTTAAGCCTTATGATGATTTAAATTTTACTAATAATCTTTATTTTACTATTGGGATAAACATACCAATGACTCGGTGGTTGACTTCCCGTAATTGGACAGCTGAACAAATTAGGCGATTTTTAGCTCCTAAACATTAAATTTTAAATATTTTTAGCTAATTTTTAGCTAAATAATAACATAAAAATAAACATATATGTTGAGGGATTTTTTTAAAAATCATCCTAAGGGACTATTAGTTGCTTTTTTCGCTAATATGGGCGAGCGATTTGGATATTATACAATGCTTGCTGTATTTGTTTATTACCTTCAAGCAAAGTTTGGTTTTTCTACTGAACAAGCCGGTAAGTATTATGGGGGTTTTCTTTTTGGCATTTATTTTTTGCCTATTTTAGGAGGTTTTATAGCTGATAAAATTTGGGGATATGGTAGAACTATTCGTGTTGGTATAATAATCTTGTTTATAGGTTATTTACTTTTGGCTATACCGGATCAAAAGATAGGCTTTATTGTATTAGCTCTTGCTATAATATCATTGGGTACGGGATTGTTTAAAGGTAATTTGCAGGCACTTGTTGGGAATATGTATGATGATCCTCTATATGCGCCTAATAGGGATAATGCTTTTAATATTTTTTATATGGGTATCAATATAGGCGCTTTTTTTGCTCCTTCTGCTGCAACAGCTGCAAGTAATTTTGTACTTCGGAAGCATAATTTGATTTATGATCCAAAAATATTGGATTATGCACATCAAGTTTTGCATAATAATATGCAAAATGCAGGGCTTTTAAAACAATTTGCTATTGAGCATTTAGGGGATAAGTTCACTTCAATAACAGATTTTGCAAATTATTATATAGAGGCTGTTGCACATTCTTATAATGCTGCTTTTGCTGTGGCAGCTTTGAGTATGGTAATTTCTTTTCTTATTTTTGTTCTTTTTAAGAAGTATTATGCAGATGCCGATATGACAGAGAAAGAAAAAGCTGCTAGTGAGAAACATAAGGATAAAGTTATTGTTCTTACTCCTGAGCAAACAAGAGATAGACTTATAGCTCTTGGTTTAGTATTTTTTGTAGTTATATTTTTCTGGATGGCTTTTCATCAAAATGGATATACATTAAGTGTTTTTGCTAAAAATTATACTGTTCATACAGTTGATAGAATAACTTATATGTTCTTTGATTTAAGAGCTTTTTTGCCATTACTTTTATCAATACTTGGTTTAGTATTATTTTTTAGTAAAAAGCAGACTAAGATATGGCGTTATATAGGTTTAGCAAGTTTTATTGTTTTTGCTGCATTAACTTATTATGTTGTTAGGGGTTTTCCTGATGAAAATTCGATAGCACCTCAGAAATTTCAGCATTTTAATCCAATATTTATAGTATTTTTCACACCTGTAATAGTGGGCTTTTTTACATGGTTAAGGAAGAAGGGGAAAGAACCTTCTGCACCGCGAAAGATAGGTATTGGAATGCTTATTACTGGTATAGGTTTTTTAATTATGGTAGCAGCTTCATGGGGACTTTTGCCTCCGAGAGTATTAGGTGATGGAGTTTCTCCTATATTAAGATCTCCTTATTGGCTGATATCAACTTATTTTACTTTAACTATTGCAGAGTTATTTCTTTCTCCGATGGGTATATCTTTTGTTTCCAAAGTTTCTCCTCCTCAGTATAAAGGCTTAATGCAAGGAGCTTGGCTTGGTGCGACAGCTGTGGGTAATTTATTAGCTGGCTTGATAGGTAAATTTTGGCAAATTCTTGAATTATGGCAATTTTTTATGATACTTGTAGTTATGAGTTGGCTTTCTGCATTCTTTATTTTTGCCGTAATGAGGAAATTAGAGGAAGCTTCTCAATCTTAGATTTTGATATATTTTTTGATTGAAATCTAAGGCTATCCCGAGATAATATTTGGGGTAGCCTTTTTTATTTTCATTGCTTGATAAAAATTAAAACGGGAAATAATGTGCAGATTTTAACGGAACATTTAAAAATATCTAAGAATGTCCAAGTTTTTACTTGAATTTATTATTTTGCATTCGTTTTAGGCAGATTATGTTATAAAAAATGATTCAAAAGATTTTACAAATATTAAAATTGCAAAAACAATTTTTCCTCGCAGGAAAAACGCTTGATATTTCTTTCAGAATCAAGCAATTAAAAAAGCTATACGCTG
>CAZWVR010000055.1:0-16390 GCA_964637235.1 uncultured Bacteroidales bacterium | reverse complement strand
CAGCTTCGGCTTCTGCATATATACGAGTAATATATAACTTGTTAGCATAAGGCAAAAAAAGTCTATATATCTGACCACCTCCAATAACAAAATTTTCAGCCTCAGAATCAAAGAGTTGAATAGCCTCGTCAATATTGTGTGCAACAATAACACCTGAGGCATAAAAATTCATATCACGAGTTAAAACTATATTTGTCCTTCCAGGCAAGGGCTTCTTAGGTAAAGACTCAAAAGTCTTTCTTCCCATCAGAATTTTTCTGCCCAAAGTATTTTCTTTAAACCATTTAAGATCTTTTGGCAAATGAAACAGCAGGCGGTTATCCTTACCTATGGCATTATTATTCGCCATAGCAACAATAATAGAAATAGGCTTTAAGTTCATTTGAAGGCTATTTTTAATTGAAGTAATATATTTCTGCCCGGATCATAAAATCCTAAATCTCTGACAGTGGATAAATGGTCTATATATTTGATATTTAATAAATTATCTATCTTAACCGCAAAATTATAAACAATAAATTTACTACTTAGCTCTATATCAAAAGATGGATTTATAAGCCAATATGAAGGGGTTGGTAGTTCATATTTTGATGGATGATTTTGAGAAAAAGCATAAAGTAAATTTAAAACAAATTCTGTATGCACCTTATTAAAATTATATTTATAAATAAAATCTGTTTTTATCTTATTTTGCGGAAACAGAGGAATAAAATCATTTAGTAAAGTACCCAAAGCATAATTATAACTACTTTTAATTACAAAATTTTTAAATAAAGAGGCCATTGCTTCAATTTCAAAGCCACGTATAATAGCGTCTTTCTGATCATAAGAATAAATTCTCATCCCATTAAAAGCAGTATCCGATGTAGGAGAAAGAAAAATGTAATTTAAAATTCTATTATAAAAAAAACTCGCATCAAGCATCAATCGTGAAGTATGCAAATGGAAAGATAAATCACCTTCATAACTTCTTTGAGAATTAAGTTTCATATTACCCAGTTCATATCTATATGCATGCAATCCATGCTCAGCTAACTCTGCTATATTTGGAGTTCTATATGCATTAGCAAAATTTAATCTTATAAAGAAGCCTTCTATTGGTTTGACTACACTTCCCACAGAAGCAGAAAAATCATAAAAATTTTTATAAGCAGTAGTATTAAACATATTGTAAAAATCCTGCTGAGGTATTATAAATTTTTTGAAATCATACCTCAGCCCGCCTTGAATATTCCAAGCTTGCGTAAATTTATACTTACCATAAGTAAAACCCGAAAAAGATAATTCAGAATAATCTGGTATAAACTTCCCTACCTGAACATTATTTTTATTATGTGAATAATTGCCTTGAAAACCAAAATAAATAAGAGAATGATAAGAAGAGTAATTAAACTTTAACTCATAATTAAAATTTTTTAGCGTCATATTTACAGGTGCTGGTAAAGTATCTATAATTTTTATAGCCCTATTATTCAATTCAGAAGAAGCATTAAAATAAATTTTCCAATTGTTTAAAAAAAACAGATTTTTAATATAAAAGAAATGATGGGATAAATCTTGATAAAAAACATGATTCTGCCTTAAATCATCTTTAACCAAACGCAGAGCAGGAGGCACACAAAGCCCTAAAAGAGACTTATTAAACGAATAAAATAATTTAGTTATCCCTTTATTAGTATTAAAATTCAAAAATGCTTTAAAAAATTTCTGATTATAACGTGTATTTAGAACTTGGTTGCCCAATGCATCTTTATAATCTTTATGAGACTTAACACCTAAAAATGCACCAAAAGAAATTTTTTTATACGCATGCTTAATAGCAAAAGTTGAGTTAACACCCTGAGTATTAGTCTGATAAACCAATGAATATTCTATATTAGTTTTTGAAGCCCTTACATAGGTATCCGGGATCACATTTATAATCCCGCCAACAGCATCGGAGCCATACATCAGAGAAGCAGGACCTTTTATAACCTCAATTTTCTTTGTGCCAATCTCGTCAATAAAAAAAGGGTGATTTATAGAAAATTGAAAATCTTCAAGACGGAACCCATCAAATAGAACAAGGATATTTGACAAAGAAAGACCTCTAATAACAGGAGTTTGCACAGCACCTCCCCTTTTTACCATATCTAATCCGGGAATACCAGTTAAAATATCCCCAAAAGAAGCAGCTGTGATTTTTAATGGATTTAGCTGTAAAACATCCACTTTTACAGCATTATTATGCTGAGATGGTGATAATGCCGAAGAAACAACTACCTCCTCGGCTTGTATTGCAGTAGGTTTCAATGTTAATCTAACAAATTGATTATCAGAGGTATTTATTTCAAATATTTTAGTTTCATAACCTAAAAAACTAACTTGCAGATGAAGTTTACCTTTGGGAATTTTATCAAAAACAAATTTTCCATTTTTATCTGTAAGCTGTCCCTGGTTTAATTCAGGAATATATACAAAAGCTCCACAAAGAGCTTCGCCTTTTATACTATCTATCACAACACCCCTAATGCTTTGCGCATTTAATTCAGTTAATAGAAAAAAAAGTATAATAAAAAAAAATACCTTTCTCATAATCTAAAATTTAATTTTTTTCGGATTTTTTAATATATTGTCAAAATACTCAATAGTCTTTAACAGTCCTTGTTCTAATGAAACACGAGGCTCCCAATTGAGTTTTTCCTTTGCCAGAGAAATATCAGGTTTTCTTTTCTTAGGGTCATTTTCTGGCAATGCTAAAAATATAATTTTAGACTTAGAATTCGTCAATTCAATTATCTTTTGAGCTAATTGCAAAATAGTTATTTCCTCTGGATTGCCTATGTTCACAGGTCCGGTGAAGTTATCAGGAGTATTCATCATCCGAATTGTAGCTTCTACAAGATCATCAATATATTGAAAACTACGAGTTTGAGAGCCATCTCCATAAACAGTAATGGGCTTATTCTGCAATGCTTGAATTATAAAATTAGAAACAACACGTCCATCATTAGGATGCATTCTAGGACCATAAGTATTAAAAATGCGAATTATTTTGATTTTAACCCCATTCTGTCTATGATAGTCAAAAAAGACTGTTTCGGCAGCCCTTTTCCCCTCATCATAACAAGCTCGAGGTCCTATGGGATTTACATTTCCATAATAATCCTCTTTCTGTGGGTGAACAAGAGGATCTCCATATACTTCACTCGTCGAAGCCTGTAATATTTTGGCTTTCACCCTCTTAGCTAAACCTAACATGTTAATTGAACCAATCAAGGAGGTTTTTAAAGTTTTTATAGCATTAAACTGGTAATGCACTGGCGAAGCTGGCGAGGCAAAATTGTATATTTCATCAACTTCGGCATAATAAGGAAATACAATATCGTGCCTTATAAGTTCAAAATTTGGATTGGAAAGTAAATGGAGAATATTTTGCTTACTCCCAGTAAAAAAATTATCAAGACATAGAACCTCATTCCCCTCGTTCAGAAGCCTTTCACATAAATGAGAGCCTATAAAACCAGCACCCCCTGTTATCAATATCCTTTTCATCATTCATAAATTGATTTACACAAAAATATCTAAATTTCAATAAAGAGCAAATTACAAAATAATAACTCTCAGTAATAAAGAAAATAGCTATATATTCAAAAGATCATCAAATGTATAAAAACCTTTTTTATCCTTTAAAAATTCAGCTGCCATTATTGCTCCTTCTGCCAATGCTTTTCTGCTCTTTAATGAATGCTCTATAAGCAAGTAATCATTATCCGAAGTATATAAAACTTGATGAACTCCTAGTATTTCACCTTCTCTAATAGCTTTAATAGGTATAATATCTTCTCCTTGTTCTGTCAAAGACCAGCGCTGTTTTTGTGGCATATTTTTAATTATTCCCTCAGCAATTTTTATCGCTGTGCCACTGGGAGCATCAAGCTTATGAATATGATGTTTCTCAGTTATAGAAACTGTATATTCAGGAAATTTAGACATTATACGTGACAAATATTCATTAAGTTTAAACATTATATTTACCCCCAGACTAAAATTTGGTGAATAGAAAAAACTACCTCCTTCCCTGATAACTTTTTCCTTAATCTCCGGGAGTTTATCAGTCCACCCAGTAGTCCCGCTGACGACCGGCACACCTGCTTCTATACATTTTAATATATTTTCATAAGCAGAACTCGGAGTAGTAAATTCTAATACTACATCTGCCTTCTTAATATTCTCAGGTGTAAATTCGGATTTATTATCAACATCAATAATCAAAATCACCTCATGTCCACGTTCTTTGGCAGCTTCTGCTACTGCTTTTCCCATTTTACCATATCCAATAAGTGCAAGTTTCATATGTTTTAGTTTTATTCATCTCTTGCTGAGATAAAAATCAAAATATAGTAAAGCAAAGTAGCCAAAGATGTTAATGCCGCTATAACATACGTATATGCAGCCCACTTTAAAGCATCTCTGGCATATATATAATGATTATCCGGAACCATATTCCTGATTTGAAGCCATTTAAGTGCCCGACGACTGGCATCTATCTCCACAGGCAAAGTTATAAAACTAAATAATGTATTAAGTGAAAATAAAATAATGCCTATAAACAAAAGATACGGAAAAGTTTGAACTGTTATAATTCCCAAAAGTAATATCCACGAAAGCCATCTGGAAGTAATACTAACAACTGGAACAAGAGCTGAACGCAACATTAACCACGAATAAGCTCTTGCATGCTGGATAGCATGACCTGTTTCGTGAGCTGCAACCGCTGCTGCCGCTATTGACGGCTCTGAATATACTGGTCTGCTTAAATTTATTGTTTTATTGACTGGATTATAATGATCTGTCAAGTATCCCCCAATAGATACCACTTTTACATCATTAATTCCATGATCTGCAAGCATCATTTCTGCTACATCTTTACCTGTCAACCACTGAGCCATCGGCAACTTAGAGTATCTATCAAATTTAGCTTTCAGTGTGGCACTAATAATATAACTTACTATGGTTAACCCTATAAATATAATCCAAATAAGCATACTTTTTTCCCACAAAAATACTCTTTTTTTTAAATAATATCCAAAACTCCATTAGCCATTTATAATCACCTCCGCTAAATAAGTTGAATTTAAGCAAGTTCTAAGTAAAATAAAATTTTAATAAGAAAAAAAAATCATATATTCTGAAAAAATATTCCTAACATATAAATATCACCCCATATCAATCATTTGATAATCAAGCTAATATATTTTTGGCATAAGATTTTATAAAATATATAACAGAAAAACTTAAATAAACAAAAGACATATAGAAAATGCACTAAGTTTAATATAATTCGCTTCATATAAATTTTACATAAAAAATAATTTTGCATGAAAATTAATGAAAAAATAAGAAATATTAGATTATCGAAAGGATATACGCAAGAATATGTAGCTATAAAAATGAATATAGACCCAGTTAACTATGGGCGACTTGAACGAGGACAAACAAAGATAACAATAGACAAACTTGAAAAACTCTCTGAAATATTTGGAGTAAAGATTACAGATTTCTTTGACGAAGACGAAAAAAATAATGAAAAAGAAAATACCGAGATAATTACACTGCTTAAAAAAATCTATAAAACAGAATTAGAAATATTAAACGAAATAAAAAAATGCAAACCATAAAACTTTAAGCTATGAGGAGATTTATAATTCTATCCATTTTAGGATTACTATTTTTAAGTAGTTGTCAAAAACAACCAACAGCAGATTTTACAGTAGATAAAACAACCGCATTCATATACGAACCTATCCATTTCAAAAATGCCACAGTAGATGGATATCGCTATGAGTGGTTCTTTGGAGATGGAGACACATCTTCCGAGGAAAACCCAACTCATGCTTATAAAGTAGGAGGTACCTATACTGTTAGCTTAATTGCTTATTCCAAAAATGGCAAAAAGAAAGATACAAAAACTACAACAATAAATATTAAAAATTACATAACTTTAACTAATTCCACTTGGACAGTATTAGATGTCGATATCAATGACGATTATTGGGGAGAAATACAACCTAACCAGACTGTTAGAATAGAAAATGTACCTAATAAAGTATATGTTTATGCTGAATCTGATAATTACTTAGGAGACATGCTATATTGGGATTTTAATATTGATATAAAGAAAAAGAATTCTGCTAATTTTGTAGTTGGACCTGAACATTATTGCTTATTACTTCAAAATAACTTTACACCTTCTGAAGACGTTTACTTAACTGATATTACTGTTAATAAAGGCACAACTGATGAAACAATAGAACACAATATTAATATAGAGCCACAATCAAGCGAATATGGATATTATAAAAATCTGAATGGTTATTCAAATGTTTATGTTGAAGCAGACAATGGCCATATATATTATTTAGACCCCATAAATTTATCTACAACAGAAAATAATCAAATTGTAGTTATGACAATTGGAAATGACAAAATAGAAAAGAATATAACATCTAAACCTACTGAAGGTAACATTGTCTATCCATTAGGCTCAAAAAAAAGAAGATAATTTTAATCTTTTACAAAAATCTATGGGACGAGAAAACTAAAATATATGTTCATACTTCTCGTCCCATTTTTTATTTAGACAAAAACAGCTCTTATTTAAGAACCATCTCCTGATAACTATTTTTACTACCCAAGGTAAATCATCATAAAAATCCATTACGACAAGCTATAGCAGGTAAAAAAGTAGCAAAATATGCGGAAGTTTATTTGATGGTGGATGATAATACGTATGCCTATAAAACTACCGCTGATGCAGATGGGTATTATGAATTTTATCCAGTAGATAATGGTACTTACTACGTTGAAGCTGAATACGATGGAGACTTATTTACTTATATAGGCGACAGTGACTATTTTACCATTAAAAATGACGATGTAGTAGAAATTGATATTACCTGCGAATAACTAATTTCTGTAATTTCAAAGCTTGGGTGGGATAATTTTCCCTCCCGAGCTTATAACGACTTCCTAATCCAACCTTAAAATTCACACTTGACTATTCACTTCTAATAAAATTGTAAATTAAACTTGAAATTCTATTTTTTTTATTATTTTTGTCAATAATAATTTACAAAAAGTATAGTATGGAAATTTATATTGATTTAACTTCCCCTGTAAATAAAGAAGCAGGACTGCAAGAACTGCGAAACTTTCTAAACACTCAGGGAATAAAAACATCAACAGCTGTCAAAGAACCGTCGGAAGGAGAAATGGGAGCAGGCTGGATAGCCGGTATTGCTGCTATACTTTCTGGAGGTTTCTTTGGAAAACTGGGAGAAGCTCTTGTTAAGTGGGTAGAAAATTACAGAAGCGACCTAAGAATTAAAAACCGCTTCGGAGATGAAATAGAAATAAGCGCGAAAATGAAAAAAGAAGAAATTATAAACCTCGTGGAGCAATTCTTACTCAAATCAGAAAAAATTGAAACTGAAAAAACTCGAGACAACAATTTACACAATAAAGAGCAATAGCAGAAAGAATAACTATAAAAGACAAATTCCACTATCAAAAAAAGTGATAAATTCGCTACATTCTATACGCACAGTCTGCCAAGCTCGGAACATTCCCAATGACCAATTTATGTCGTCAAAAAAAATAATAGCCTTCTCTGTAAGGTATTTTTTTAATGCTCGGAAGTATTTTATAGTAGCTTCTCGGGAATGATTACCGTCAATATACAAGAAATCATATTTTTCATCGTAAGGAATATGCTCAATAAATTCGTCAAATAATTGATTTTCTACACGAAAATTTGGAGAAATCCGATTTAGTATTTTATGAGCATACTCAGCAATTGATTTATCGCCTTCAATTGTAGTTAAAAATCCACTTTTAGAACTTTTTAAGCCGTATAAAATATATGCTCCTGAGATACCTAAGCCTGTTCCAAGCTCTAATACATTATGTTTATCAAACTCTTTAATAAGTAAATATAAAAAATTTCCCCATCTGGGAGGAGTAGCAGTAGTGCGATATATTTGCGCAACAGTTAGTTTTCGTATTTGTTTTTTATATATTTCAAAACGCTTACCTGCTCCATAGTCGTGTATCTTTAGCTTAGTTTTATTTTTACATAAATCTTTACGCAAATTTTCAATTTCTGTAATTTGTATTTTTTTTGCTAACTTATATAAGCTCAGTACTTTACGAGAAAAAAAAGTATGTTTTTTGTTAAAGAGGCTTTCTTTTAATAACTGGAAATGCCACATTTAAAAGAAAATTTTTAATAATCAAACATAATCAAAAGTTTCAGTAATAAAGCATAAAGGTCATTGTAATTTATTTCTAACTTGTTCTATTTGCTCCGGAGAACCTACAACTGTTAGCACATCCCCCAATCTAAGACGCGTATAACCATGTGCAAGCATCATTTGATCATTTCTTTTAATATATAAAACTAAAATTCCCAAAGGGAGTCTTAAATCTCTAAGAGCCATTGCATGTACATCTCTATTGAGAACCTCTATATCCTCTGTTTGTTGATTTTCTTCTAATCCAAGTAAAATACTTGTCGCTTGTGGAGAAACAACAAAATGCGCTAAAAGAGTTGTTAATGCTGAAACCGGTTCCACGACAATAGTATCCAATTCCCTAAATCGTTGTATATAACTTCTATCCTCTATACGGACAATAACGTTCGGAACGCCGAATTTTTCATATATTAGTTCAGCTAATTTTAGATTAGTCTCCTCGTCTTTTAGTAATACAACTGAATCTGCATAGTTAAGTCCAACCTTTTTAAGCGTAGGATAATCCCAATTAGGCACTTGAACAATTTCTATTTCCTTACAAGCATTTTTATCATAATCAGTTCTATCCGTTAAAATTTTTACGTTCCAATCTCGTTTTTTAAGAGCTTTTGCCAGAGCTATTGCTTTTCCTTCAAGTCCTATTATAAAAACATCTTGCTTAGTATCTATATGCGGAGATTTAGCTTTTGTATGAGCCTCTGCGGCTTTTATTATAGCCCATTTCATCAATGGTGGTCCAACAAATTGATTTATAATTATCACAGAAACAAGAAGCGTTTCAAAAGTACTTCCAAATTCCGAAAATTCAGAGGCTACAACTGCTATAAGACCCAAACTCACGCCTGCTTGGCTGATATACGGTGTCCAACTTAATAAAACGTGTTTCCAATTTTCCTTATTAACTAAGCTTCCCAGTGTTGAAGCTATAAATATCGCTATTAAGCGAATAAAAAATACCAATAAAATTATGCCGATAGATGAGATAAGTTTATTTACTGCTAAGGTAGCGCCAATAAAAGTGAAAAATATTACATATACATAATCAGAGGAGCGCTCTATCAATTTTTGTAAATTTATTCTATATGGAGTAAAATTTGTGATATAAAAACTGGCAACTACTCCCGCAAAAAGGGGCTCTATATGCATATTTATCTCCCAATGCTTATGAACAAAAGTATTAAAATAATCTGAAACTATAAACAAAGACCAGCCTAACAGTAATAAAAGAACTAATTCAATAAAAAAGGCTATATTCGCCTTAAATAGCAATTTTAGTAAATATCCATATAGTAAGCCCATTAAAATTGTAAGTATCAAAGCCATTAAAATATAGAATATCTGAAAATAAGTTATAGACGCACCGCTAATCAATGACTGAGCAAACCCAAAAGTGAGTGTAAATAGCATCATTACGAAAATATCTTTCAACACGGTGACGCCTATGGCTGTTTTTGTATAAGGACCTTTGGCTCTTAATTCGTTAATGACAGCAATGGCAGAAGCAGGAGAACTTGCTATAAATATAGTGGAAATCAATAAAATTACGGCTATACGAATATTAGAGCTAACATTTAAAATTGGAATATATGGAGAAAAAATCCATAAAAGAATGGCTCCTACTATAAAAATTACCACAAACTGAGATATGGTCATAATTGTTATACTACGTATTCTATCTCGTATCTCCTTCAAATAAAGCTCGGTGCCAGCTGCAAAAGCAATGAAACCTAACGCTATTTCCTCTATAAAATCAATATCATCAATATTTTCAGGCAGCATTTTGAGTATATATCTACCGGCAATTACGCCTATAACTATAAAACCTGTTATTAAAGGCAGATGATAACGTGTAAGATAATGAGCTATAAAATTAGAGGATATGGTTATAAGAGATAAAGCCAATAAAGCTTTTAAAATATCATTTATGGCGATATAATCAATTGCCAATAAAATCATAGAATGTCTTTTAATTCTATTAAGCTAAAAATTGTATATGTAGGTTTAATAGGAAGGGCATCAATGTCCAAATTTTTTATATTATAAAAAACTTGATCCATCCCGAAATTATACGCACCAATGATATCATTTTCATAATCATCTCCGACCATAATCATCTGAGATTTATCTGCACCTATTTTTTCTGTCATATATTGGAATAGTCGGCTGTCAGGCTTTAAAAACCCTACTTCTTCGGAAACAATAATGTGAGTAATATAAGGAATAAGTTTGGAAGTTTTTAATTTTAAAAATTGAACTTCAAAAAAACCATCTGTAAGAATATGCAAGTTATAACCCTTTGATTTTAAGTATTTTAGCACATCTATGGCATAAGGTTTAAGCTTTGTTTTTGTGGTCGTCAATGCCAAATATTCTGAATTTAGTTTAGTTGCATATTCAATATCCCTAATCCCCACTTCTCTAAGAGGGAAAGCAAATCTATTAGTAGAGAGTCCATCTTTTGATACTTCACCTTTTCTATATAACTTCCAGAGTTCTATATTGTATTTTTCATACAGATTATAAAAATTTTCGAAAGAACCGAATTTTTGCTGCAATTTTTGATGTTTGTTATAAAGTTCTAATAAACTTTCCTTTGAATTTGTAGCAAAATCCCATAAAGTATTATCAAAATCAAAAATTATGTGTTGATATTTTTTCATATTAGCATATTTTTTAGGGCGTATCCCTCACTGCGTTCGGGTCGGGCTACGGCTTGTATCTGGTGTTTGTTCGCTTTGGAGGCGTATTCACTCGGCTCGGCAAGGCGAACGGCAGCAGCTTTCGGCTGTCAGTACGTTCGCCTAAGCCTCGCCTCGCTTTGCGGTGCGTGGGGCTTCGCTCCATCGCTCAGCCTCCGCCCGCAAACGCCTCCATAAGCTCACTACACACCAGCTAACCCGCCTCCGCCCTTACGCAAAACTTACACCTTTATTTTATCAATATTACAAGAAATTTACTAAATTTCCAAAACTCATCTGGATCTAATATTTTAAGGCTCTTTATAATTTTACCTTCTTTCTCAAAAGTATATGATGCTGAGGGATGTTTTGTCAATATCTGAGCTTTTGTAGAATTTATTGGTATCTCTTTTACTTGACGAATATCTATTTTAGTAAAATAGGATAATTCTGCCTCTGTATTAAACGTTAATTTTGACAGAAAACCTTCTCTTGTGATGATATTATGACTCTTTAACTCCGATTTTGTACCAATAACATAATAAGCCGTATGCAAAGCAATATCTTGCTCTTGTATTGTCTGCTGTTGCTGCTGAGTGACTTGCGTTAAAGTATCCACAGTAGAATTCAATTGCTGCACCTGAGTAGTAAGTTCGCCTATCTTAATATTCATCTGTTCAAGCTTCTGTTTCAACTGTGCTATTTCAGCATCTTTTTCTTTGATTTGTTGCTCATAGAGCTCAATAGTTTTACGCAATTGAGCATTTTTAAGTCCACTTCTTTTAAGTTTTTGTTTTAGTTGAGCTAATTTCTGTTTATTTTGCTGCAATAAATTATATATTGTCTGAATATCATTAACAATCTGATCAGCAGTACTTTGAGAGACTTCACCTCCCTGAGTGTTAATGCTTATAATATTCTCTTTACGTTTTATTTCATTTAAATTTTCCTGTATCTGATTAAATGCAGCAAGATAATCATTTAAAGTAGAAGCATCAACATTTACTAAATTTTTCAACGAATCATTTTCTCTTTGCAATTTTTCTATTTCCTCCTTATTGCTGCACGAAACAATAAAGATAGAAAATAAGGTTAACAGAAACAGAATATTTATTTTTTTCATAACAATATATTTTATTGATTAACAATAGCTTCAACGTCATCAATAGCTTTTGGAATTGGTTTACCTAATACTTTTGCACCAGTTTCAGTAATAAGGACATCATCCTCTATACGTATTCCGCCGAAATCTTTAAATTTTTCCACTTTATCATAATTTATGAAATCTTTAAATTTGCCGGCAGCTTGCCATTGATTTATCAATTCCGGGATAAAGTATATACCAGGTTCAACAGTCAGGACGTATCCGGGTTGCAGAGGTTTTGCCAAACGCAAAAAACCTATTCCGAATTTTTGAATACGTTTATATTTGTCGTCGTATCCTACGTAATCCTCACCCAAACCCTCCATATCGTGGACGTCTAAGCCGAGCATATGACCTAATCCATGAGGGAAAAATAGGGCATGAGCACCTGCTTGAACGGCTTCGTCCACATTTGCACGCATTAAGCCTAAATCTTTAAGTCCTTGTGCTATAATCTTAGCAGCCAAATAATGTGTTTCTATATAAGGCTTTCCCGGTTTTATATCCTCTATTGCACGCATATTTGCTTCTAATACTATTTGATAAATATCTCTCTGCCTTTGATCAAATTTACCACCTACTGGTGAAACGCGTGTAATATCACTGGCATAATGCAAAGAACTTTCAGCACCAGCATCGACAAGTAAAAGATCTCCTTTTTTCAATTTATTACCATAAAAATTATTATGCAATATTTCGCCATGAACAGTAACGATAACAGGAAAAGAGACAGGACCTCCATTGGATAAGCTTATACCTTCTATTGTGCCTGCTATCTCCCTTTCCAATATACCGGGCTTTGCCATTCTCATTGCAGTAGTATGCATCTGATATGCCACATCTACCATGCGTTCTATTTCGGCTATTTCATATTCATCTTTTACAGAACGTAATTTTACAACAGCCTTTATCAATTCCACAGAAACATATTTATTCACTGCCTCATATTTTAATCCCAGCAGATTTGATAATTGATATTTAGTCTGAGAACGATAAGGTGGCAAAAAATGTATCTTACGTCCTTTTTCAAGAGCTCTATCTATGAATTCTTTTAATTTATTAAAGGGCAATGCTTTACTTATCCCTACTTCATTAGCTTGCTCATGCAGACTTTTCCTTTGACCACTCCATATTATGTCGTCTATATCTACTTCCTGACCAAATAATATTTCATCACCAGTATCAAAATCTATAATTGCAGCCATATCAGGCTCATCAATACCAAAAAAGTATAAAAAACTACTATCTTGCCTAAACGAATACGGATTTGCAGGGTAATTAAAAGGAACTAAGCTATTACCTAAAAATAAGGCTATTCCACTACATATCTGGGCTTTTAATGCCTTTCTTCTCTTTATATAAACTTCTTTTGGAAACATTTTTTAGAATTTTGAGTTTGTGTAAAAATGCAAATTTTTTATTTAAGTCACAAAATATTTTTTAAATATGTCATTATACTATTATAAATCTGCTCTGGTGTATCATTTACTTTTTGAAATTTTTTAGCAGTCAAAACTTCATAAAGTTCAATATATCTGGCAGATATTTCATCAATAACGTCGTCAGAAATATAAGGCATAGATTGATTTTTCTCTCCCATAAAATTATTAGCAATAAGCCATTGTCTTACAAATTCCTTAGATAGATGTTTAGGTTTTTGTCCTGCTTCAAATTTTTCTTGATAATCAGAAAGATAAAAATAACGAGAGGAATCAGGAGTATGTACCTCATCAATAAGCATAATCTCCCCATTACATAAGCCAAATTCATATTTAGTATCAACCAAAATAAGGCCTCTACTATTGGCATATTGAGAACCTCGATTGAACAGTTCCAAAGCGTATTTTTCAATTTGTTCATAAATATGCTTTTGAACTAAGCCACTATCTATAATTTCCTGTTTTGATATTTCTATGTCATGTCCATGTTCTGCTTTTGTAGTCGGTGTTATAACTGGATATGGTAATTTTTGATTTTCCCTAAGATTTTCTGGAAATTTAACCCCAGAAATTACACGCTTACCTTGTTTATATGCTCTCCATGCACTACCTGCGATATATCCTCTGACAATAATTTCAATAGGTAATGGTTCACATTTTTCCCCGATTATAACTCTTGGATGGGCTTTTGTAATTTTCCAATTAGGGACAATATCTGAGGTCATATCCAAAAAAAAGCTTGCTAACTCATTCAAAACTTGTCCTTTAAAAGGTACACCTTTATCTAAAATCACATCAAAAGCGCTTATTCTATCTGTAACAATCATAATAAAAACCCTATTTTCAACTATGTATATATCTCTAACCTTGCCCCTATAAAACTTTGTCAAGCCGGGAAAATCAAAATTTGTATAAAGTAAGGTTTTCATAGTTAATTACATTAAATTTGTAAAAATATCTTTTTCAGATAAAGAAACCGAACCCATGTAAACTTCAAGAATTTCAGTTTTTTGCTGTGGATAAAGATTAACAATATTCACTGTTGCTGGCAGTAATACAGTCTCACCTTTCTCAATTGTAATTTTTTTGCCCATTTCATATTCAATAAGAGCTTTACCTTCGGTGCATACATAAATAACAAATGAATCGAGAGCTACATAGTTCATTTCCATAAATTGGTCAAAAGATAGCAAATTAACAATAAAATGTTCAGAATTTGCGATATTAACACTTTTATTTAATTGTTTTTGATAATAAGTTTTATATTCAGCTTTTGCCTCATATTCAATGACATCAATTGCTAAATCAATATGTAAAGGACGAGGTTTGCCATCCAGACCTACCCTATCCCAATCATATAGACGATAAGTAATATCAGAAGTTTGTTCTATTTCAGCAATTAGTATCCCTTTTCCCAAAGCATGCACTCGGCCAGGAGGAATAAAAAATACATCACCTTTATTTACTTCCACAAAATTTAAATAATCTACCAAACGTTTACTTTCCAGAGCATCAAGTAATTTTTCCTTAGACATATCCTCTTTAAAGCCCATTACTACCTTAGCCCCCGGTTCTGCATCTATTACATACCACATTTCTGTTTTTCCGTATGCATAATGCCGATGTTTGGCAAAACTATCACTGGGATGAACTTGCACAGAAAGGTTTTGATTAGCATCTATAAATTTTACAAGTACTGGAAACTCTATGCCATACTTGAAATATATATTATCTCCTACAAGCTCGCCCATAAAAACCTCTATAAGCTCTTGTATATTATTCTGAGCAAGTTTCCCATTTTTAACTATTGAAATATGATCTTGAACAGCAGATATTTCCCAACTTTCGCCAATTCTATCATTGGGAATATCTTTATTTAATACCGTTTTCAATTTATTACCACCCCATATTTTTTCAATGTATATGGGATTAAATTTTAAAGGATAAAGTGTTAGCATTGTTCTTATTTTTAGTTAGTTATTTGTTCCAAAATGTGATTACCGACTTTTAAATAAAATGGAAAATCCGGAGGTATTCTCCTAATTAACAATTGATTAGGAAATTCACCCAAACGCACTATAACAGCATTTTGCTTAGGCAGTATAATAACATATTGCCCCATTAAGCCTGCTAAATAAAATATATCATTCTGTTTCGGATATATCCAAGTAAGGTAGCCATAAAAATCTACGTTTCTAAAAAAAGTATATTTAAGATTATTTGCCGGAGTTATCATCTGATTTATAAACTGTTCGGAGAGTATCCTTTGTCCATTGAAAAAGCCTTTATGTAAAAGCATTAAACCTATTAAGGCAAAATCTCTCGGAGTAGCATAAAAACAGCAAAAAGCTTTTGTAATATTATTCGTATCTTTATTCCAGTATGCCTTATGAGAAGCTCCTATTGGCTGCCATAAATACTTTTGTATAAACTCTCCCAAAGGCATTCCACTTGCCTTTTGAACTATTAAAGCCAAAATTATGACATTCCCACATTGATATTTCCATTTTTTACCAGGAGGTATTACAACCTTTTGCCTTTTGAGAACGATATCAAGATTATCTGTATAATATGCAGTTATGACATCTGACAAAGGATCTATGAAAGCCTCAGACCAGCTTAATCCAGACGACATCGTTAATAAATTTCTAATTGTAAGTTTATTGCCTAAATTGGGATACTCCGGTAGATATTTTATGACGGGATCATCAACAGAGGAAATAAAACCTTTATCAATAGCAATGCCTACGAGAATAGCTGTTATAGTCTTTGCCATTGAAAAAGAGTTCATTAGACTATCACGATTATAACCATAGAAATATTTTTCATAGACTA
>CAZWVR010000054.1:0-16458 GCA_964637235.1 uncultured Bacteroidales bacterium | reverse complement strand
AGTCTCTGGCGTAGATTTATGGATAAATACTCCTACCAGACCGCTGGAAGCCAGTGGTACAAGTGGTATGAAAGCTGCTGTAAATGGAACACTTAATTTTAGCGTCCTTGATGGTTGGTGGATTGAAGGATATAAGGAAAATGCCGGTTGGGCGCTTCCCGAACAAAGAACTTATGACGATCAAGTATTCCAAGATCAACTGGATGCTCAAATGCTCTATGAAATATTGGAAACTGAAATTATTCCAAAATTTTATGATAGAAACGAGGATAATGTCCCTGAAAAATGGATAGAAATGATAAAAAATAATTTCGCTTATATTGCCCCAAATTTTACAACTGCCAGAATGTTAGATGATTATAAAAATAAATTTTATCTTAAACTTTGGAAGCGTACTAAAAAACTTTTGGATAATGACTTCGAAAAAGTTCAAAAACTCTATGCTTGGAAAAGACGTATTTTGCATTCATGGGATAATATTGAAGTACTTGATGTAATTATGCCTCAGATTAAAGATAAATCTCTTATCCCTTCAAAAACTTATAGTGCACAAGTAGTATTAAATCTAAAAGATATTTCGCCAGAAAGTATCGGAATAGAATTGATTATCACTGATGAAAGCGATAATAAATTAAACATTTTGCAAAAAACTGAATTTAAATTAGTTAAAATTCATAAAAGTAATGCTTATTATAGTGTTGAATTTAAGCCGCAAAAAGCCGGTATAAATAAAATTGCAATAAGAATGTTTCCTAAGCATTCTTTGTTGCCGCATAGGCAAGATTTCCCAATTGTAAGATGGTTATAACAAAAACTAAAAATACTAACTTATGAATGAACAATTATTAAACCTAACACCTAAAAATTTGTGGAAAAATTTTGTTGAATTGACTAAAATCCCAAGGCCTTCAAAAAAAGAGGCTAAGGTTATTGAATTTATAAAAAATTTCGGAGAAAGCCTTTCTCTTGAAACCATTGTTGACGAAGTTGGCAATGTTTTAATACGTAAGCCGGCTACCCCTGGTATGCAGGATAGGAAAACTGTTGTGCTCCAAGCCCATTTGGATATGGTGCCACAGAAAAATAGCGATAAAGTCCATGATTTCGAAAAAGATCCTATTACAGCCTATATTGACGGAGAATGGGTCACAGCAGACGGTACTACACTCGGAGCCGATAATGGTATTGGTGTCGCTGCTATTATGGCTATTTTGGAAGCCAAAGATATTCAGCATCCGCCTATTGAAGCTTTATTTACCATTGACGAGGAAACCGGTATGACAGGCGCCTTTAATTTGAGTCCTGATTTACTTACCGGCGATATTCTTATAAACCTTGATTCTGAGGACGAAGGAGAATTATATGTCGGATGCGCTGGCGGCACAAATGCTAATATGCTGTTTAGATATAATAAAATAGGGGTCAGTAATGATACCGTCGCATATAAACTGGCTCTTACTGGTTTGAAAGGTGGTCATTCCGGTATAGATATAAATCTCGGAAGGGCTAATGCCGCTAAGTTATTTTTTAGGTTTTTATACAATACTTATCGCGACTTGGGCATTCAGATATCTACTCTATCTATTGGAGATCTCAGAAATGCAATCCCAAGAGAAGCTTTTGCTACTGTGTTGATTCCTAAAAATAAAGAAAAATATCTACTTGAAGAAGTCCAAAAATGGTTTGACATATTTAAGTATGAATATAGCGATACCGAACCAAATATGTCTTTTGTTGCTGAAAAAACTGATATGCCCGATTTTGTAATAGATCCGATTACTCAGGAAAATTTAATAAAAGCTCTGCAAGGTACTCCTAATGGTGTGATTCGTATGAGCACAGCAATGAAAGACTTAGTTGAAACTTCGACGAATTTATCCGTAGTCCGTGTAAATCAAGATAATACAATTGAAGTTTTAGCATTGATACGTAGTTCCGTAGATACTGCAAAAGAGGATGTGGAGAAAACTTTTGAAGCTATCTATACACTCGCTAATGCTGATAAAGTATGGTTTGATGGTAAATATCCCGGCTGGAAGCCTAATATGAATTCTGAAATATTAAATATAATGGTAGATGTTTACGAGAAACTTTTCGGTAAAAAACCTGAAATAAAAGCTATACATGCAGGTTTGGAAACTGGGGTTATTGGTGGTAAATATCCTAATATGGATATGATCTCCATAGGTCCTACTATCAGGCATCCTCATTCACCTGATGAAAAGGTACATATAGAAAGCGTCCGTAAGTTTTGGGATTTTCTTATTGAGACTTTGAAACATATACCGAAAAAGTAATGTGATTTAGGGCGTGTCCCTCGCTCAGGCTCGGGTCGGGCTTTCCGCTTATATTCGGCTCGGCAAAGGCAAGGCATACTCTCGCAAGCGAAATGCAAGGCAATGCGGTAGCCGCCTTCGGCGGACAACTCGCCTGCCTAAGCATTTCGCTTGCTTTGGCGTGCGTGGGGCTTCGCTCCTCCGCTCAGCCTCCGCCGCCAAGTATGCCTAAGCCTTTGCCTTCGCCTCATATCGCTCCAATCCCTCACGCTCCTCCGCGACGCCTCCGCATTCTCTATTCTCTCATTAACTTGCAAAAATTACTATTCTTTGTTATTTAATTTTGCTATCTCTCTTTCCAGTTCATTTATTTTTTCTGATAATTTGAAATTTTGATATTGCAGATCTTTTATCATTATTTGCTGCTCTTGGATGGCTTTTACCAATATAGGTATCATTGAAGTATATGCAAAAGCGTGTTCGTCTTTATTAAATCCTTCATAAATTAACTCTGGAAATATTTTTTTCATATTTTCATAGGTGAAAAGATAAGTTAATTTATTGTTTTTGTATGTTTTTACGGGTTCTATTTTCATTATTAGCGGTAGTACATTATCAAGTTCCTGAGATTTAGATGGATCGGCAACATTTCCTGTTATTGCTCCTTGTGCATATACATCCCCATTTTTGCGGATCACAAAACAATTATGTCTATTAGCTTCATTGCTTCCATTGCCGATTACAAATATTTGATTATTATCATACCAAGTGGTAGGATTTTGCAGCGAGGAATAGTTATATTTACCTATTGCAACGCTTAAAAAAGCTTCTGGTTTTAAAGATTTTCCTATGGCTATGGCTTTATAACCATCTACAATATTACTGTCTCCTATCGCAATTCCGTAATCTCCATTTATAATGTTTCTTGTGCCATTTGTAAAAGAATATACAGCTGGCGTTTGGTTATTAGAGCCAAAAGAGATTGAAAAATTGCCCACATTATTCCATTGTGTACCGTTATATGTGCCTATATATAAGGCACTTTTGGGAATATTAAACCAGAAATTTACTTTATTTGCAGCTGGCGTTTGGCTATATGAACTATTTATATCACCTGAAAATAGCACAGAGCTATTGTTGTTATTAAAGACTTGGAATTTGTAATTTGCAACGGTATCTATTCCTACATTACCATTTTTGTAGAATATATCACTACCGTTTTGTTGCCATAGAGACGAGCCAGACGGAATAGTCTGGTTAACCCAATTTGTGCCATTGAAAATTAAGGCTTCTCCATTAGTCGGAGAACTAATATTGACGTCATTTAAAAGAGAAAGGGTCATAGTAGTATCGCTCCAATAGGTTCCGTTCCATATTAAAACATTATTAGGAGTATTGTTTGTATTTACATCAGAGAGGTCGTTTAAACTTTGCCGTCCATTTATCCAGTTAGTACCGTTAAAAATGAGTGTTTCTCCTGTGGTAGGGGAGCTAATTTGTACGTCGGTTAAGTCTTGTAAAGCAACAGCGCCTCCATTGCTTGCAGGTACATTAACCCATTTAGTACCATCCCATTGTAGAACTTGATTAGCACTGAGTCCATTTACATCTACATCAGAGAGTTCAGATAATGAGAAGGGGAGTTTGCCGTTTTCATCGCGGGCTACGTTTTTTGCAGCAAGAGAGTATGGAACAGATAGGAATTTGACTATTCCCATTTGTTGCATAGAGTTTCCTGTTTCGCTGCTTCCAAAGTCAACTCGTAGTTTAAGGTAGTAATTTCCGTGTGATAAATCTTGCCAATTTATTTGGTCGAAGGAAGAGAGGCTCCCTGCATAAGTATTTTGTCCATTTCCTATTTCTATGTTGAATAGTCCGAATTCGTTAGTAGTTGGGAAATGTAGCTCTTGCCATAATAATTCACAGTTTTGGTTATTTTCGCAGTCATTCCCGCGTAAAATAGATATTTCTACTGCTATTTTTTTATTACTCAAAGGTAAACCTTGTGCATCTCTGGCAACAGCTTGATAATTAAACCATTGTGGAAACTGTGCATAAGAGTTTAATATGCCGTTTATAAGTATTAGCAAAAACAGTAGCCTTTTCATTGTTTTATAATTTTAGTGATTAACTGTGTTTTTCCATCAATGTATATGCGCAGAAAATACAAATTATTTTTTAATGTTTCTGTATTTATAGAAATATTTGTGTAGATTGTTTTATCAGGTAATTCTTTGTTTAGAGATAAAATTTTTCTACCCTGTAAATCTGTCAGTTCAATAATTAGATCTGAAAAGTTTTTTTTGCTTTTAATGTTAATATTTATTTTATCCGTAAAAGGGTTAGGATATATTTTGATTTTATTTTGGTTTAGTATAGTGTCGGAATATTTGTTTTTTTTATTGCAATAAATTTGGGGTTGAATAAAGTCAGAAGTGATTTTGTAATTTTCTATTGAAAAAGATTTTGCAGTTATAGCACCAATGGAGAAATCAATGTTGGTATTTGTAAAAAAAGTAGGATTAAAGGCGAATCTGCTAATATTTTGGGCAGATAAATTGATTGAGAGCAATATAAATAAGTATTTTAGTAAACTTTGCTTCATTTTACAGGTTTATTTTTTTATTAAATAGAAAAATAACTCTTGAATTTTTAGCTCGTGCTTCTGGGGTATTTCCCGTAGCAATTGGATTAGTTGAACCTTTTCCTTCGTAGAATATTCTGCCTTTCATACCAGGTTTAGTGAGAAAATATTCTGCGATATTTTTAGCTCTATTTTTAGATAGTTCTTTATTGAATTCGTTGGCAAATGGGGTGTCTGTATAGACTATTATTTTCATTTTAATGCTTTTATCTTTTGTGAGTATTGAAGCATATTTATCCAATTCAGGGAAGCTTGAAGAGAGTATTTTATCATTGAGATAGCCGAAATTTATGGCGTATGTTGTAATAGAGTCCACCCATTTAGGCTCATTATTTTGGGGTTTAGCAATAGGAGTAGCACCTATTATAGTTTTTAAGCTATCTATCTGATTTTGTAGCTTATTGTCAACTGAGGTTCTTTGTTCCATTTCGTTATTTAGTTTTGTTTCTAAGCCTGCAATTTTTTGTTGTATTTTGTTTAGGTTAGCTTCTTTTTCAGATATGGGATTAAAGACAGTGGCTAATAGTTTTACATTATCTTTTTTACCTAAGAGAAAACCGATTGATATTTCGTGTGTGCCGTTAGCTGCTGCTGATAGTGCTGAAAGCCCGACCTCATAGGAATATGAAAGCATAATATTAGTTTTTGAGAGTACACCTATTGAAAACATAAGAGATTTATCGGTTTTATATCCACTGGAAATCCAAAAGTTGGTATATCTCATAGTTATTGCAGTAGCAATATCTGGCTTCCATAGTTCGTTTGTATGCAAACTTACTAATGGTTCGAGTTGTATTTTTTCAGATATTGGAAATCTATATGAAATCATAGAGAAGTATTCTCGTTGTGTGCTATAATGGAGGTTTGTACCTTTATAAGTAGCTTGCATAGCAATAGTTCTGGGAACATTTATTCCTATATGCAGTCCTTTTGAATAGAATAGCATACTGATACCTACGTCAAAGATATTTAAGCTTAGAGATTGATTGTTTTGCAGAGCAGGATCTATATTATATCCGAATGAATGAATACGAGAGAAGTCCAGTTGATTACGCATAAGATTTGGGGTTAATGCTACGGATAGATATGAATATGGGCTAAATTGTATATGATATGAATATGTAGCGCAGAAGTAGAAGTTTGAGAAGTTGCCTGTTTGTTCCATAATAAAAGCAGACCCGAGCCCCATATTGTGTGCTATTGGGGTATGAAAGTAGAAATTTTCTTGTAATGGTGCTCCTTTTATTCCAAGCCATTGTTGTTTTATGCCAGCGAAGCCTTCGGCAGTGGAACTAAGTCCTGCTGCTGCTGGTATATAAGAAAACTTGTTGAAAATCAATTGGTTGTTGTAAGGAAGCTGTTGTGCTTTTATTGATATAGACAATGCCGAAAAAATTAGAAATAGAAAAATATGTTTCATATGTTTCATATGTTTCGTTTTTAGCGGATTAAATCAATATATCCGGTAGCGGTTTTTCTGCCTTGGCTATGTATGATATAGTAGTATGTTCCTTGTGGGAGTTTTCTACCTTTGTTATCGGTTCCATTAAATCCGTTAATATTTGAATATTTTTCGTTTAGATAGACGAGTTTTCCGTATTTATCATATATTTGAACGATGCAAGGGGCTGTATATGTTGCAAGATCTTTGATAAATAGGACATCATTGACGCCGTCTTGTATATCCGGGGTTAGGATATTGTTCATTACAATAATATGTAAAGAGTCGGATGGGGAAGTTTCTTCTGCATTTATGTTGATGAAAACTGAGTCTGAATCGCTACAACCATAGTCATTTTTGGCAACTACTTTATATAAGCCACTTTCGTAGTAATATAGAATAGTATCGGATTGTTGAGAGATTTCATTGTTTAAGAACCATGTTATATTAGCAGGTGAACTTAATTGTGCTATTAGTCTTTTATTGTTTTTGTCGTTGATGAGATTGACATTTACAGATGGATTTACAGAAATATTTAATGATGTGGAATCTTTATTTCCGTCATTGTCGTATGCAATTAGTTTGATTGTATAGTTTCCATTTTGTTGGTATATATGGAAAGGATTTTCTATCCATGTATCTGTGCCGTCTCCAAAGAACCAATGAAAAGAAGTTGCGTTAGTAGAAGTATTTGTAAAAAATATTGTATCGCCTGCACAAATGTTTTCTGAATTAACAGAGAAAGAGGCATTTGGCTGGGCTAATAGCGATATTGGGAGTATCAGAAAGGTTATAGCAATAAGTTGTTTCATAATGTCTTTTTTTGTTTACAAAAAGTAAAAATTATTCAAGATTAAGCAATTTAAATGCCAAAAAGTTTTTCCAAAATATAAACGAAAATTGATTATTCAAAATTGAAATATAAAAAAGTTTTGTAAAAGTTTCAATTGTGTGAGGGATTGGAGCGTTATGAGGTGAAGGCAAAGGCTTATGGATACTTAGGCGGCGGAGGCTGAGCGAATAGCGAAGCCCTACGCACGCCAAGTAGCCATTGGCTTTGCCGAGCCGAATATAAGCGGAAAGCCCGACCCGAGCGAGCTGCCCAGCAGCGAACGAGGGGCACACCCTAAAAATTATTATCACTTCTTTGATAAAAGCCATTGTCTTTAATTATGTCAAAAATTCCATAAGGTAAGAAAAAACGGACGTTTTTGCCATTTTCTATACTTTTACGAATGAAGGTAGAAGAGATTTCCACCAGTGGCGCATTTATGTATTTTATGGATTTATGTTGCAGTTTTGGGTTGAACCCTTTGCGAGGATATACATATATTTGGTAGTTTTCAATAATTGTTTGATAATCTTTCCATTGTGTAATATTCAGTATATTGTCTGCTCCCATAAGAATTACAAAATTTTTTTTCGGATATTTTTTTTTGAGATGATTGAGAGTGTTGATGGTATATGAAGGTTTGGGGAGATCTTTTTCTATTGTGCAGATATTGAATTTATTATACCCGTCAATTGCTTTTTTTAGCATTTGCAAGCGGTGGGTAAAATCAAGTAATTTTTGTTTTTTTTTAAAAGGATTTTGAGGAGAGAGCACAAACCAAAGCTCATTGATATCTGTGTATTCAGTAAAGTAATTAGCTAATATTAAATGTCCATTGTGTATAGGATTAAAACTACCGAAAAAAAGAGCGGTCTTTTTGTTCATAAATTATATTTTTATCATCTTTGTCCAACAAATTTATTAAAATGAAACTGAAATTAAAACGTCCATTATGTTTTTTTGACGTTGAGACCACAGGGATAGACATTACAAAAGATCGCATTATTGAGATTTCCATATTGAAGGTATTTCCTGATGGGAAAGAGTTGACATACACTCGACGAATAAATCCGACGATACCTATCTCTCCCCAGGCATCTGCAATTACTGGGATAAAAGACGAGGATTTGAAGGATTGCCCTGTTTTTGCGGATATTGCCCAAGAGATAGCAGATTTTATAGCAGATTGCGATTTGGCAGGATTTAATTCCAATCATTTTGATATTCCGATACTTATGGAGGAGTTTTTGCGGGCAGGAGTGGATTTTGATTTAAAATCGCGTAAATTTATCGATGTACAAGTTATTTATCATAAGAAAGAACGACGTACTTTGAGTGCTGCATATAAGTATTATTGTAATAAAGAACTGGAAAATGCCCATTCGGCTGAGGCTGATACCAGAGCAACATATGAAATATTACTTAAACAAATAGAAAAATATGACGATATAGGTGATGATGTAGATAAACTTTCTGCTTTTTCCTCATATAATAAAAATGTTGATTTGGCAGGGCGTATTATTTTAGATGAAAATAAAGAACCAGTATTTAATTTCGGAAAATACAAAGGACGAAAAGTTAAAGAAGTTTTTAAGCATGACCCCAGCTATTATTCGTGGATAATGAATGCAGATTTTCCACTTTATACAAAGCGCGTTCTTACCCAAATTCGTATAGAGATGCTCAATGAACGTAAAAGTAGCAAATAATGCAAAAAATATTCGGTTTTCATCCTATTATTGAGGCAATAGAGGCTGGTAAAAGCATAGAAAAAGTATTTTTTAAGCAAAATTTACATGGAAAGCTTTTTTCTGAATTGTTTTCTTTGGTAAAAAAGAAAGCTATTCCCTATCAATTTGTGCCTGAACAATGGTTCAATAAATATCGTAATAAGAATACCCAGGGAGTTGTAGCCCTCATTTCAGCGATAGAATATGTAGATTTTGAGCAGTTGATAATACAAAGTTTTGAGCAAGATAAATACCCTTTTTTTGTTGTTTTGGACGGTATTACAGATGTTAGAAATCTGGGTGCAATAGCTCGTAGTTGTGTTTCCGCTTCTGTTGATGGATTGATAGTTAAGTCTAAAAATGCTGCCCGTATAAATGCCGATGCAATAAAAACTTCCGCAGGAGCATTATTGAAATTACCGATAACAAGGGTCAAAAGCTTAGTTAAAGCTATTGAGTATATGAAGAATAGTGGTATTACGATAGTGGCAGCTACCGAAAAAGGTGCTTCTTTATATTTTTCTGTTGATTATAAACGCCCTATTGCTATTATTATGGGTGCAGAAGATAAAGGTATATCGCAATCGGTGTTGAATTTAGCAGATTATAAAGCTAAAATTCCTATTTTAGGTGATATTGATTCATTAAATGTCTCTGTTGCTGCTGGCATTTTTATATATGAAGTCCTCAGACAAAGATTTATTAGTTAAAAATGTTATGGATATTTTGGGATTTTTATTAAAATTGTGATTTAAATGAGAAATTAAATTTTTGAAAAAAAAATGGACGAAGGTATATTAAAAGCTTTAATGCAATTATTCGCCTTGGTTGTAAACGTTGATGAACGAGGTCTTTCCCCAGAAGCCCGACTTATAATAGAGGAGTATCTGAAATTGCATTTAAGTGAGGATTTAGTAGAAGAGTATTTGAAACTTTTTGACCATTATTTGCAAATATATCATACAAAAAGTAAAGATGATATAAAAGTAAAAAAACGTATTTCGTCAAAATCTGTAAAAGTTTTAACCATAGGAGAGGAAATCAATAATCAGCTGCAACAAAAGGAGAAAATAATTGTGATATTACGGCTATTGGAACTGATAAATATCTCTGGAATTACCCCTGAGGAAATAGACTTCATTGATACCATAGCCAGCGTATTTAATATTGACAATGAGGAATATCAGCTAATAAAAAATTTTGTTCTTTATGACATTAAAAAGATTGATAAGAAAGATAATTTATTGATTATCAGTTCTATATCCCCAGGAGATTCACAGATTAAATTTATCCGAAATGTAGGATTTAATGGCATAATTTATATGCTGTATTTGCGTAAGAACAATCTTATATTGATGAAATATGAAGGATATGAAACGGTATATTTGAATGGTTTCGTGGTAGTTTCAGGTCATTGCTATATATTTGAGCAGGGTAGTGTTTTGAAATCAGGCAAAATAAATCCTATTTATTATTCAGATATAATAAGTCGTTTTATTCATAGTAAACGTAAAGAAAAAATCTACTTTTGTGCCCAGAATATTTCTTTTACTTTTCCAAAAAGTAGAAACGGAATTAAACCTTTTTCTATATATGAGCAATCTGGGCGTCTTGTTGGCATTATGGGATCAAGTGGAGCAGGAAAATCAACACTTTTGAATTTATTGATAGGTAATCTACCGCTTGAAAGTGGAAAGATTACAATAAACGGATATGATATAAATAAAGATAAAAAAGCCCTTGAAGGTATAATAGGATATGTACCACAAGATGATTTGCTTATTGAGGAACTTACTGTTTTTCAAAATTTGTATTACAATGCATTGTTGATTTTTCGGGATTTTTCAAAATATACTATCCTTACTCGTGTAGTTCGTATTTTGAAGGAATTGGATTTATACGATATAAAAGATTTAAAAGTAGGTACTCCACTTAATAAATATATTAGCGGGGGACAGCGTAAACGTTTAAATATTGCATTAGAACTACTTAGAGAACCTGCATTGTTATTCGTTGATGAACCTACCAGTGGACTTTCTTCCTCTGATGCAGAAGTTGTTATCAGTTTATTGAAAGAACTAACTTTGAAAGGTAAGCTTGTTTTTGTAAATATACATCAACCTTCTTCCGATATTTTTAAGCTTTTTGATAGATTGATAGTAATTGACAAAGAAGGATATCCTGTTTTTTATGGCAATCCTATTGAAAGTATTTCTTATTTTAGGAGATTGAGCAATATCGCTAATCCGGATGACATTATTTGCCCTACTTGTGGTAATATAAATCCTGATGAAATATTGAATTTAATAGAAGCCAAAGTAGTTAATGAATATGGTAAGCTTACAAATAAACGTAAATTTCCACCGGAGTATTGGTATCAACAATATAAGAAAAATATAGATGCCAAACTTACACCTCAGTGCGGGGATAAAACAGAGCCTTTACCGTCAGTATTTTTTAGATTGCAAACTACTTTTAAACAGTTTTATATTTTTTCTGTCAGGAATATTTTGCGTAAATTTACTAATAAACAGTATGTTCTGCTTAATTTATTAGAAGCTCCTCTTTTAGCTTTAATTTTAGCATTTTTTAGTAAATATATAAGTGGAACAAATTTAAATCCTGATTTATATGTCTTTGCAAATAATGTGAATATACCGGCTTTTTTATTTATGTCAGTTGTTGTGGCTTTATTTATGGGACTTACAGTGAGTGCCGAAGAAATAATAAGAGATAAAAAAATTTTGCAGAGAGAGAAGTTCTTAAATTTGAGTTATAAAGCTTATTTGAATTCTAAGATTGTTTTTTTGATGTTTTTATCTGCTTTTCAGATGTTTTTATATGTCTTTATTAGTCATTACATTTTAGAAATACATTCATTGATGTTTTATCATTGGTTAATATTGTTTTTGACGGCTTTCTGGGCTAATCTTTTGGGATTATTGCTCTCCTCTGTGTTAAATTCTGTTGTTACGATTTATATATCAATACCTTTGGTGTTAATCCCTCAGTTGCTTTTTTCTGGAACTGTAATAGATTTTTCTAAATTGCATAAAGCTGTAATTAGTGAAAAATATGTGCCTATTATAGGTGATATTATGACCTCTCGCTGGGCTTATGAGGCATTGATGGTGGTTCAATTTAAAAATAATAAATATGAACGGGAATTTTTTCAAGCAGATAAAGACTATTATAATGCTGTCTATAATGCCTCAATTTATTACGATAAATTAGAGGAATTACTCCATTTTTTATATAATAATCGTAATAATCCTGAAAAAATCGCATTGTTCAAAATGAAATATAGAATATTAAAAAATGAATTAACTGACCTATCACAAAAACTAAATAATCAGTGTCCATATTTGGATTCATTGCAAAGTTTAACCTCCCGTTCTTTAAACGCAATAAGTGATTATTTGTATTATAATCTTAAAAAGCCAAATCAGCTGAAACAGAGACAAGCTCGCCTTCGTAGAGATAGCATTTATTACGTACTGTTGAAAAAATTGGGTTCAGATTCGGCAATAGTACAATTGAAATTGCAAAATCATAATAATCGAGTGGAGGATTATGTCACAAATAAGATTTTTGATTTTTCAGGAATTAAAGAAGGAAAAGATTGTTTGATACGTATATATTATCCGATTTTTCATATTCCTGATAATAAATATGGTAGAGCCCATTTTTATGCTTCTTATAAACGTATAGGGAACCTTTTAATAGATACTTTTTGGTTCAATAGTATGGTGATTTTTTCGTTTTCTGTTTTATTATATATTGTACTGATATTTAGATTATTAGAAAAAGATCGTCTTTTTAAAACATTAATGCTGCAAGATTGACTATGGTTTGAAAAGAGAATCTTCGGAGTGTTTTTTTATCATTAAAAAGCTTAGTAATGAGAAAAAAATTAAATACAAAGAAATTGGTATCCAAACGTTCATAGAGATATCTATTAGTAGATCATATAAAAAATGCAAGATTATTGGAATAAGTATGGCTAATATTATAAATGATTTTCGGTCAAATTTAGCTTTACCGATGAAAAATCCCATAGATACCCCAAAAATTCCATGAGCAGGTACAGAAGTTAGCCCTCGTAATATGGCAGTATAATATGGATCTTCCGCTATCAATATATACTTTAAATTTTCTAATGAGGCAAAACCTAAGGAAATAAAAACAGAGTATATAATTCCGTCGAATTTTTCATTAAAATTTTTATTTTTCCAGATAAATAATATGAAAATCAGAAATTTAGAGGTTTCTTCAATAATACCTATTAAAAAATTAATTAGCAATGCTCTATTTATATTTGCATTTTTTGTAAAAAAATTTTCTGGAAAAATTTTATATATTACAATAGAAATAATTACAGCCAAAAAACCTAAAAAGAAAGCATTTATCAGCATTAGAAGCGGTTCTTTTTCGTATTTATCTTCGTAATATACAAACATCAATATCGCTAATACTGGGCTGATTGCTAAAATTAGTATTAAAAGCATTTTTTTAGTTTAAAAAAAATTATAAACTTTGTGTCTAAAATTGTGTTATGAAACAGAACCTATCGGATTTTGATATATCTACGGAACTAACAGGTCAAGAAAGAACTGACTTAATAGTTAAATTTGTTAACAAATTTGTGAAATTTAAAAAGATTTACCAAATCTATTCTGAGCACATAGATAAAGAAGGCAATAAATTATTAGATGCTTTTTTTAGAGAACTAAATTTAGTTATTGATTATAACATAGACGAATTCCGCCGTAAAATACCAAGTAAAGGAGCTTTTATCACAGTCTCTAATTATCCAATTGGCGGATTAGAGCCATTGTTATTATATCGTATAATATCAGAGATACGTCCTGATTATAAGCTTGTTACTAATTATTTTTTTCACACCCAGCCTATATTTAAAGATATAACAATTCCTATCAATGAAGTTGTTAGCTCTTTTCGCATAACAATGAGTAAAGCCGGTATAAAGAGAGTTTTAGACTATCTTAAAGAAGGAAACGCAGTAGGTTTTTTCCCAGCAATGCGTTCTGCTACATTTAAACCACGTTATACAAATGTTAGCGATGTCCGATGGAAAGCTAAAATAATGAAATTGATAAAAATTGCTAATGTCCCTGTTGTTCCTCTCTTTATTCAAAATAATAATAGACTTATTTATCATATTTTGGGTATTATACATCCAATATTTCAAACTTTCTTACTGCAAAAAGAAATTGTAAATAAAAAGAATACACATATAAAAATTGAAATCGGAGAAAAAATATCACCTAAGGTGCTTTCAGAATTTAAGGACTTTTCTGATATGACAATATATTTGAGAACCTTAGTATATGCTTTGAATTTTAAAATTAGCGATAAAAATAACCTATTTACTCAGAAAATTGGTAAGGTTGAGCCTATAATACCACCCATAGATAAAAAACTTTTGGAACAGGAAATTGAAAATGCCAAAGAACTGGGTTATTTACTTTTTTCAAATGAAAATTTTGACTTGTTTGTTATTCCTCCTGAAATTATCCCAAATTTATTGAAAGAAATAGGTAGATTGCGGGAGATAACTTTCAGAGAAGTTGGCGAAGGAACTAATAAAAGTATTGATATTGACGAATTTGATTTATATTATCATCATTTGGTAATTTGGGATAGAACTAAAAAACAAATTGTAGGTTCTTATCGCTTTGGACGGGGCGCTGAAATTATGAATCAATTTGGAGTGAAAGGTTTTTATGTTCATACTCTATTTAAGCTTAAAAAAGGTTTGTATCCAATATTGGAGAAAACATTAGAACTCGGTCGTTCCTTTATTGTAAAGGAATATCAGCGTAAACCATTGTCTTTATTTATGCTTTGGAAAGGTATTTTGTATTATTTACTTAAAAATCCATCTTATAGATATTTGATGGGTCCTGTAAGTATTAGTGGTACTTTTTCAGATTATTCAAAGATGCTTATAAAAGCTTTTTTTGAAAAATACCATTTCAATAGAGAATTAGCTCAATATGTAACCCCAAGAAACAAGTTTAAACCTAAGTTAAAAAATGTGGATATCAATACTGTATTAGAAAAACTCAATGGCAATATAAATGAATTGGATAAATATATTAAGGATATAGAAAAAGGGAAGAGATTACCTGTTTTGTTCAAAAAATATATGTCATTGAATGCTAAAACTTTGGCATTTAATGT
The DNA here is from genome assembly GCA_964637235.1 of uncultured Bacteroidales bacterium. Lineage (GTDB taxonomy): Bacteria > Bacteroidota > Bacteroidia > Bacteroidales > S143-33 > CAZWVR01. The sequence goes on along the minus strand of CAZWVR010000054.1, from coordinate 1,328 downwards.
GGATCCGGATTTCAATTATTGCTTAGATGGTCTAATGATTCTGGATGTAATGGATGTCCCTATTGAAACAGTAAAAGGCTTGGCAAAAGAACTTAATGACCAAAAATTATTGGATCTTTATAATTTTGGAGATTAAATATTTCAATGTGGATCTTATCATTTTATTCATACATGGTGTACTCATTGGTATTTTAGCTTCTATGCCAGTAGGAGCAATTGCTATTATGGCAATTCAGAAAACTCTGTCTAAGGGTATGGTCGTTGGATTTGTAATTGGTTTAGGTGCTGCTATTGCAGATTTACTTTATGCATCAGTAGCTGCCTACGGCATATCTTTTATAGCAGATTTTTTAGTTAAAAATAAAATTATTATTGCATTTTTTGGTAGTATATTTCTTATGATTATGGGTGTGAAAATATATAGGTCTGATACGATAAAACAATTGCGCTCTCAGCACAGAGACAAAAAAAATCATTTGAATGTCTTTTTATATAGTTTTCTTATTGCATTGTCAAATCCTATTACTGTAATTGGGTTTGGAAGTTTTTTTGCAACTTTTGGTGTTGCCGCACAAGCTACAACTTTTTGGCAGATAACTTTATTATTATTTGGTTTATTTGTTGGTTCTTTATTTTGGTGGTTTTCCGTTAGTTTTATGGTTAATAAATTTAGAAAAAAAATTACTCTTAAAAGCATTATTATTATCAATAAAATTTCTGGATTACTTATTTTTTTAATCGGTTTCGGTTTATTTATTTATGTATTATTTCAATAATTTTGTGTTATGAATTTAATTATCATTTCGCATAGGCGTTCAGGTACACATTTAACTATTGATAGCATTTTAAATAATTTTTCTTATTTTGATAAGTCTGGAAGAGGTTATGAACTTATTGATTTTTATTCTAAAAGTTCAATTAATATAAATAAACTTCTTACTTTGGATAGGCGCATTATTAAAACGCATATTTTACCTAATTTTAAAATTTATGGTTTAGATGATAAAAATCGCAAGATTTTAACTGATTTTTTCGCTAAAACACATAAAATATATGTATATCGTAACGGTTTAGATGTAATGATTTCTTTGTATCATTATATGCAATCTTACGATGAAAATATTAAAAACTTGTCTTTTAAGCAGTTCCTTACTACAACTCATAATTTTGATCCCATAGAAAAACCAATGGATAGAAGCCGTTTTTGGGCATATCATATTGAACAATGGCAACAATATCTAAAAGATGATAAAAAAACTCTTTGGCTTAAATATGAGGATTGGATGGAAGATTATGAACACACCTTAGATAAAATAAGCGATTTTCTT
>CAZWVR010000053.1:0-16469 GCA_964637235.1 uncultured Bacteroidales bacterium | reverse complement strand
GAGTGCCTTTTTCTGGGGATAAATGAACATATAAATGTGTAGAATCTACGAACAAATTGTGGTATTCAGATAGTGTATTAGAAAATAAGCTATCAGTGGCAATATCAATGAGATAACCAGTTGCATACTTAACAGGATACCATCTTGCAATAAATGAAGTATCGGTGATATATGTCGGGAAAAGGGCTTGGGTAGGTAAATTCATATATTCATATTTTAGTGCTATTGAGTCTATGTACAGATATGTACTGTCATGGCTAAATTCCTCAGAAGTGGAACAATAGAAGGCTACTAATATACTATCTACTGGTAGATTATCATTTCCAAAGGCATAGAAAAAAGGTAAATCCAGTCTTATGTATTGCTGGTCTTTGATATTTGTTTTTTTGTAGTAGTCTATAATCGCCAGGGTATCCCTATGATTATTTAATGTATCCCAGTGTGATATGTATCCGCTGATTTTGAAATCGTCAGTGTCATTTGGTACGAATTTCAGAAAAACAGATAATGCGTTTGGTTTACTATGGAACGGTTTTCCTTTGACTGTAATACCTGTATTTAGGTCTAAGTCTCCAAGTAATAAAAATGCTGGAATATGGTAAATGTATATTGTCTGAGAATAAAGTTTTGCGGCATAATTTCCGAAAAGAGCGTCAGTTGTTCTATGAGCTGTATGGAATATCCAACTTCCGTATGTAAAACTGGAAACCCAATTTAGTGCTGTATTGGTATCAGTCCAATATTCCATATTGCTATTTGGTAGTTGCTCCTGTGAAAATAGTAATGAATAATTTGCAAAAAATATTATAACCGTCAGAAAAACAAATTTTTTCATATTTGTGTTTTATCAGAAAATAGGTTTATTTTATTTGCTTCAAATTTACAAATAAAGTTAAAATTTTTTATTCGACTTCTATATTTTTGATAAATTCACTTTTAAACAAGTTTTTTTTTCATCAATGTTATAATTTTACCAAAAAAACTTATGCCAAAGTCCAATCTTGAACAGTATAAAAAGGATTTTTATAGAAAAAATAATAATGAGAATCAAGCTATTGCTAAGGATAGCAGTTTCCTCAATAGTATGAATTCCTTAGAGGTTTTTAAGTACTTATCGTTAGTTGTGCCTTTGTTGATAACTTTTCTGGTGTATCTCAATATGCTTGATAATGATTTTTTAAATTGGGATGATGATAGATATGTGACTGCCAATTCTCATTTAGATCTTACATTGCAAAATGTTAAATACTATTTTACTAAGCCGTATTTTGTAATGTATATTCCTCTGACTATGCTGAGCTTTATGCTTGATTATGCCATTGCCGGAATAGAAAATCCTTCTGTTTATCATATTCATAATCTTATTTTACATCTTGCTGATACAACTTTGGTATGGATCTTTGTATTTTCGTTATTTAAATCTTTTAATGATAAAAAACGACAGCTTTCTTATGCATTTTTTGCGGCGCTGTTTTTTGGTTTGCATCCTTTACATGTAGAATCTGTCTCTTGGATAGCAGAACGAAAAGATGTTTTATATACTTTTTGGTTTTTTATTTCATTGATATTTTATCTAAAATACATTCGGCAACAGAGAAATTTATTTTTTTATCTTTCCATATTATCTTTTTTTATTTCATTATTAGCTAAAACTCAGGCAGTTGTTATTCCAGTTTTAATGTTGTTGATTGATTGGTTTGAAGGTAAATTAAATTTGTCTAAATATAATTTAGTAAAACTGCTGGATTGGCGCTACCTTCGAAAATTTAAACTTATTTTAGAAAAAATTCCTTTGTTTATTCTTTCTCTTATTTTTGGTATAATTGCTATTTATGCCTCTGCTACTAATGAACCTTTTGCACATGGTAAATATACTAAGCATAGAATAGCTGTAAATACTAACTATTCTGCATTTGAGAAAGTCGTTTATGCTTCTTATTCTCTTACGATGTATTTTGCTGAGTTATTGTTTCCTTTTAAAATGTCGGCGATTCATCCATATCCTTATGATAGAGGACAGATGCCTTTGTGGTTTAAATCTTTCTTGTTGTTTCCTTTTCTATTTTTTGCTTTTATACTTTATTTGATAAAATTAAAAGAAAAAATTCCGGCTTTTGGACTGTTGTTCTTTTTCTTTTCAATAATGATAATGTTGCATATAAAAAATTTTGTTATATCTGAGCATTATGCTTATGTTCCTTCTGTGGGTATGGCAATTTTTATTTTTTATTACTTAGAAAAAGTTTTGAAAATAAGGCAATTAACTTTAATTACTTGGATTTTTATTTTACTATATTTTACAGTTTTTGCCTTTTTAGTCATAAAACGCAATAATGTATTTCAAAATAGTTTAACTTTTTGGAATGATATAGAAAAAAAATATCCGCAAGTTATAGTTACTTATTTTAATCGTGGTAATTATTATCAAAAACTTGGCGATAAAGCAATAAATAGAGGCGATTACAAGCAAGGTTACCATTTTTACAAAAAAGCTCTTGAAGATTACAATAAAGCTATTGAATTAAAAACAAATTATGTAGGTATATATTCAAATAGAGGCATTACCCTTGCTAAGCTCGGAAAGTATAAACAGGCTTTGGACGATTTTAATACTCTTATAAACCTTGATTCAAATTTTACAGATGCATACGCAAATAGAGGTAATGTATATAGTTTACTTAAAGAATGGAATAAAGCCATAGAGGATTATTCCCGTGCAATCCGTAAAAATCCATCTTTCTTAAATGCTTATTATAATAGAGGCATTGCTTATGCAAAGATGCATAAGTATAATTTATCCATAGCTGATTTTAATTTGTTATTGAAAATTAAACCAAACTATGTCAATGCATATCTACAAAGAGGTATAGTCTATTTTAGAAAAAGCTCTTTGGATAGTGCAATTGCCAATTTAAAATATTATCTATCTTTAAAACCTTCTGCGGAAGCATATTATTATTTGGGCTTAACTTTGCAACAAAAAGGTGATACAATAGAGAGTAAAAAAGTTTTCCAGATATTAAAGCAAAAATTTCCACAATATAAAAAACAACTTTTTTCTATGGCACAAGATTTTGAAAATGAAGCAGATAGATTTGGAAAAAAACAATTATATGATAAAGCATTAAATATATATCATAGAATTTTGGATATCTACGGAGAAAATGAGAATATTTTACTTTATTTGGGAATAGTGGAGGGTAAAAAAGGAAATTATTGGGCTGCAATTGAGAATTTTAATAAAGCTTTGAAAATTAATCCTAATAATGCCGAACTGCTTACTAATAGAGGCTATGCATATTTTTTAGCTGGGAAAATACAAAAAGCTCTGGAAGATTTAAATATGGCAATAAAATATGATTCCACTCAATATGTAGCATATTATAATAGAGCTGTGATATATGAATCACTAAATAAATATTCAGCAGCCCTGAAAGATTTATCAAAAGCATTATATTTGCAGCCGAAATTTGTTAAAGCTTATATTGAAAAAGGTAGGATTTTCTTGAAATTAAAAGCTTTGAATAAAGCTTGCTTTAATTTTAATAAAGCTGCGATTTTAGGCTCTGCACAAGCTAAAAAATATTTAAAAAAATTTTGTCAAAATGAGAGATATTAAACTTTTAAATTTACAGGATATAAAAGAGATTGTAAATCGTCTAAATGAACCAGATTTCCGTGCTAAACAGATTTATAAATGGTTATGGAAAAAAAATATTGCTGATTTTTCCCAAATGACAGATTTACCAAAACAATTAAGAGAAAAACTTGCAGAGCAATTTTTTATAAATAAAATAAAGATACATTCAACAGAGAAAAGTAAAGATGGAACTATTAAATATGCATTTAAGCTTTATGATGGATTATTGATTGAAGGAGTGTTAATCCCGGATGGGAAACGTGTTACTGCCTGTATTTCAACGCAAGTAGGCTGTCCATTAGGTTGTAAATTTTGCGCAACCGGTGCTATGGGCTTTAAACGAAATCTATCTTTTGGCGAAATATATGATCAAGCTTTTATTCTGAATGAGCAAAGTATATCTATTTTTAATAGACCTCTTACAAATATAGTGGTAATGGGTATGGGGGAACCACTGCTTAATATGGAAAATACCCTTAAAGCCATTGCTTTGATAACTTCTAATCACGGTATGGGACTTTCGCCTCAGAGAATAACACTTTCAACGGTTGGCATCGTGAAAAAATTAAAGCAACTTGCAGACCTTAAACCTAAATTTAATCTGGCAATCTCATTGCATACTGCTATCAATAAAAAGCGTTCTACTATAATGCCTATAAATATTACAAACCCACTTGATGAACTTATTGACGCTTTGAAATATTATTACAAAAGAACTCAAAAACGTATTACCATTGAATATCTCCTTATTGATGGTATTACAGATACTATCGCAGATGCTAAGGCTTTGGCTGCTTTCTGTAAAAATTTTCCTGTCAAAATTAATCTTATTGAATATAATCCTAATGATTTTGTAGATTTTCGGAAATCCTCTGTTGAAAATACTAAGCGTTTTTATAATTTTTTGAAAAGTAAGAATCTTGTTGTTACTATCCGCAAAAGTCGAGGGCAAGATATTAATGCTGCTTGTGGTCAGCTGATAAAAAAACAATCTAAGATTAAAATTAAACCTAAAAAGCTAAATTTCAATACAAAATAATAATTTTATCTCCGAAATAAATAAATTTTGTTTTTTAAATAAATCAAATATTTTTGTTTTGAGCTTATTTTTGTTTAATAATTTGTAAATGAGAGAAATAACTTTTTTGTTTACTTTCCTTTTAAGTTGTAGAATTCTTAAATCACAAGCTACTACTAAAAAAATTTTATTTTTTTTAGATAATTTTTTTCTCAAACGTAATGTTTATTTCACTTCTTGTGGAGTGCTCCCTGTGAGTAAATTTCAGTTATATAGAAGTTATGGGGGAATTAGATATAAATTTAGTGATTTTTTATCTTTTCATTTTGTTATAGATGCGAAGCAAATGCGAAATAGATACAATATTTTAGTTAAATATGCATACGCCAAGTTCTCTCTTGGAGACTTGGCGTTTTTTTATGATAATCAAATATTTACATATGGTGTTCATAGAACTTGGATACCTAAAATAAATACATATAAGCCACTTAATCTTAGTTATCATAATTTTCAAATAATGTTTAGCTAAAATTTAAAAAATACTTTTTATGGAAGAGATTTATTACATAATCATAATTATTTTGTTTGTCTTAGCAATTACTGATTTATTCGTCGGAGTTAGTAATGATGCTGTGAATTTTTTAGTTCCTGCATTAGGAGCAAAAGCTTCAAAGTTTTGGGTCATTTTGAGCGTGGCAAGTTTAGGTGTTTTAATTGGAGCTATTTTTTCAAATGGTATGATGGAGGTTGCCAGAAAAGGTATTTTTAATCCAGATAAATTTGTGTTTTCAGAGATAATTCTGATTTTTTTAGCAGTAATGTTTACTGACATTATACTTCTTGATGCTTTTAATACTTTGGGCTTCCCTACATCTACAACTGTTTCTTTGGTATTTGAACTTTTAGGTGCAGCTGTTGCCGTATCAATATATAAACTTTCTAAAAATAATATTCCTTTATCGCATTTGTCTGAATATATAAATTCCAGTAAAACTTTGGTGATAATCAGTGGTATTTTACTTTCTATTGTTGTTGCCTTTACAGTTGGAGCTATTGTGCAGTGGATAGCAAGGATTATTTTTACGTTTGAATATGAAAAAACATATAAATATTTCGGCTCACTTTGGGCTGGTTTTGCTTTTACAGTTATAGTGTTTTTTATGTTTATAAAAGGTTTTAAGAATTCAACTTTTCATGATGCACCTTTTGTGCAATGGGTTTTACATAATCAACTATCTGTACTAATAATTGGTTTTTTGGTTTTTTCTGTGTTTTTTGAGATATTAAAAAGTATATTTAAAATCAATATTTTACGCATAGTAGTTCTTGCAGGAACATTTGCATTAGCAATGGCTTTTGCTGGTAATGATCTTGTTAATTTTATTGGTGTTCCGTTAGCAGGCTATAAATCTTATGTATATTGGCATAGTTCCGGTTTACCCGCTGATAGCTTTTCAATGGGACAGCTTTCTGGTAAGGTTGATGTTAATCCTATATTTTTGTTTATAGCTGGTATTATTATGATTATTACTCTGTGGACTTCAAAGAAAGCTCGTTCTGTAACAGAAACATCAATAAATTTGGCAAGGCAAGATGCTGGTTATGAGCGTTTTGGCTCTACATATATTTCCAGAGCTCTCGTTAGAGCATTTATAAATGTTTCTAATTTTGTAAAAAAAATTACTCCTTCTTCGGTTTCCCAATGGATAGAAAAACGTTTTTTTAATCCATATAAAAAGGGTAAATATGATCCCAATGCTGCTTCTTTTGATTTAATTAGAGCATCGGTAAATCTTGTAGTTGCAAGTATTTTAATTGCAATAGCTACTTCTTATAAACTGCCTCTTTCTACTACTTATGTAACTTTTATGGTAGCAATGGGGTCGTCATTAGCTGATAGAGCTTGGGGGCGAGAAAGTGCTGTTTATCGTGTAACTGGGGTTATTTCTGTTATTTCCGGTTGGTTTTTAACTGCATTGGTAGCTTTTATAGTTGCTTTTACAGTTGCAATTATTTTGGCTTATGGCAGCACTATTGCAATAGGTATGTTTATTGTAATTGATATTTTAATATTTATTCGTTCCCGAAAAATTCATAGAGAACGTATGAAAAAAGAGGAAGAGGAAAAGCAAAAAATTATTAGAAAACAACAAATGACAAAAGAAAATATTTTTGAACGAATTAGGCACGATTTATACAGTGAAATAGAAAAAGTTGCTCGCATTATTGAAACAACTTATGAAGGTTTTACAAAAGCTGATAGAAAAATTTTAAAACGAGCTTCTTCTATTGCCCATAATTTAAAGCAAAATTCAAAAAATTTAAAGTCTGATATCTATAATATTATACAAATCCTTAAACCTGATTATCTGCTTTCAGGACAATTTTATGTCCAAGTAATTGATGCTCTGAGAGAAGTAGCAAATGCTGCTACTTTCTTGGCTGATAGAATGTATGAACATATTGATAATAATCATGAGATATTTTCAAAGGAACAAATGGATGATTTTGCTAAAATGAAAGATATCACTTTGAGTTATGTAGATAAAGTCCTTAAAGTAATGAAAAGCTCTTCTTTGGAAAAGACTTATGATGAGTTGAAAAAGTTGAAAAATTCAATGAGTATTCTTAAAACTTCTTTACTTAGAGAGTTAGAAAGCTACAAAACTATGGAATTGCAAAGAATTCAAAATTATGAAGTTGATACAGTAAATAGTACTCTATTTTTGAATACTTTGGAGGAAATGAAAAATATTATAATGTTCTCCTCTCGCTTTATTAAAGCCTTTATTAGATTTTATAGTAGTAAAAATAAAATTTGATTTCCAATAAGTTAAAATTTTTTCTGCATTGTGTGTTTTATAAAATTTAGGAAGTTTCATTTTAAGGATAAGTTAGCATTTGGAAAGAAAAGGACGAAGCCTTTGTGCGACTTCGTCCTTAGTTAGATATTAGTTATGACATATTTGTACTTGATTACCATTTGAGGAATATATCATACAGCCGTCGCATTTACCGTCACCAAAGTCAAGAGTAAAGCTTTCGCCATTGTCTTTTGTTATTTGGAGAGTACCACTTAATGGCATTCTATATTTGCAAGAAGCATCAAATAATAAGTTATTTGCAGTAGCTTCAAAATTTTCGCCTTTTCTATTTGTACCTGTTCTATGATATGAGACTTTAATGCTGTTATCTCTTCTTATTTTTGGAGTATTGAAACCTGATATCCATTGTATAGTTCTGTTTCCACTCCATGAGAAAGTTGTATTATCTGGGAAAGAAAGTTGCATGCTATCTTCGGTAATGTTGTATACTGGTTGTCCTTCTGCAATATTATGGTCAAATTGCATTGTTATATGACCCTGTATTCCGATTGAATCGCGGGAGAAGTTCCTGAATCTTATTTCCAGAGCTTTTTTAGGATTAAAGAGCCAACCTAAGTCTCTTGTTATGATTATTTGTCCATTTCTTATGACACCATTTCCGAAAGGATCACAGTTATCAAAAGTAAGAGTTACTTGAATTTTTAATCCATTGTTTATTTCAAGAGTATCGATATCGATATCAAAGCAAGTACTATCATCTCCGAGTAAAGCTTTTTGTCCACCTCCATGTTCTAAACCGAAGAATATAGCATCAGCTACTGCATTATCGGCTTGTGTGTTGTCGTTTCCAGTAGCTTGGTCTGGGGTGTAGGATTTTTTACAGGAAGTAAATGTCAGTCCAAGTCCGAGTACTAATGCCACGATTAGTAAAAAAACAGTTTTTGCTTTCATAATAATATTTTTTTTGGTTCTATACATAGAACAGTAAAAAGTTAAAAACTGTTGCACTTAAAATCTAAATTAAAGTACGCAAAATCACATTACAATTTTATTCTCTTTATTTTTTTAGTGTGTCGGTTATAGATAAAGAAGGCTTTTTCACCAGTGCTAAGTATTATACAAACTATTGCTTTACCGTTTTTAAATCGAGGAGCATCTCCTTTTAATTTTCTAAAATCAAAGTCAAAAAATGGGGGGATTATAATGTTGTAGTTGGAGTCTATGTAGCAGTATTTACCGTGTTTAGGGTCATTAGGTTTAAATAGAATTTTAACGAATCTTAGTCCTTCTGAGGGGCGTCGCATACTAATCATATAGGCATTGGTATCAGTAAGAATTTTATCTTGCATTTGATTGATATAATTTTGTCTGTCTTTTTGAATTTTTCTTTGGTAGGCGTTTATTGTTGTAGTATCGGATACTTTTCCATATAATTTTTTCAAAATTTTGAGTTTTAATAGCGCAGTGTCGTATAGATGAGGATATTTCTTTGTTAATTTGTAATTTTTTATTGCTGATTCAAATATTTTTTGGGCATTTATATTATTTGAGATGATTATTTTTTTAGGGCGTGATGCGTGGGGGTGGTATGCAGTTATAAAGATTATTGTAGATATTGGCAAGGTAATGCTTATAAGTATAAGTATAGCTCTTAGAGCTAATTTAAATAGTTCTTTTGTGATCCAAGTTTCCAGAAATATATTTGTTTTCTTTTTATTTTTTTCTGAGAATATTTTGTATGCTTTTTGGAGGTGTTTAAGTCTTTTTATGTTTTTTTCTTTTTGAGCTTTTTGTAGTTCAGCAGCGTAGTCATATTTTATTTTAATATTTTTTTTGTAGAATGTTTCGTAAGCTTTTTTGTAGCATATTTCAGCTTCTTTATATTGGTCTTTCATTAGTTTCAAATCTCCTTCAAATTCACAGTGTCTTTCAATAATAGGTTTTATATTTGGAGCTAATTTATAGGCTTTTTCGTAGAATAGTTTTGTTTCTGTTATAAGGTTATTTTGGTCATTATCAGGGATTTGGTTTTTATATATAAGTTTATCCCAGTTTTTAATTTGAATAAAAAAATAGTCGCCTTCTTTAAGGTATATTATAGCTTCGAGGATATTTTTTACTGTTTTATAGTCTGTGATGATTTCGTGGGTTTTGTTGTTGAGATAGTTTTTGTGGTCTTGCTTTTTAAGTATTTCGTAATAGAACAGAGCTTCGTCATATAGTTGATGTGCATAAGCGGTTTTGGCGTTTCTGTATATGTGTAATATTCTATCGAAGGGTTCTTTAATGCTGTTTATTGTTTTTAATATATCTTGTTCGTCAAAGTTAAATAGTTCTTTTTTTATATTTATTTCTTTAATTCTATCGTAATAGCGTTTTTGATCTGGCTTAGGTAGTTTTTCAATTTTTGTTTTTAGTTGTTCGTATAAGCTTTTTAGGAATATGTAGTTTTTGTCTTCTTTTTCAAAGAGTTTTACGTCGAGGAGAGTATCTTGTTCATTTTGTTGAGGTTCTTTTTCGTTTTCAATTTTAGTATTTTCTTGTTGTGTTTGTAATTTTTTTATATTGTGAGTTTCAGGGCTATTTTTTTCGGTTTCGGTGGTATTATTTTGTGGAGGTATAATAAATTCTATTGAATGTTTATATTTTTCAGATTTGTTTGTTTTAGTATTTGTGTCGTTATTTTCTATGATGAACCATTTATCAAATATTCTGTACTTTTTACTTAGTTCAATGAGGTATCCGCCATCAAAAAATCGTACGGGTATAGCGTTTGTGTCATTTTTTTTGCGATAGTTAAGCCACCATTGCATTTCTTGGTCTGTAAGTTCATAAGGTGTACATATTACGAATGCATACATTCTTTTTTTTACGTCTGGGATATTATTAAGTGCTTTACTAAGTTCACTTCTAATTTTGTTTTTGCGGTGTTCTTTGAGTTCGTCGAGAAAAAATAGGGGCAAGAATATTATAAAAAAGTTATCTTTTTCTGGTATTTTTTCTAAATTATCTGAGGTATATATATTTTTTTCAGGGAAGTGTTTTTTTAGAATTTGATAGCAGAAAGTTTCAAATTTATCTTTTGCTAATGAGAATTCACCAATTTTTTTTATAAAATTTTCCCAAAGTTCTTTCATAAATAGTTTGTTTTAAGTTTGGCAAAAATGAATGTTGTTAATTGATCAGGTTAATTTTTATTATTATCTATTGAGTAAATTTTGAATAGAATATTTAGAATATCAATAGCAGCTTGAGGTATTGAAGTTCCTGGACCGAATATAGCTGCGACGCCTTTATCAAAAAGAAATTCGTAGTCTTGTGGAGGAATAACTCCTCCGGCTACAACTACGATATGAGCAGCACCTCTTTTTTTCAGTTCTTCAATAGTTTTTGGGATTAGGGTTTTATGACCGCCTGCCAGAGATGAAATAGCAAGAACGTGTACGTCGTTGTCAATAGCGTCTTGAGCGGCTTCTTCAGGGGTTTGGAATAGGGGACCTATATCTACGTCAAATCCGATATCTGCGTATCCAGTTGCTACTACTTTTGCACCTCTATCGTGCCCATCTTGGCCGAGTTTAGCTATCATAATTCTGGGGCGTCTTCCGAATTGTTCTGTAAATTTATTAGCTAAATTGACAGCTTTTTCAAAAAGAGGGTCTTTTTTTATAGCAGAAGCATATACTCCTGATATTGAGCGTATTGAGGCGTTATATCTTCCTACTACTTTTTCTATGGCGTATGAAATTTCTCCTAAGGTTGCTCTGGCTCTGGCGGCATTAACTGCCAATTCAAGAAGATTACCATTTCCGGTTTCTACGGCTTTTGTGATAGCTTCGAGAGCTTTTTCTACTGCTTTTTGGTCGCGAGTAGCTTTTATTTTTTTCAGGCGTTGGATTTGGGCTTCTCTTACTGCGGTATTATCTACTTCGAGGATTTCAATATCTGGTTCATTTTCTACTTTATATTTGTTTACACCTACTATTATATCTTGTTTACTGTCTATACGAGCTTGTTTTCTTGCAGCGGCTTCTTCAATTTTCATTTTAGGAATACCGGTTTCTATTGCTTTTGCCATACCGCCGAGTTCCTCTATTTCTTGGATATGTTGCCATGCTTTTCTGGCGATTCTATCAGTCAGATATTCTATGTAATAAGAGCCGCCCATTGGGTCTATGGCTTTTGTGATATCTGTTTCTATTTGGAGGTATATTTGGGTATTTCTTGCGATTCTTGCGGAGAAATCAGTTGGTAGTGCAAGAGCTTCGTCTAATGCGTTTGTGTGTAGTGATTGTGTATGCCCGAGAGCGGCGGCTAATGCTTCAATAGTTGTCCGAGCTACGTTATTGAATGGGTCTTGGGCAGTTAGGCTCCATCCGGATGTTTGAGTATGTGTTCTAAGTCGCATTGAGCGTTCATCTTTTGGATTAAATTGTTTAACGATTTTAGCCCATAGCATTCTTGCTGCTCTCATTTTAGCAATTTCCATAAAATGGTTCATACCAGCAGCCCAGAAGAAAGATATTCTTGGTGCGAAGTCGTCAATATTAAGTCCAGCGTTAATTCCGGTACGTAGGTATTCAAGTCCATCTGCTAAGGTATAGCCTAATTCCAAATCCAGAGTAGCGCCGGCTTCTTGCATATGATATCCGGATATGCTTATGGAATTGAATTTAGGCATATATTTGGCTGTGTATTTAAAGATATCTGCTATAATTCGCATAGAGGTTTTGGGAGGGTATATATAGGTATTTCGTACCATAAATTCTTTGAGGATATCGTTTTGTATTGTACCGCTTAGTTGTTCTGGTTTTACACCTTGTTCTTCTGCTGCTACGATATAGAAAGCCATAATAGGTAGTACAGCTCCGTTCATTGTCATTGATACAGACATTTTATCGAGGGGGATTTGGTCAAAAAGTATTTTCATATCTTCTACGGTATCTATTGCTACACCTGCTTTTCCGACGTCTCCGATAACTCTGGGGTGGTCTGAATCGTATCCTCTGTGGGTAGCTAAGTCAAATGCTACTGAAAGACCTTTTTGGCCGGCGGCTATATTCCTTCGATAGAATGCGTTTGATTCTTCGGCAGTAGAAAAACCTGCGTATTGTCTTATTGTCCATGGTCGTATAATATACATAGTAGAGTAGGGACCCCTGAGGAAAGGTGGCAATCCTGCTGCGTAATCTAAATGATATATGTCTGTCCAATCTTTTTTGGTATAAACGTTTTTTACTTTTATGAATTCGGCTGTTTCCCATATATTTGGCTCTTGGGCAGTGGTTATATTCTCTGTTTTGTTTATATTGTCAAATAGTTTTACTTTTGAAAAGTCAGGTTTCATTTGAAATTTTTGCAATAAAAATAAACATAATTATTTCAATAGCAAAGAAAAATGAAATTTTTTTCTAATATTTTATGGTATTTTATAACTCCATTTTTTACTTCAACTTTTTTAATATTGTTGTACATTTTATACGTAAATCCGAATGATTTTATATTGCATTTTTTTCAGCTACATTTGAAATATGTAATAACTTTTCCGTTTATATTTTTTGCTTTTTTATCTTTATTGTTCAAGAATAAAATTACACTTGAAATAGTTTTTTTATTGCTTTTTGCGATTGTATCGCTTGTATTTGTTTTTTTTGGGGTAAAGGTTGATGATAGTTTTGTAAAAATTTATAAATCAACTGGTTATAGTACGCTTTTGATAGTCTTCATTTGTATTTTGAATAAAGATTGTAAAGATAGTACAGTATCGATATTATCGGGGCAAGCAATGTTTTTAATATTTGTTTTTTTATCAGTTTTTTCAATTTACAATTTGTATATAACTTTACTGTTCACAGTTTTTTTTGCGGGGATAAATTTAGTGCATTATTATGTTTATAATTTTGATGCATTGCAGAGTATAAAGGAGTTTCTGATAGGTGCAGGAGTAGTTTTTTTAGTTTCGGTATTGGTTTTAAATATTTAATTTTCGACGTTGAAATGTTCTCTTAGAAAATTTTCTATTTTGTTTATTAACCATTTTGGGGTTGAAGTTGCGCCACATAGTCCCACATTTTCGTTTCCGGAGAACCATGTTAAGTCTATTTCGTCAATACTGGAAATAAATTTAGCGTTTGGGTTTTTATTTTTGCAGACTTCATATAGCATTCTGCCATTTGAGCTTTTTTTCCCGCTGATGAATAGGATAATATCTTTATCTGCACAAAATTTTCGGATTTCTTTATCTCTGAAAGCTACTTGTCGGCATATAGTATCGTAGTATTTGAATTCAATACCGGGTTTGATGTTCTTTTTTATAAGTTCCACGATTGAATAGAAGGTATCTAAACTTTTAGTTGTTTGAGAATAGAGGTATATTGGACGGGAGAAGTCAAGTTTTTGAACGTCTTCTAATTTATTTATGACAATGGCAGTATTATCAGTTTGGCCGAGTAGTCCGATAACTTCTGCGTGTCCTGGTTTTCCATATATAACTACTTGGCCATTATTTTTGAGTGTTTTTAAGTATCCTTCTCTTATGATATTTTGGAGTTTTAATACCACAGGGCAGGAAGCATCAATAATTTGGATGTTGTTTTGATGTGCAATTTTGTATGTTTCTGGTGGTTCTCCATGGGCTCTTATGAGGACAGTGGTATTTTTAAGTTTTTTAAATGTTTGCAGGTTTATAGTTTTTAGTCCTAATTTTTTTAGTCTATTTACTTCTTCGTTGTTATGGACTATATCTCCGAGGCAATATAATGATCCAGTTTTTTTTAGTTCTCTTTCTGCTTTTTCAATAGCGTAAATTACTCCAAAACAGAAACCAGATCGTTGATCTATGAATATTTTCATTGTTCAACAATCTTAAACATTCGTTTCCATCTGATGTTAGTAGGGAATGGTTTATCTTTATCCAGAGAGAGCCATATAAACCAAGCTCTACCTACCAGATGATTTTCTGGGACAAATCCCCAGAAACGAGAATCTGCGGAGTTGTGTCTGTTATCCCCCATCGCGAAGTAATAATCCATTTTGAAGGTATATGTATCTGTTTGCTTTCCGTTGATAAAAATTTTTCCGTTTCTTATTTCCAGTTTATTTTTTTCGTAGTTTTTGATAATTCTTTTATATAGCGGGAGATTCTTCATATTTAGTTTTACTGTTGCTCCTTTTTTTGGTATATATAGAGGTCCGAAGTTATCTTCGTTCCATTTATAGTCGCCTTTTTGTGTAAGTATAATTAGTTTAGAGTAGATTTCATCTTTTATACTGTCGGGGATGAATATATCTATTTGTTGTTGTAGCATTGAGAAGTCGTCAAATTTTTTTCCGTATAAGGAGTCTATTTCTTTTCGAGCTGTTGGGGATATAATAGTGTCTAAGAAAGAGAGGGCATTGCTGTCAATTTCGTAATAAAGAGGTGTGTGTGGGAATATATAATTTTCTCCGTAACCTTTGGGTTTGATTATTTTTTTTATGAAAATTATATTTGATAGAGTTTTCAATTGGTGATATGCTTTGTTAGTCAAAGGTAGGACTAATGCATTTGAGAGGTCATATTTTTTTAGTTCTGGCATATATAGGAGTATGTTTGGGTCTATGTATCTGGAATTTTTTCTATCTTCGTTTGAGATATGTAGGTTTTCATATACTTGTGGGTTTATTGGTGTTCCATTAGTTATAATGATGTACTTGTATTGAATTCCGGGGATTTGTTTTTGTGGTTTTCTATTTACATATACTTGTCCGTCAATAACTTGCAAAGTATCGCCTGGGAGAGCTACGCATCTTTTTACATAGTTATCGCGTTTATCCACAGGTCTATATATAATTTTTCCGAAGTATCCGGTTAGGGTTTGATGGGTATAAGGGTTAACTATTTTATCTTCCCATACGGCTTTTCTACCGAAATCACGGATTAGTTGGTAGTAGCTTTCTGCTTGTTTGTTAATAGCAACAGTATCACCTTCTGGGAAATTAAAGACGATAATATCATTGTGGTGTACATGTGTTAGACCTTTTAGTCGTTTATAAGGGAGCTCAATCCAGTCCACAAATGAAGGAGTTGATTTTGTGAATGGCAGTGTATGGTGAACAAAAGGTACTGCCAAGGGCGTCATTGGTAATCTGGGACCATAGTGAAATTTGCTTACGAATAAAAAATCACCTACTAAAAGCGTTTTTTCCATTGATGAGGTAGGGATAGTGTAAGCTTCTATAAGCAGGGTTCTAATTATATATGCAGCAACTGCCGCGAATATAATAGCATCGACCCATTCTATAAGTTTAGTTTTTGGGGCGTTTCGTTTTTTCCAGAAGGTCCAGTTTACTTTTTTAGTAATAAAGAAATCATATATTATGATGAGACCTATAAGAAGCCACCATTCTTGCATCCAAATGACTATTAACAGGTATAATATTCCATAGAAGCCTAAGTTAAGCCATTTATTTTTTAATATTTTTTTTATTTTGGCTCGGAATTCTTTGAATTTCATAATAAAATTTTAATGTGGCAAAAATATAAATTTATTTGAAAAGTTGTTTTAGTTTTTGTAGTTTAGTATCTATCTGATTATCATCATTTTTATGATTTTAATATCTTGTAGGGGTCTATCGTTTTTGTCTGTTTTTGCTTCTGAGATTTTGTCGACGACGTCCATTCCCGATATAACTTCTCCGAATACAGTATACTGTCCATCTAAGAAGGGGGCTCCACCTACTGTGGTATAAGCTTTTCTTTGCTCTGGTGTAAATTTGGTATTCAGTCTCTGTTCTAATAGCTTAAGTTCTTGGTCAGTATAGACTTTACCAGTGACTATATAAAATTGCGAGCCAGAGGAACGTCTTGTAGGATTTATTTGGTCGCTGGTGCGGGCAGCAGCAACAGCTCCTCTTTTGTGGAAATATTCTGGACATATTTCAGCAGGTATTGTGTATCCGGGGCCTCCGTCTCCAAGTCTTTGCCCTTTTTTAGCGTTTTTTGATT
>CAZWVR010000052.1:0-16521 GCA_964637235.1 uncultured Bacteroidales bacterium | reverse complement strand
GGGTGGTCTATCTGTGCAAAACTCGTTAGAGTTATAACTGATACACAGATGATTAAAAATATCCGTTTCATTGTGCTGATATTGGGTTTGATAATGTGAAATTATAAAAATTTAAAAAAAACAAAACATACTTTAACTAAACAAATTATAATAATCATCATTTTAAAAATAAAACTTAAAAAAATAAAAAACAGAAAGGGCGTCTAAAAAGTCGTCTCTTTTTTTCTTTTTACAAAAAATTCTTTATAAATCTATAACGCCACTGATTTTTTGGAGAGCTTTTTAGTTTTATCTTTACTTCAACCCGGTTAAAGTAGTAAAAAAAGGCATATTGCGCAAAATCCAGAAAGAAAACATTAAAAATACAAGACCATAGAGTACATAAGGATTTTGCAATAAATTTTCCAGAAATTTTAAACGAATTATTTTAATTTTTACTGCCAAATATAACGAAAAGAAAAAAATAAAAAATACAAAAAAAGCATTCTCTTTTATAGCATTTATAAACTGAAAATTAAGCAAATAGTATAAAGAACGCTGAGAACCGCACCCAGGACATTTATATCCAGTAAGAGCTCGAAAATAACAAACCCCCATCTGATGTCCATAAGGATTAGTATTTTTATAATACAACAAAAGAAAAATACCCACAAGAAACAAAGTAAGAGCCAATAAATATTTTGTTTTCATCATTCGCTGGCAATATAAATTATAAAAGCTATTGAACTAACTATACCTATGATCCACAATACTTTTGCAACTTGTGCGTATTTCTTTGCTTTAATATATTCCATCTTAGAATAAGAACTGGAACTCATTATCGCAAAAATTAATGCAAAAAACCCCATTATCGGATTGCAAAAGATGAAAACTAAGATTGAGGGAATTAATTGACTATCTATTTTAGGCTTATAAGCACTAACATCATCGGAAGTAGTAGATTTACTATCTGTTGTGCTTCCATTTTTAGTGATAAGTAAACTACTGGTTTCTTCTCCCCAATCTACTTCTACTCCATCTTTGATTTGTTTCCCTTTACTTTTAGATGAAGTAATTACTGTCTTATATGTTTGTGTAGTTGCTTCATCTGTGGGTTCAGAAGTAATAGACTGTTTTTTATTACCAAGTGGAAGTAAAATCTTATTATAAAGCTCATCAATATTTTGTTGCTCATCATCCGCAGCGGCAGTCTGCTCAATATCGTTCTGTTTTGAAATTTCAGCTTCTAAGGTCCCTGTATGTTTATCAGCAGAAACATCCAGCTCAGAAGTCATAAAGTCTTCAACATCCTCTTGCTGTTCAGAAAGAGCCCCACTCTGAACCAAATCCGCCTCTGGCGAAGCTGCCTCCTCCGTAGAAGTCCCTTTATATTCATCAGCAGAAACATCCAGCTCAGAAGTTATAAAGTCTTCAACATCCTCTTGCTGTTCAGAAAGAGCCCCACTCTGAACCAAATCCGCCTCTGGCGAAGCTGCCTCATCCGTAGAAGTCCCTGTATGTTTATCAGCAGAAACATCCAGCTCAGAAGTTGAAATATTCACATCCTCCTCAAAAGCATCTTTGGTAAAATCATCCCCAAAAGATGTCTGCTGTTTTTCCTCATTTCTTTCTTCTGAAAATAGCCCTAACTCAGGCAAATCCCGAGCATAATGCCATTGCTTGGTCTTAGGCGACCATATTCTGGTATTTGCTGCTAAGGATTTTTGTTTTAATTCCTCCAATGTATAAGGTCCATTTATTATTGTGACATTTTTTATAAAATAACCGCCTTTTAATTCTTTTTCTTTCTTAGGTACCATTGGAACATTTTTTTGTTATGAAAAATGAAAAAAATATTAAGCTAAGAAAATCTTTGAGTTTTACCAAATACTCTGAAAAAATAAAATTTTTACAATATATTTGCAAAAAAAATTGATTAAATGGGCTTCTTTTTCTTTAAACTTCCAAAACATTATGTATTTGATTATAAACCTCTCTATTACAAACCGAAAAAAAAATATGAAAAAGAATATAAACAAAAAGATGGAGAACACTATCGTCCAGAAATAAAATTTCGCAGATACATCAATTATCATAAACAAAGCAAACAAAAATCCGCTGTAATGTTAATTACAGTATTAGGTTTACTCATTCTATTGTTTTTAATAGCAGAACATTTCAGTATGATAGAAAAATTTGTAAATTTTTTGATAAAAATGCGATAATGGAAAGTAAAATAAAAATTCTTCCCCAATCCTTAGCCAATCAAATAGCAGCGGGAGAAGTTGTACAGCGTCCTTCCTCAGTAATTAAAGAACTTATAGAAAACTCCATAGATGCCCAAGCTGACAAAATAGAAATAAACGTAAAAAACGGGGGCAAAACTTTAATACAAGTAATAGACAATGGCATTGGAATGAACCCCATAGATGCCCGTATGGCTTTTGAAAGGCATGCAACATCAAAGATACAGAAACCACAAGATTTATTTCATATTACTACAAAAGGCTTTCGAGGTGAAGCACTGGCATCAATAGCCGCAGTAGCAAAAGTAGAACTCATTACAAAAACAAAAGACCAAGAAATAGGGACAAGAATAATAATTGAAGGGAATAAACTTATTTTACAAGAACCTATCAAATGCCCCACTGGGGCAAATTTCATAGTCAAAAACCTATTTTTTAATGTACCTGCACGCCGCCGTTTTCTTAAATCCGATAATACTGAATTCCGCCATATTCTTACAGAATTTTATAGAGTAGCTATACCGCACAACGACATAGAATTTTCATTAACTCACAACTCAAAAATATTCATAAAACTAAAAAAAACACCCCTAAAAGAACGAATTATCAAACTCTTTGACAAATCTTATAATGAACAACTCATTCCCATTGAAGCAGACCTTAACTTCTTAAAAATAAGTGGCTTCATTACAAAACCTGAATTTGCTAAAAAAACAAAAGCAGATCAATATTTTTTCGTCAATAAACGCTTTATGAAAAATGCTTACTTCCATAAAGCAGTAATCAATGGATATGGCAATCTACTTCCTGATCAAGCCAGACCCTCCTATTTCATTTTTTTTGATATAAATCCAGAGATGATAGATGTAAATATACACCCTACAAAAACAGAAATAAACTTCCAAAATGCAGAGCAAATTTTTCAACTTTTGTCTTCTACTGTAAAAAATGCACTAATAAAATTCAAAATTACTCCCTCAATAGACTTTGACAATATAGAATTTGCAAATATTCAAGAAACATCAACAGGGAAAATCCCATATCCCAAAATAAATACTGAATATAACCCTTTTATAGAAGCACAAAAAAATGAATACCCTGAAAAAGACGATTTATTCATAGAAATATCTAAACAAGAGCCAGAAGTCCAGAGGCAACCGGATAAAATTCTTATATTCAAAAATAAATATGCTATAACGCTTTTAAGTAGATCCATAGCAATAATAGATATAAAAAAAGCTCTTCAACAAATCAATTACGAAAAAATAATTAATAACATTAAAAATCCGCTACCTTCCTTACCATTGATTTATCCAATGGAAATAAAACTCACTGCACAAGAAATGCTAATATTAGAAACTTTGCAACAATATTTAGAATTTTTTGGCTTTAAAATAGAAAAAAAAGAAAAAAGCATTATAATAACAAGTAAACCGGAAATACTACCAATTGAACAAACAGAAGAAGTGCTGAAAAAAATGATTGAATTCACCCAAGATAGTAAGCAAGCAGCAAAAGATTATTTAAAAGAAAAAATAGCAGAAATAATTGCGAAAAATTCCACTTTCAATACTAAAAACTACACCAAGCAAGAAGTTTTTCAAATAATATCAGAATTATTTACCCTTTCCTCGGTAGAATATAGCTTTGATGGAAAAAAAATCATATACGAAATATCTGAAAAAGAATTAGCTAAAATGCTGAAATAAAAGCTCAAAGTTTTATACCTACTACTAAGATATCGTCAATTTGTTTATAACCAGTTGACCAGTCATTCAATTTTTGTAAAAAAATATCTTTTTGCTCTTTGATAGGAACATCGCGCATACTAACAATCAAGGATTTAAAATTCTCTTTACCAAATTTCATTCTTTTATCATATCCTCCAATTTGGTCAATATAGCCATCGCTGAACATATAAATAATATCCCCCGCAGCAGCTTGATATGAATAAAGTTGAAAATTTTTAGGCTTAAAATTAAAACCCACGGTTTGCCTAAAAGCTTTAAAAACAATAAGCTCACCTTGCTTAGAGAGTATCCAAAGAGGTCTATTTGCGCTTGACCATTCTATCTTCAGAGTATTCAGATCTATTTTCAATAAAATCATATCGATACCGTCAAAATTATGAGTCTCGACAGATGTAGCAAAATCCTTAGAGAGTCTTTCTCGCATACTCTCCAATACATAATCTGGTTGTAGTTCAGTATTCGATGCAAAAATCTCATTTAAATAAGATATTCCTAAGAAACTCAATAAAGCACCGGGTACACCATGCCCTGTACAATCTGCAACAACGACATACCATGAATTTCCAATTTTTCTATTCCAAAAGAAATCTCCACTAACTACATCCCTGGGCATGAACAATATAAAATACTCAGGTAAGCCTTCCTTAGAGGTATGCATAGGCATTATTCCTCTCTGAATATGTCTGGCATAATTTATAGAATCCATCAAAGCTTTATTACGTTCCTTTAATTCTCTCTGTGTTCTGGCAATTTCATCTCTTTGCTTCTTTATGATATTATTTTGCTTTTTCAAAAGTAAAAAACGATTATATAACAGAGCTAAAAAAGCTACTACAACCAAAGTTAAGATTATCACAAACTTAGTAATCAGAGAACTACGTTTTCGTTTTTCTTCTAATATTTGCATTTTATGTTTATATTCAGCTTCTTTAAGAGCTTCTCTCTTTTGATATTCATATTTAAGTTGTTGACTTAATATTGCCTTTTGAGTTTGCTGGTTAATCAAGCTATCGTGTTTATTTAGATAGCGCAGCAGCAATTTATAAGCCTTAGCATAATTTCCTTTCCAAGCATATACACGGGACATTTTATCATAAACTCTTAATTGCAAAAGAGGCTTTTTATAATTCACTAAAAGTTTGTTAGCTTGATTTAGATATTTTAATGCTTTATCGTAGTTATTTTCCTCCATATTAAGGTCAGCTATAGAAGTCAATGTCGAAACAATAGCATTTATATTTTTACTTTTTAGAGCTATGTTCAGACCTTTGTTATAGTAAAATCGTGCGGAATCTTTTTTACCCTTAGATGCATAAAAATTTCCAATATTTCTCAATGCCAGAGATTGTATATAAAGATTTTTAGTCTCAACAGCATTTTGATAAGCTTTACGATAATAATACATAGCTGAATCACCTTTTTTCAAATTATCATATATTATTCCTATATTATTCAACGCATTAGCAATATGTGAATGATAATTGGATAGTTCAAAGTATTTTATAGCTTTTTTAAAATAAGAAATCGCCTTATTTAAATAAATGCCAATGGTATCATTATCATACTGATGATAAAGTATTGTACCTAAATTATTAAAAATCACTGCCATACGTCTATAATCTTTTAATTTTTCAGCAATATTCAAAGCCTCCATATTTACAGATATAGCTGAGTCAACATCCCCGAGCTCATCATATAAATAAGCAAGAGAACTTAAAGCAAAGGCAATATTTGAAGTATCTTTATTGCGTTTATATAAATGCAAAGCATTTTTATAATAATCTATCGCATCAAGGAGCTTAGATTCATAAATTAGTTTTATAAAACCTAATTGCGCATAACAATCTCCCATACCACTGTAATCATTGATTTTAGAAAAAACTTTTAAGGCTTTTGAATAAAAATATTTGGCAGAATCCACCATCTGTTTACTATTCAGATAGTATTCTCCTTGATAAAATAGTGAAAAAGCGTAAACATCTATAATTCTTTCATTATCAGGATATTGAACAATTATTTTTTTAACAATATTATAAAGAATTGCATTGTATTTATATTGTAAAGGTTCATCGGAAAGCATATCTATCAATTGGCGCAAAATTTGAACTTTTTCCGTATCCTGAGTTTTGTTATGATAAATTGTTAAAAGAGAATCCAATATTTTTCTATCTGCTTGATTTATGGAGGATAAAAAAGAAGTGTCTTTTAAAAGATAAAATTTTCCAATCTGCTGAGAATATACCGCAATCTCAAAGGTTATAAAAAATATAAATAAAATTAACCTTCTCACATTAGTTTTTGTGGCAATATAAAAAAAGAATATGAATAATCAAAAAAAATAATAAAAAAGCATAACAAAATTATAAAAAAATTAGTCTTACCCTCAAAAACGCTCTTTAAGCAAGGTATTATATCAATCTAAAAACTTTGGAATTTGGCAATAAATCCATTCTATTAAAATCAAAAGGTGTAATAAGATTAAGGCCAGGACGTTTTCCTATTTCCAAAGAGCCATATTTATCAGCAATATTTAATGCCTTAGCGCCATTTATTGTTGCCCACTTCAATTTTTCCTCAAAAGGAATGTTTATAAGCTTCATTTCTTCCAAAATATTCAACGTTGTATTAGAAGCCAAACTATCAGTACCAATAGTACATCTATTCCAAACTTTTTTAAATCGGGTAAAATCTGGCACCCTATTTTGAATATACATATTAGATTTTGGACAAAAAGAAAAATAAATACGATCAGAGTATTCTGCCACAGCCTCAACTTCTTGCTCAGTAGTAATAACATTATGCACAAATAAAACATTTTTATCACGAGGCATAACAGGCAAATAACTATAAAGAGAAGTTCTCCCAGTAGGCTTTAACAACGCAGCATCAAAAGTAATGTTAAACTTACGATATAAATCAATATAAGCACCTTTGGCATATCCAATAAAATCGTTTTCATGCTCACTTTCTTGCATATGAATAGAAAAAATATCACTGGCTTCAAGCAATGAGACTAATTTACGTACATAGAATAATGAGCACGAATATGGCGCATGGCAAGCAACAGAACTACGCTTAAACTTCTTTTTAAGCTGAAAATATTTTTGCAATTGCTCATCTCCCTTTTTATAGTTAAAATCGTCTAAAATTTCAATAAAAGTATGGTATAAAATTCCGGAATGAGCTTTTATCTCAGCAGTATATTCATGATTACTGATATCTCCCACTGCTACAATTCCATTTTTATACATTAACTGATCAGCTTCTCGGGATTTTTCTATTTTCCATCTAACATCCTCTTGCTGTGTTCTATAATAGGTAATTATTTGATCAATAAAATCAGGTAAAGTTTTTGGATGTAATTTATCTTTTAAATAAGCTAACTCCAAATGGGAATGAGTATTTATAAATCCAGGAACAATAATGCCATTATAAAATTCTGTATCCGATATTTCTGAACCCATTGGATAAATTCTTAGAATGGTTCCTTTATCATCGGTTTCTACAATTCCATTTTTTATAGGAGTATTAGTAATGGGGAAAATATAATTGGCAGAGAAACGCTTCATAATTTTTTTTTATATCCGAAAAATGATATTTTTGTATAAAATAGGCTCAATGGCTGCGCCGACAAAAATAATAAAAATAACGCCTGAACTAAAAAATCGGCTTAAAAAAAACTTCTTTTATATTGAGAAGCCACCATTTCCGTCTTGGTATGGAGGGTATATTCTGTTAAGCTATATAATGATAACGTTAGCCTTATTATTAGCATTATATCTTAAATGGAACAGTTTTTACACAATCATATTTGTATTTACCCCAGTATTTTTAGCTTTCTATTTTGCTTATAGATGGCTTAAACCATATATAGATGCCCTTGATGAGTTTAAAATGATGCCCAGTGCTCAGCAGATGGAAAATTGGCTAATAAAAGACATCAAAAATATAGTAAAACCCGCAGCAGTAGAAATGCTAAGTCTTAATCCTCTGACTATTACACCGGATAATTTCTTAATTCTAATAACACCAATATACTGGAACACACAAGGAATAGAACCTGAACATATAAAGCGAAGACAGGTAAAAGACTACTTTATATACTCTGTCTATACCATTCAAATCGTCGCTTTAACAGAAAATTATATCAGCTATTACACTTGCATTTTTAATTGGGTAGAAAATACAATACTTAGTCCATATACTATGGAATTTTTCTTTGAGGATATCTCCTCAATAACAAGCGAAACAGTATCACTTGAACACATTGCTATTGATAAAAAGGAAGATGACGAAGATGCAAAAATAGGAAGCGCAAAAATGGTGTACATTCACAATAAATCTGGGCAGAAAATTGAACTTATAGCTGAAATTCCTTCATTAAAGGCGAGTCCCCGTATTACAATAAAAGCAGAAAAAGTTATGCAAACGCTTAGAATTATGCTAAGACACCGCCGCTTCGGAGAATTATACTTTATTGAAAAAGAAGAAAAAAAAGATTCTGAAAATCAGGAAGAAAATCAAGAAAATAACAGTTAAAAATATTCAATATGAAAAAGTTCGCTCTATTTTTTATACTGATCATTACTCTATCAAATATTACAAAAGCTCAAAAAGATACAGCTTCTGAGTTTTACAATTATTTTACAAATCAACAACTGAGAATAGACTACATTCGCGTAGGAAATGCTGATACAGAAATGCTTTTTTTATATCAAATAAAAAAAGAACCTTACTGGGGAGGTCCTCATAAAAACCTAATTAGCCCTTTTAATTACGGCAAATACAAAATAAGTTTATACGACTCAATTAGCAATAAACTGCTTTTTTGCAAAACATATAATACATTATTCGGAGAATGGAGAAGAAGCCCAGAAGCAAAAACTATCCCAAAAGCTTTCTACGAAAGTGTTGTAATGCCTTTCCCCAAAAAAACTGTAAAACTCGTTTTTGAAAGACGAGATTTTTATACAGGAAAATATAAAACAGAATATAAGCTATTTATCAATCCAAATGATTCACAGATAATAAAAGATAGACCCTTTCACTTTAAAACAGAAAAACTAATCTATAACGGCGCCCCTTCCAATCATCTGGATATAGCTTTCATCGCCGAAGGATATACAAAAAAGCAATTGAAAAAATTCAAAAAAGACGCAATAGCCCAAGCTAAATATATGTTATCAATAGAACCATTTGCGTCTATGAAAAAAGACATAAATTTTTATGCAATATACTCAATATCAGAAGAATCCGGAACCGATATACCCCAAGACAGTATATGGAAAAATACTATATTAAGTTCTCACTTCAATACCTTTAAAATAGATCGCTACTTAACCATAGGCAACATAAAAACAATGTATGATATAGCCTCTTTGGTGCCTTACGACCAAATTATGGTAATTGTAAATACTCCCAAATATGGGGGTGCAGGTTTCTACAATTTCTATAATGTCACTGTTTCTGATAATCCAGAAGGTAAAAAAGTTATGGTGCACGAATTTGGACACGGCTTCGGTGGCTTAGGTGATGAATATGGATATTCTGACCCTGCTAATCAAAATTTTTACAATCTCAATTTAGAACCTCCTGAACCCAATCTGACTACATTAGTAAATTTTAAGAGCAAATGGGAAAATATGGTCGATAAAGGAGTGCCAATACCTACTCCGCCAATTGATAAATATAAAAATGTAGTTGGAGCTTTTGAAGGTGCTGGATATCTCAGTAAAGGTATATATCGTCCGCAATATACCTGCATAATGAGAAAATTAGACCCTCCAATATTTTGTAAAGTATGTAAAAAAGTACTTAAAGATATGATAAACTTTTATTCAGATAGATGAAATCTGTTCTTAATTCCAAGAGATATCTTAAATATTGTCCAGATTATTTAGTTTGTTTAATAGAAAAAACTGTTGTGGAAATCGTATGATTTACAGATATTTATCGAAATTTTTATCCTCTAATAATCAGTAAAAAATCCGGAATATATGAGGCAAGAATCAGTGGATGGTAATTGTGGAAAAACAAATTATAATTAGTCAAAAACAGTGGGGAATGTTTTTTGCGTGAGGGCGGAGGCGGGTTAGCCCGCAGAAGTTGAGGCATGGCAGGTCTTTGCGGGCGGAGGCTGAGCGATGGAGCGAAGCCCCACGCACCGCAAAGCGAGGCGAGGCAATTGTGAATTATGCGTAAAGCGTTGATTTATAGAATATTGCCACAACTGAAAAGTCTTGCGGAAATGTACGAATGCAAGGCATAGGCAGGCGTGCTGACAGGCGTAAGCCTGCTGCCGTCCTGCCTTGCCGAGCCGAGCGAAATAGACCTGCCTGCCGAAACAATGCGGGATACAAGCCGTAGCCCGACCCGTAGCGAGCCCCCCAGCGAGCGAAGGGACACGCCCTAAAAAACTTGTCAAAAAAATTAGATTATTAAAAGAAAAAAAATTATCTTACCACAAAAAAAATGAAAAAATACATCTTACTGCTCACGGTTATTTTATTGGGAATACAAAATCTAAAATCACAAAATATGCAATTTTACACTCTTAAATGGAAACAAGTAGAAAAATTATTAAACGAACAAAGAGCACGCTCTGCTATACAAGTTATTGACGAAATATATCAACAGGCACAAAAAGACAATCTGCAAGAACAAATCCTCAAATGCGATATTTACTACGCCAAAAGCCAAATGCTATATCAAGAAGACGCTTTTATAAACTTCATTAACAGATTAGAAACAGACCTAAAAACTGCACCATTCCCAAACAAAGCAATAATCCATTCTATGTTGGGCGAACTATACTGGCAATACTACGAACAAAACGGATGGAAAATTATGGACAGAACACAAACAGAAAGCCGCCCAGAGGACATAAAAACTTGGAGCGCAGAAGACTTCATAGAAAAATCTATTGAACACTTCAATGCCTCCCTTGCCGAACCTGAAAAACTCAAAAAATACAGCATTAACTTTTACAAGGAACTTATCAAAAAAGGAGATAAACCAAAATGGTACCCCACTCTGTACGATTTTCTGGCATACAGAAGTGTCAATTTTTACAGCAATCCCGAAGCCAGCATCACACGACCACGAGATTACTTCCAAATAAACGATACTATCTATTATGCTGAAACACAGATTTTTGCCAATGCCAATATAGAAAGTCAAGACACTCTATCACTACATTATAACGGCATTCGCACACTTCAAAAATGGCTACAATTCAGACTAAAAGACTCTAAAAACACCGAAGCGCTCGTATTTGCCGAACGACAACGAATAGAGTTTGTAAATAATTTTAGCGTACTGCAAAACAAAACTGAAAAATACATTGACTTCTTAAAAAATTTAGCAAATAAATATCCCAAAAGTGAACAAACACCATTAATTCAACTAACAATAGCACAAGAATATTTCAATCTTGCTGAAAAATACGACCTAAACGATACTTCTTCCTACAAATACAAAAATGACTATAAAATCGTTGAAAACATTTGCCAAAGTATAATTAAAAATACCAAAGATACTAATATCGTCAATCAAGCAAAAAATCTTCTGGCTCAAATAAATAAAAAATATCTACAAGCAGAAATAGAACAAATAAATATCCCTAATGAAAAATTCGCTATTAAACTTGATTATAGGAATATTGACAAAGTGTTTGTAGAAATTTACTCTATGGATGACAAAGAATATGACAAACTAACAATAGATTATGGAAAAGACTTCCTCCAAAAGTTAAAATCAAAAAAAATACTAAAAAAATACACTTTCAAACTCGTTAATCCTGACGATAAACAACTCCACTCAACAGAGATAGTTTTAGACGGCTTACCATTAGGAGAATATCTTATTTTTATTTCAGACAAAAACAACAAAGACCAAGAACAAACATTTACATACGAACTTTTTACCATTTCTAACATAGCACTACTTACAGAAAAATTAAACGACGGCACTGTAATATGTAGAGTGGTAAACAGAACTAACGGAAAACCTATTGAAAATGCCTCAATTACAGCATATTATACTAAATATAACTACACTTTAAAAAGAGAATTCACAAAAATTTATGGAAAATATACAAGCGACAAAAACGGCGAATTTATAATAGAACCTTCAAAAGAAAGTGAAAACCTAACTCTCGTCATCAAATACAAAAACGACCAATTAAACATCAGTAATGCCGTATATAGCGAATATCACAAAAATTCTCAAAAAAAAGGGTATGAAACTTTAAAACTTTTTACAGATAGAGCAATATACCGACCAGGGCAAATTGTCTATTTTAAAGGGCTTTTAATCAAATACGATAAAAACAATCAGCCTTCAATAGTCCAAAACAAAAAAGTTGAATTAACTCTCATAGATGCCAACTACCAAGACATAGAAACTAAAACCTTCAAAACAAATGAGTATGGTAGTTTTAGCGGTAGTTTTATTATCCCGCAACAAATATTACCCGGACAAATGCTAATCAACAGCCGATTTGGAAGTATTACAATACAAGTAGAAGAATACAAACGTCCTACTTTTGAAGTAAAAATATTTCAACCGCAAAAGCAATACATTGTAAATCAATTAGTTGAAGTACAAGGAGAAGCACAAAACTACTCTGGCGTTAAACTCAGCAATGCAACTGTCCGTTATCAAATAAAACGTATTAAAAGAAGATTTTGCTGGGATTGGTGGAACTTTGACAACCAAAGCGAAGAGGTTATAATCAAAGAGGCAACAACTACAACAGACAAATACGGCAAATTCTCTATAAAATTTGAAGCAATACCCGACCTCTCTGAAAAAAAAGACCCTGACACTTATTTTGACTACATAATAACCGCAGATGTCACAGATATAAACGGTGAAACACAAAGCACCTCAAAAACTATCAGCATAGGATACTATGCTTTTTCAATAAATACAAATCTACCAGAATACATTGATAAACAAGAATTTACAACAAAATACGACACCCTTAAACTGGAAGCACTAACTCCTAATCATCAAAAAGTTAATGCAACAGGAGAAATTCAACTCTGGTCTTTAAGGGCACCTAAAACGGCACTAAAAGAAAAATATTGGAATTACCCAGATTTGCCAATATACACACAAGAGCAATGGTATAAAATTATTCCCGGCACAGAATACAAAAACGAAAGCAATTTTCATAACTGGAAACCTGACAAAAAAATTTGGGCAAAAAATTTTAACACAGAAAAAAATAATGATTTAAACATTCAAAACTTTAAAAACCTTCCCTCTGGTGCATATAAATTACTCATAAAAACACAAGACAAATTCGGCAACAAAATAGAAAAACAACATTATTTTGTCATTTATGACAAAAACAGCAATAAACTACCCTATCCCACTGACGGCTGGGCAATTCAACTGACTGAAACAGCAGAAGTAGGCGACATCGCTGAATTCTCAATAGGGGCATATTCTCATACAAGAGTTATTATGCAAATAATCCTCAACGATACAATTATCCAAAACAAAGTTTTTACCCTCAACAACAATAAAACACTTATAAAAATACCTGTCAAAGAGAAATACCGCGGCAATTTCAAAGTTATTTTCACGCACATTACACGCAATAGAGTATATAACTATCAATACACCGTAAATGTGCCTTATACCAGCAAACAACTGAATTTTGAATTTGCAACATTCCGAGATAAACTTAAACCAGGACAACAAGAAGAATGGAAAATTATTATCAAAGACAAAAAAGGAGACCCGCAACTGGCTGAACTGCTGACAACTATGTACGACGCCTCGCTGGACGCTTTTGTCCCTAACGTCTGGAACGCCTCTTTTTATAAAACTAATCCTTTGAATATCAATATTGTACCACACCAATTTAACTCCTACGACCTAAACTCTTATTCAACATATCAAACAAAATATTATTCTTACAAAAACTGGGAATTACCAGAACTCTATTGGTATGGGATTAACTTTTATTACAATCCATACAAAAGAAAATACAAAAAAGGACGTTTAACAACTCTCAGCGAGGAAAATATGCCAGTAATGGAAAATCAAGAGCCTATTTTGTCCAAAGATATCCCAGAAAACGTTGAAGAGATAGAAGTACGCAAAGACTTTTCAGAAAATGCTTTCTTTTATCCACAGCTACGAACAAACGAAAATGGCGAACTTGTTATAAGTTTCAAAATGCCAGAGAGCTTAACCAGATGGCATTTTATGGGATTTGCTCACACAAAAGACCTAAAATACGGTCTCTTTGAAAAATTCATAACTACCCAGAAAGAACTTTCTATTATGCCCAATGTCCCGCGTTTTTTCAGGCAGGGAGACACTCTATTTTTCAGTGCTAAAATTTCTAACCTAACAGATAAAACTCTAAAAGGAAACGTAAAAATAGAATTCTACGACCAAATAACTGGCAAAAAAATAAACATTCTAACGTCCAAGCAATCTGAAACTCAAAAATTCGCTGTTGAAAAACAAGAAAGTATCCCTATCAGATGGGAAATAGCAATTCCTGAAAACGCACAACTGATAACTTATAAAATAATAGCAAAAGCAGGTAATTTCTCCGACGGCGAACAAAAAACTATTCCCGTACTCAGCAATAGAATGCTTATCACTGAAACAATGCCCCTGGCAGTAGGTCCTAATCAGACCAAAAACTTTACAATGCAAAAACTCCTAAACGCTCAACACTCTAAAACACTGAAAAACTACCGATTAACTCTGGAATACACTTCAAATCCTGCTTGGTATGCAATAGAAGCACTCCCATACCTCATTGAATATCCTTACGAATGCAACGAACAGACTTTTTCGCGTATCTATGCAAACACATTAGCCGCATATATCCTTAACTCATCGCCAAAGATTAAAGACGTTTTCAATACTTGGGCTAAATATCAACCTTCGGCTTTAAATTCAAATTTGCAAAAAAATCAAGAACTAAAAAACATTATACTTACTGAAACGCCTTGGGTAATGGACGCAAAAGACCAAACTCAGCAGATGCACAACCTCGCTATTTTATTTGACCAAAACAAAATCAACGACGAGAATAACAGAGCAATACAAAAACTTGAAAAAGAACAAGCCTGGGACGGTGGCTGGGCTTGGTTCCCAGGAATGGAAGAAAACTGGTTTGTCACTCAATACATTGCACAAGGTATCGGACATTTGAAAAAAATTAACGTAATTTCAGATAATGATAAACTTTTCAAAATGGGACAAAAAGCTATAGAATACACCGACAAAAAAATGTTTGAACGATACACATATATAAAAGACCTATACAAAAAGAAAAAACTTGAAAAATATCTACCAAGTCCACTGATTATCAATTATTTATACACACGAACTTTTTACAAGAAACCTCTACAAAATAAATACGCCGAAGCATACACTTTCTTTTACAATCAACTGAAAAAATACTGGACACAATATTCAATATATGAGCAGGCACTACTGGCTTTGACATTTTACAGAAACAACGACACTGATTTAGCAAAACTGATTATCGCCTCACTCAAAGAACGTGCTTTATACAACGACGAATTAGGTATGTATTGGAAAGAAAATACTTACGGCTACTACTGGTATCAGAACCCTATACAAACCCAAGCTACAATGATTGAAGCATTCTATGAGATAGAAAAAGACACTCAAAGCGTGGACAGTATGAAAATATGGCTACTGAAAAACAAGCAAACTAATAACTGGGAAACTACAATAGCTACGGCACAAGCAGTTTATTCGCTACTGCTAACAGGTAGCAAAAACTTGCTCCAAAATAATCAAATTGTGCCTGTAAAACTCGGAGATACACTAATAGACCCCGCTCAAAATCCCCAAATACAAACACTTGCAGGTTCAGGATACTACAAAGTATCTTTCGACGCCCAACAGATAAAACCTCAAATGGCAAATATCACTGTCAATAACAAAAACAACATTACAACTTGGGGAGCTATATATTGGCAATACTTTGAAAATCTGGATAAAATAACACAAGCACAATCACCTCTGCAAATAAAAAAACAACTATACAAAAAAATCACAACTGACAGAGGCGACAAACTAATACCTATCA
The DNA here is from genome assembly GCA_964637235.1 of uncultured Bacteroidales bacterium. Classification (GTDB taxonomy): domain Bacteria; phylum Bacteroidota; class Bacteroidia; order Bacteroidales; family S143-33; genus CAZWVR01. The sequence continues at coordinate 445 of CAZWVR010000052.1, read as the reverse complement.
AAGAAGGAGACCAGATAAACATCGGCGACGAAATTGTTGTCAGGCTGGAAATACGAACAGATAGAGATATGGAATACGTCCACCTGAAAGATATGCGAGCCTCTGGATTTGAGCCAGTAGATGTCATCTCGCAATACAAGAGACAGAGCGGAATAGCTTATTACCAGACCACAAAAGACGCTTCTACAAACTTCTTTTTTGACTACTTGCCCAAAGGCACTTACGTTATTGAATATTCTTTGCGTGCTACTGTTGCTGGAAATTTCTCAAACGGAATCTCAACACTTCAATGTATGTATGCACCTGAATTTGCAAGCCATAGCAAAGGTATTAGAGTAAAAATTAAATGATTTTTTGGGCGTGCCCCTCGCCTTCGGCTCGGGTCGGGTGCTTCGCTTATATTCGGCTCTGGCTCGCAGGTGGCACTATCTCGCTCGGCTCGGTA
>CAZWVR010000051.1:9867-16552 GCA_964637235.1 uncultured Bacteroidales bacterium | reverse complement strand
CGTGGATGAAATATTACAACAACTAAAAATGATAGACGGTAAAGGTGCTGCATTATTTATGCTTGATAGAGAAGCTAAAATGAGAAGCGACACTACGGAGCAGTGATATAAAATGCGTAGAAAACCGTGAGTTTTAGAAAGTAAAAGGGACATGGAAAAATTATAGACTTTTTGTCTATATAATTAACATTTTTTACTATTTCTTTCACGGAATATTTTATAGAAGGAAACAAAGAAGCAGTTTCCCAATTAAGCGAGACATACGAGAAATTAAAACAATTTGAGGAGTATAAGGAAATAAAGGTTAAAAATATTTGTTTTTGTACTGAGTAAGTTTCTAAAATAGATACAAAGCTTCAAATATTTCAAAAGGGATTTGTTAGAAGGAAAATTATGTTTCAGAATGATTAGTGGTGAATAAGTGAGTGATTTTCTATTAGTTAATTTATGTAAGGGAGGTTTAAAAGGGGTACCCGCGGCCGGAGTCGAACCGGCACGGGCTTTTGCGGCCCACAGGATTTTAAGTCCTGCGCGTCTACCAATTCCGCCACGCGGGCACTATAAGAACAAAAAAGCCCCTTATGGGCTTCTCTGAGCGAGAGACGGGACTCGAACCCGCGGCCCCAACCTTGGCAAGGTTGTGCTCTACCAACTGAGCTATTCCCGCATTCTCACCCCCATTTTGACATTGCAAAAATATAAATTTATTTTTAAAAAAGCAAATTTTTTACTCAAAATTTTCATACTATTTTTGTCCAAAAATGAAACAAGCCGCATTTTTTACTGATTTAGATGGTACTATTATAAATCGAGATAAACAAATTTCTGAAAAAGACATAATTGCCTTGCAAAAAATAAATTCATTTTATTACACCATAGCTATTACTGGTAGAAATATTCTTAGCTTTAAAAAGGTCTTGAAAAATGATTATCCTTTTGATTATGTAGTTTTTTCTAATGGTGCTGGTATATATGATTTTAAAAATCGCAGTGTGATTTATAAGCAAAATTTTGAGAAAAGGCTTTTAAAACCTATTATTTCTCTTTTGTTGGAGGAAAATGTAAATTTTTTTGTTCAGTATCCTATACCTGATAATCATTATTGTGAATATGTTCGGCGATATCCACAGCAAGATTTTGAACGAAAAATAGAGTTATATAAAGAATATTCTAAACCTTTGAATTTGAGCCAATTACCCTTAGAAGCCAGTGAGTTAATTATTATTTTGGATAATGAAAAAGAATTTTTTAGACTAAAAAATAAACTTGCAGTTTTTGATATTACATTAATTCGTTCTACATCGCCAATAGATAATAAAAGCATTTGGTTGGAGATATTTCACAAAGATGTTTCCAAAGCAAAAACAGCTGTAAGATTATGTAAAAATCTGGGTATTGAAATCAGTAAATGTGTAGCATTGGGCAATGATTATAATGATAAAGATTTGTTGGATAGTGTAGGGAAGTCGTTTGTGGTAAGAAATTCTACTATTAGTAGTAGTGACTATACTATTGTCAGTGATAATAATAATTCACCGATAGCGTATTTATTAGAACGAAAGTTATTGGGATATTAAGTATCTGATTTAGGGGAGGCGTAGCGGAGGAGCGTGAGGGATTGGAGCGATATGAGGCGAAGGCAAAGGCTTAGGCATACTTGGCGGCGGAGGCTGAGCGGAGGAGCGAAGCCCCACGCACGCCAAAGCAAGCGAAATGCTTAGGCAGGCGAGTTGTCCGCCGAAGGCGGCTACCGCATTGCCTTGCATTTCGCTTGCGAGAGTATGCCTTGCCTTTGCCGAGCCGAATATAAGCGGAAAGCCCGACCCGAGCCTGAGCGAGGGACACGCCCTAAAATTATTCTTTTATTAAAAAATTGGTATTTTTGTTCATAAATTGTGATTGATTATGCGAGTGAATTTTATTACCTTAGGTTGTTATAAAAATTTAGTGGATACGGAAGTATTAGCCACTTATCTTTCTAAAAATAACATAGAAGTTAATTTTGAACAAAAAGTTAATAAAGACGATATCGTTATAATAAATACTTGTGGTTTTATAGAAAGTGCGAAGGCTCAGTCTATTGATACAATTTTAGAATATGTTCAGCTTAAAGAGCAGGGGAAAATAAAAGATTTATACGTTATAGGTTGCCTTTCGCAGAGATATAAGTCGGAACTGGAACAGGAGATACCGGAAGTTTCCAAATATTTTGGGGTAAATTTAAAAGAAATTTTGCAAGCATTTGATATAGATTATAAAAAAGAACTTTACGGAGAGAGGCTGCTTTCTACACCAAAGCATTATGCATATTTGAAAATTTCGGAAGGTTGCAATCGTAAATGTGCATTTTGTGCTATTCCCCTTATTCGGGGTAAATATGTTTCTGTGTCTATGGAGAAACTTATTGAGCAGGCGAAATATTTACGTAAAAAAGGTGTAAAAGAGTTAATAATCATTGCGCAGGATACTTCTTACTATGGTTATGATTTATATGGGCAATTTAGATTTGCTGATTTCCTTAAAAAACTTGCCTATGATACTGATTTTCCTTGGATACGCATACATTATTTATACCCTTCTTTGTATATTGAAAAGATTTTAGAAGTAATGGCAGATTATCCACAATTGTGTAAATATATAGATTTGCCGCTTCAACATATTTCTGATAAAGTATTGCAGTCTATGCGTCGGGGATATGATAGTAAATTAGTATATCGTTTGCTTGAAAAAATACGTAAGAGGTTGCCGGAAGCGGTTATTCGTACTGCTTTTATAGTAGGTTATCCTACTGAGGGAGAGCTTGAATTTCGGCAATTACGTGATTTTGTAGAAGAAGTTGAATTTGATAGACTTGGTGTTTTTGAGTATTCTCACGAGGAAAATACTTATGCTTATGAGAATTATACTGATCTTGTACCACCTGAAATTAAAACTCAGAGAGCAGAAGAGATAATGAGTTTACAAGAAAAAATTTCAGAGGAGAAAAATGCTCGTAAAATAGGTAATATTTATAAGGTGCTGATAGATAGGAAAGAAGGTGAATTATTTATTGGTCGCACTGAATATGACTCACCGGAAATTGATAATGAGGTTTTAATTCGTAGTTCTGAGGTTTTGGAGCCGGGTAATTTTTATGATGTAAAGATAGTAGATGCTTATGAATTTGATTTAGTTGGAGAAGTAGTAAAATAAAAAATCCCCTTCTGTTTGAGCCAGAGGGGATTAAAAAGTAAAAAAGGTAAAAAAGCTTATTTGTTTGCTTTGATATTATTCAGCGACGACTTCGAGCTCAATTTCTGCCTCTATGTCTTTGAATAATTTTATATTTGCTTTGTACGTACCTAATTGTTTGATATGTTCGGCAATTGTAATTTGCTTTCTATCAATATTAAATCCTTTTTCTTTTAAGGCGTCAGCCACTTGAAAGTTTGTGACAGAACCGAATATTTGACCTTTTTCTCCTGCTTTGACAGCTATTTGCAATTTGATGTCTTTCAATTTTTTAAGAAGTTCTTCTGCTTCTTTGCGAGCTTTTTCAATTTTCTTAGACTGTTGTTTTAGTTTTTCTTCTAATGCTTTTTTTGCGGAAGGAGTTGCTATGATTGCTAATCCTTTCGGAATTAGATAATTTACGGCATAACCACGTTTAACTTTGATAATGTCATCTTTATTTCCGAGTTTCGGGATATCTTGCAATAGTATTATTTCCATAATAATTCAATTTTAGAGTTATTTGAGCAAGTCTGTTACATAAGGCAATAAAGCCAGTTGCCGAGCTCTTTTTACAGCCTTAGCTAATCGTCTTTGATATTTGAGAGAGGTTCCTGTAACTCGTCTTGGAAGAATTTTACCCTGAGAGTTCAGAAATCTTTTTAAGAATTCAGGGTCTTTGTAGTCAATGTATTTAATTCTGTTCTTTTTGAAATAACAGTATTTTTTCTTTTTAAATTCAATCGGTGGCGGATTTAGATATCTGATGTCATCTTGTGCCATAGTTTTACCCTCCTTTTTTTATATATTTAATTTGGGTTCAGCAGATTTTTCTTGGAGTTTTTTTCTGCGTTTTTCATTATATTCAATAGCGTATTTGTCAAGCTTGACAGTTAGAAAGCGCATAACACGTTCATCGCGTCTGAGTTGGAGTTCGAAATCAGCTATTACATTTGGAGCAACTTTATACTCAAATAGATGATAATAACCAGTTGATTTGTGGTTGATTTGGTATGCCAATTTACGAATACCCCAACTTTCTTCGTGAACCATTTCGGCTCCTCTATCTTTCAGATAGTTTCTGAATTTACCAACCGTTTCCTTTATCTGTTGTTCAGATAAAACGGGAGTTAAAATGAAAACGGTTTCATACTGATTTTGCATAACTTTTAGTATTTAATTTTTTCTGTTTTAACGGCTTGCAAATATAAATAACTTTTGATTAAAATACAAAATTTCAGAATAATTTTTTTCTAAAAGCTGAATTTTATGCCGTAGAATTTTCTGATTTCTGTTATGAAATCTTTGTTGTTATATACTCCATAATTCACTTTATATTTTGAGCTATCATATAAAATGAAGCCCATAATCTGGTTGTTTTTTCGTAGATCTAATATTTGATATTCTTTTCCTACTTTTATTTTAAATATTTTGCTGTGGCTGAGTATATTTTTGATATGATGTTTTGTTAGAGCTGCTGACGAACGATGGTAAAAATTATAAAAATTAGAAAATAGCTGTTGGAAATCCCAGTAATCATTTTGTCCATATATTGTTGTTAGTCTTTCTTTTTCTGTCGCTGATGGTGAAAAAAATATTACTTTTCTACCGTTTTCTATTAAAAAAGTATCAATTGTTGTGGTGTCTATATCGTTGTTATTTTGCTGTTGGGAGATTGATTCGCTTTTGATTTTGTAGTTTTTATTTTTTTGGCAACTTGTAAAAATTAGTATAACAATTAGCAGAAAAATAGTTTTTTTCATTATAAGATGTTTAAAAGTTTAACAATAATTGCTTGTCGTACATATACACCGTTTTTAGCCTGTTGAAAATAATAGGCATAAGGAGTTTTGTCAATATCTGTATCAATTTCGTAAACTCTGGGTAAAGGATGCAAAATTTTTAGATTTTTCTTTACGTTTGTAAGCATATCAAGTTTTAGTTGGTATAGATCTTTTGTTTTTTCATATTCTAATAGATCAGAGAATCGTTCTTTTTGGACTCTTGTCATATAAATGATATCGCTTTGCTTAATGTATTTTGGGTCGAAGATTTCGCTTTCATAATATTCAATGTTATTTTGGTTAAGTATCTTTTTATATTCGTCGGGTAATTTTAGTTTTTGATGAGCTATTAGAAAGAATGTAGGGTTAAAATTTTTCATAGCCATTATTAGAGAATGGACGGTTCTGCCATATTTTAGATCTCCTACTAATGTAATTGTTAAATTGTTGAGCGTACCTTGTGTTTTTAGTATTGAATATAGATCGAGTAGAGTTTGTGAAGGATGTTGATTTGCGCCGTCTCCGGCATTTACAATAGGTATAGGGGATATTTCAGCTGCATAGCGAGCACTTCCTTCTAATGGATGCCTTAGGATTATAATATCTGAATAGTTGGCAACGGTCAATATAGTATCTTTTAGAGTTTCACCTTTACTTACACTTGATGAAGTTGCAGAAGTAAAGCCTATAATCTTACCGCCGAGGCGTTCCATAGCTGTTTCAAAGCTTAATCTTGTTCTTGTGGAGGGTTCGAAAAATAATGTAGCGGCTATTTTGTTTTTTAGTAGATCTGGATATTGAAATTTTTCAAATTTAGAGGCAAGGTTAAATATTTCTTGCATCTGTTCGGAGGTAATATCTGTAATAGAAACGAGGTGTTTCATTTGGAGTTATTTTTTAGATAATACAGAGCTTCTTTTTCTGTAATTTGTATGCCAATTATATCTAAAAGAATAAAATCAACTAAAATTTTTTGTGCTAATTTATAAGAAATTTGTGCTAAATTTACGAATTCTTTAATAGTAATAAATTTATTATCAGTAAGATAGTTTAAAAGGAGTTGTTCTTTTCTTGAATAGATTATTTTAATTGGTTTGGGGTTTTTGCTATTTTTCCATACATCGATGAGGACTTTATTAGCCATTAGAGTTTTGTCTTTATTTCTAATATATGCTATCCATTTATTTTTATCGTTTTTAGCATAATGAGGTCTTAGATTACTTTTAGGGATAATGACTTCCAGGATGTTTTTTTTGCCTATTTGCCAAATTTTTATTTCATATGGTATTGCAGGTTTTGAAAATATACGAGCTGCCGATTCAATCATATACATTTCCTCGTCAGATTTAATGCCAGCGATTTTGCCATTATCTTTTACACCTATTAGCAATATACCTCCGTCAGTATTAGCGAAAGCAACAAGTGTTTTAGCTAATTTTTTAGCATCGTTGATTTCAAATTTGAAATCCAAGGTCTGTCCTTCTCCATTGGCTATTAAGTCTGCAATATGACGAGGTATAATATTTTTTGTATTAGCTGCGTAATCATTGAGTTGCATAATGAATTAAATCGTTATTGTATTTAATATTTTTTGCTGCCAGAGAGGCTTCGTTAATTTTATATTTTGGTCCGCTATCGTTATATATAGCTATATCTGCCCCATTAGCGATAGCATCTGCTCCGAGTCCTAT
>CAZWVR010000051.1:0-9857 GCA_964637235.1 uncultured Bacteroidales bacterium | reverse complement strand
TATTCTTTATTTTGGGGATTTGAGAAATTCCAGAATTACATACAATAATTACTTGACCGTTTGCAGCAGTAATATCGTTTATAGGAACAAGTTTTATTGTTTTGCGCTGGATAGTTTTATGTCCGATAAAATCGGAAAAAGCTTGTTTATATTGTATATCATCGGCAAAGATATTGACTGTAAGCTGGGGAGTAGCCACACCTGACCAATCAATAAAGGAGAGAATATTAAAAGTAAATTCTGCTGCTGATTGTGCGGATAGTTGCCCTTCGGCAGTTAAAAAATTTAAATTAAAAAATAGACAGAATATTCCTAAAATAAATACTTTTCGGGAGTAAGAATCTTTCATTTTTTGTTTCATATTTCTAATATTTTTACAGGTTAAATTTAGAAAAAATAGTCAAATAATGAAAATTTTTCTTTTTTTAAGAATTGTAAACAGATTTTCAAGTTTATAATAATTCTTATTTTTATTCATTGCAAATATAATAAATTAGGCTAGATATTTTCTAATAAAAAAGCTATATATTTTCTAAATTGGAATAGTAAATTTTGAGAAATTTGTGCTATGTAATTGTATATTTGGAGGTTGAGATATTTAGCGAGGGTAGTTTTTTATTTACGAAAAGTTTCTTTAACTTGCATATGAAAAAAATTTTTCTTAAAAATCAAAGTAATGGAGCTTTCAGATATCATTCTGTCGCAATTAAATGAGCATAAAGAAGCATTTACAGAGCATAATAGTTATATTTATCCTAATATTCCGGAGCAGAAGCTTAATAATGCATTTAAAGTTCATAATATTTCTCAGAATGAGAGGATTTTTTGGCTTGCAGATTTAACACTTTCAGGTTCAGCCAAAGATTCCACAATAATGACTGATTATGGAATTCGTACTATTCAAACGGTTTTAGGTGTTAAATCTCAGAAACACATTTTTTGGTCGGATATTGATAATTTCTATTATGATCAGAAAAGAGGCTTTGTTTTTTTGCGGAAAGATGGAGTAGAGGTGGTTTTTGAGCGTATGGATTTTAATGTATTTTCAAAGAGAGATGAAGCTCAAATTGCAGGTATATCCGAAGCACTTATAGCAATAATAGAATTTGCAAAATTAAGTCCTAATGAATTGCCGCAGAATGAACAAGAAGAGAATTTTTTAAAGGATATTGAATATATGTTTACTGATGATTATGTTATTGATGAGACAGAACATAAGGTATTGAATAAATTACGGGATAAATATGGCATAAGTATGGAAAGGTCTCAGGAGCTTATTAGTATGATAATAAAGCGGAGTATGAATAAAGATGAAGCAGAGTATTATGAGTTGATAAAGGAGATACTTCGGAATAAAGGTAAGATAGATGAAAAAGATAGGCGTGCATTAAGGTATTTTGCAGAACGAGTAGGACTTAAACAGGAAGTTGTAATAAAATTAGAGAAATTAGCAATAGAGACATCGGGTTTAAGGGATTCTGGTGATGTTGGCTCCTAATGCATTTAAACGTTGTTCAATTTTATAATAACCTCTATCTATTTGTTCAATATTGTGTATGATACTAATGCCATCAGCAGTTAATGCAGCTATAAGGAGAGCTACTCCTGCTCGTATGTCTGGGGAAGTCATATTAGCTGCCCTAAGTTTGTATTTACGTTCGTTTCCGATTACAACAGCTCTATGAGGGTCGCAGAGTATTATTTTTGCACCCATATCAATAAGTTTATCTACGAAGAACAATCTACTTTCAAACATTTTTTGGTGAATTAGAATACTTCCTTTTGCTAAGGTTGAGACTACCAATATTATACTTAGGAGGTCAGGGCTTAGTCCTGGCCAAGGGGCATCGGATATAGTTAATATGGAGCCGTCCATAAAGGTAGAGATTTCGTATAATTCTTGTTTTGGGATATGAATATCGTCGTTATAGATGTTCATTTTAATACCGAGTTTTTCAAAAGTTTGAGGAATAATTCCGAGGTATTTTACGCCTGCGTTTTTTATAGTTATATCTGATTGAGTAGCGGCAGCTAAACCGATAAAACTGCCTACTTCTATCATATCTGGTAGGAGAGTATGTTCGCAGCCATTTAATTTGTCTGTTCCTTGTATTGTTAGTAGATTTGAGCCTATTCCGTCGATTTTTGCGCCCATTTTCACGAGCATTTTTGCAAGTTGTTGGTTATATGGTTCACAGGCGGCATTATATATGGTAGTAGTACCTTTTGCCATAGCAGCAGCCATCATAATATTTGCTGTTCCAGTGACAGAGGCTTCGTCCAATAATATGTAATTACCTTTTAGAGTTTTTGTTTTTAGCGTAAAGCAAGCGTTTTTGAAATCGTAGGTTATTTTCACGCCTAATTTTTCCAGAGCATTAAAATGAGTGTCGAGGCGTCTACGTCCTATTTTATCTCCACCCGGTGTTGGTAAAAATACTTCACCATATCTTGCTAATAATGGACCCATTAGCATAACAGAGCCTCTTAATTTTCGGGTGTGTTCGCGGAATTCTGGCTTTTTTAAGTAGTCAATTTTTATATTTTTAGCTTGGAAAGAGTATGTACCTTTTTCTATTTTTTTTACTTGTACGCCCAGAAATTTTAGTATTTTTATTAGATTTAGGATGTCGGCTATTTCTGGGATATTTCGTATAATAACTTCTTGATCTGTAAGTAGAGTAGCACATATTACTTGAAGTGCCTCATTTTTTGCACCTTGTGCTATTATTTCTCCTTTCAGAGGTAAGCCTCCTATGATTTTAAAAGAAGCCATTGTTAGAATTTTAAAATTTTGTTTAATAGATTATATGCAGCTTTATATGGATAGATTTTATTGTTAAATATTTGATTTTCAATATGTTTAAGTTCATTTTTTAGATGACGTTTCAATTTATCCTTAACAAGGAAGTCAATTATTTCGTAGAACCATTTAATACGTTGCAATTGGCGATTTTTTATAAAAAAACCATTATTTTTAATTAGCGAGAAGTAATCTGTTATATATTTCCATAATTTTTCGATTCCGAAGTTTTCTATTGCAGAAACAGCAGTTACGATGGGTTTCCATCCGGAGTTTTTTTGAGGAAGTAAATTTAGGATATTTTCAAATTGTTTTATTTCATAGTCGATTCTTTTTTTATTTATTCCGTCGTATTTAGTGAATATTAGGATATCGGCGACTTCCATAATACCTCTTTTGATACCTTGTAGTTGATCTCCTGTTCCGGAAGCCATTAACAGAAGGAATAGATCGGTCATAGAGGCGGCAGCGGTTTCACTTTGCCCAACTCCTACTGTTTCAACGATGATTATATTAAATCCGGCGGCTTCGCATAGTAGAATAGTTTCTCTTGTTTTAGCAGCCACTCCACCGGGTATTCCTGAGTTAGGGGAAGGGCGTATAAATACATTTTTATGTCCGGATAAATCTGGCATTCTATATTTATCTCCGAGTATACTTCCTTTTGATAGTTCACTGCTGGGATCTATTGCGAGAATTGCTATTTTATAGCCTTTATTCAATAGGAATTTTCCGAAAGTATTTATGAATGTGCTTTTGCCTACACCTGGCACTCCACTAATTGCAATTCTATATGATTTACCTGTGTAGGGTAAAATTTTTTCAATTATTTTATCGGCTTTTAGTCGGTCTGTTTCCAGAGAGCTTTCAATGAGTGTGATAGCTTTGCTAAGTTTAAGTCTTTCACCGTTGAGTATTCCGTCAACTAATTGGTCTATTGTGTATTTTTGTGGCGAAACAGGGGATATAAGTTTATTAAGTCTGGGATTTATGTTATTGGTCATTTTAGAGGCTGTTTAATATTTTACGGAATTTTTCGTTTGGGATAGTTCTGGCTTCGTCTTCTGCGTATTCTTCTTTAATACCATTGACAAAATACATATCGATTTTTCCACGGTTTTTGATTTCGATTTTTCCGCGGTATTCGCAGTCGAAGTATTCTTTTATGTATTTATATGTGGCACCGGAGATATTAACTCTACCTACTTCGTCGGCAGATTCCATACGTTTAGCGATGTTGACAGTATCTCCCCATACGTCATAGGCGAATTTTATTTTTCCTACAACACCGGCTACTAATGGTCCCGTATGGATGCCTACTCTTAGTTTCCAGCGGGGTAATTTTTTTTCTGGATCAAATTTGTCAAGATTGTTCATAAAATGTTGTATTTGTAGTCCTGCCAGAGTCACATCAAAAGGATTACTACGATTTCTTAGAGGTACTCCTCCTACGCACATATATGCGTCTCCGATAGTTTTTATTTTTTCTACGTAGTGTTTTACGACTATTTCGTCAAATACGGAGAAGAAACTATGTAATGCGTCAACTATCTGGTCAGGTGTAAGATGTTCACAAGATTTGGTAAAACCTTTGAAGTCTGTGAACATAACAGTAGCTCGTTTATAGTTTCTTGGTTTTGCATAGCCGAGCGTTTTCAGCTGTGAGGCTATATGATGTGGCAAGATATTTTCCAGTAGTGTTTCTGTTTTTTTTCTTTCTTCTTGAATAAGTTCTTTTTGTCTGATAAGCTCTTCATTAGTTTTTTTAAGTTGTTCAGTCAATTTTCGCAGATCCATTTCTATTTGTTTCTGCTTAGTGATATCTGTTTCTATTGCTACTATTTTTTGTATTTGTTTACCTTCGAAAATGGGAGTTAAGGTTGTTTGTATCCATTTTTCTTTAATAGCGCCGAAATTTATTATGTGAGATGTAAATGTTAATGAACGTTTTTTTTCCAGAGTTTCTTTAAATTTATTTTGTATTTTTAAATCAGGGATATTTAGTTCAAATAGATTTGAGCCGTATTTTGCGGTGAACTCTTGTATAGTTAAACCGTACATTCTACGGAAGCCTTCATTAGCCCATTCGATATCACCTTCTGCGGAAAAGATGATTACAGCGTTATCTGTTTGTTTTATAATTAAAGATAATTTATTTAGTTCCTCGATATGGGAGTCTATTCTTTCCTTTTGGTATTCAGTCATTCTGATGGCGTCGCTAAGTTTCAAGGCGGCATTGATACGTGCGAATAGTTCTATTTTGTTTATAGGTTTTTTTATAAAATCAACTGCTCCGAGTTCAAAAGCTTTTTTTATTTCGTTAGCAGATACATTTGAGGTTATTTCTACGATAATTGGGATATTATGTGTCTTTTTATTTTCTTTTATTTTTTTTATGACTTCAAGGCTTGGTATCAGAGGCATATTCCAATCAAGAAGTATAATATCGGGTTTGAATGCTATTGCACTATCTACTGTTTGCTTTCCATCAAAGGCTTTGATAATATTAAATTCATAGCTTCCTTTTTCTGTTTTTAGATATTTTTCAATCAGATGTATAGTAATTTTTTCGTCGTCAGCTATTAAGATAGTTTTTTGCATATATTTTTTTTTAGATTTAATGATTGGTGTTTTACGAAAGTTTTTGTTTTTTAGTATATTGTGGCAGATTATATATCATAAACTGTTTTTAGACTTTTATTCATAGAACAATTCGTAATTATTTTTTACAAATTTAGTGCAAAAATTATTTTTATAAAAAAAACACTATTGAAACTTTTACTTTGAAGGATTTTTTTTTATACTTTTGCAAAAACTATTTATGTCTAAGGGAATTTTTTTATATAACTTTTTACGAGAGCATTCTGATCAAGTAAAAATTACAACGGACAATTATTTTAGATCTTTTTTTTTCCGTTTTTTTGCGGTTCAACATCACCTACCTTTTATAGATGATTATTATTTGTTTATTAAAAGTGCGTTAAAAAAAATAAATATTCCTATTCCGGAGAAATTTACCTTAGAAAATTTTCATAGAGGTATTCAGTGGTTAGCGCGAAAAAATAAATATTATAAGGGGATTATAGTCAATGTGTTTTTTAAATATCAGGATAATCAGACTATTTCTATAATATCTCTTGAAAAGAGGAAGGAGCTTTTTTTTGAAACTCATGCAAGAGTTTTTGTTGGAGAAGTTTATAGTTATTATAAATGTCTTAGTCCATGGGCAGATGTAGTTCAAGATCCGTGGCTTGCTTCTTATTTGGATACGAATAAGTTCTATGATTTTTTTATAAAAGATGCAAAGGGCAACATTGTAGATGCTTATTTTTCAAATTTTTTGATTATAAAAAATGAGGATGATATATTATTTTCAAAGTCTCCTTTAAGGGTTCGTAGAGTTATTACTGAGAAGCTTCTTGAATGGATTAAAGATAATTATAATTTGATATACAAGGACATAACAGAGCAAGACATCCTTGAAGCTCAGGAAATAGTATTGGTTAATGAGGTAGATGGCATTGTCCCTGTGAAAGGATATAAACAGGCACGTTATATGGAACATCTTGCTCCAAAGTTGTTGGAAGTTCTTAATCAAATTGCTTTTAATCAATATACAATAAAAAAAGATTGAAACATGTATAAACCTGATTTTTTATTTGAAGTTAGCTGGGAAGTTTGCAATAAAGTAGGTGGTATTCACACGGTTGTTTCTACGAAAGCCTATCGTGTAATTGATAGAATGAAGAATAACTATTTATTGATTGGACCAGATATTCTTAGAGATATTGAGGAAAATCCTGAATTTGAGGAAGATGAAAGTTTATATGAAAACTGGAAACGATATCTTTCGGAAGATACAGGTTTACAGGTGAGAACAGGTAGATGGAGAATTTTAGGAGAGCCAGTAGTGCTTCTTGTTGATTTTTCATCTTTATTTCAGAAAAAAAACGAAATATTTGCTCATTTATGGGAGAAATTCGGAGTAGATTCTTTATACGGGCAGTGGGATTATATAGAGCCGGCTATATTTGGCTATGCGGCGGGTATGGTAATAGATAATTTTGTAAAATATCATTTAAGTCCCAGAGATAATATAGTTGCTCAATTTCATGAATGGCTTACAGGAGCAGGGATAATGTATTTGAAAGAGCATGCTCCATATATAGCAACGGTATTTACTACTCATGCTACTGTTGTAGGGCGTGCCATTGCGGGTAATAGGATGCCGCTTTATAAAGAATTACCGTATATTGATAGCGATATAAAGGCACATGAGTTTAATGTAGCTTCCAAACATTCGTTGGAAAAAATATCAGCAAAAGAAGCCGATGTCTTTACTACTGTTAGTGATATTACAGCAAGGGAATGTGAAATTATTCTCAAAAAAAAGCCTAATATAATTACTCCAAATGGTTTTGAGAAGCATATAGTCCCAGAGGTAGAAATTCTTAATAAAAAGAGATTGGAAAGCAGAAAATTACTTAGAAATATTGCCGAAAATCTTTTTGGTTATAAATTACCAGATGATGTAAAGTTCATAGCTACAAGTGGGCGATATGAATTCTGGAATAAAGGATATGATATTTTTATTAGTGCAGTGGCAAATTTGAATGCAAAAAAGGAATTTCATAAAACTGTTGTAGCATTTATATTAGTGCCTGCCAATAATTATGGTCCACGTAAAGATTTGTTAAATAGACTTAATGGTGAAGAAGTCCCTTTGAGTCCTTTGCCTGAACCTTTTTTAACACATAATCTCCATCATGCTGAATATGATTTAATCTTAAAAACTATTAAGGAAAAAGGCTTTACCAACAGAGAGGAGCAACCTGCTAAGATAATTTTTATACCTTCATATCTTAATGGCAACGACGGACTTATAAATAAACATTATTATGATGTGCTTGCAGCTATGGATCTAACAGTATTCCCCTCATATTATGAACCTTGGGGATATACACCTTTGGAAAGTATTGCTTTTTATGTTCCAACTATAACAACTAATTTAGCTGGTTTTGGTTTGTGGCTAAAAAAACAAAACCTTGATATTTCCGATTGTGTTTCTGTCATAGAACGCAATGATGATAATTATTTACAAACAATAGAGACTATAAGCGATGAAATAATTTATTGTACATATAGAACCCCCGAGCAACAACAAAAAGCAAGGGAACAGGCTCATTTGCTTTCTCAAACTGCTGTATGGAAAAAACTTGTAGTTTATTATTTTGATGCTTATTCCTTAGCTATTGAACTTAAAAATAAGAGAATTGAAGGTAAATACTTCCCAGTAGTTAGAATTCATGAGCCAGTAATTAAACCCAAAGCTAATAATCCGGTATGGAGAACAATTACAGTAGAGGCAGATTTGCCGGAGAATATAAAAGGTTTGGAAGAGCTTTCCAGAAATTTATGGTGGTCTTGGACACCAGAAGCTGAAGAAATTTTTGAATATATATCCCCGGAATTATGGGAAAAAACAGGCAAAAATCCTATTAAATTGCTTAGAGAGGTTCCATATAAACGATTATATCAAGTTGCGCAGGAAACAGATTTTGTTGAAAAATATAAACGCGTATATGATAAATTTGTTGAATACATAAATACACCTCCACGAACTGATGTCCCTTCTGTGGCATATTTCAGTATGGAGTATGGTTTGGTTAATTATTTAAAAATATATTCCGGTGGTTTGGGAGTATTAGCAGGTGATTACCTTAAACAAGCCAGTGATTCTAATATAGATATGGTAGCTGTGGGCTTGTTATATAAATTCGGTTATTTTACTCAGAAACTATCTTTGGAAGGTGAACAACTTGTTGTTTTAGAAGAACAAAATTATTCGGAATTGCCTATAAAACTCTTAAAAGATGAAAACGGGGAGGATATACTCATACACGTTGCTTTTCCAGGTAGAACTGTATTTATTAGAATATGGCAGGTAGAAGTAGGTAGAATAAAACTTTTTCTCTTGGATACCGATTTTGATAAAAATCAGGATAAAGATCGCGAAATTTCTTATCAATTGTATGGTGGTGATATTGAAAATCGTCTTAAACAAGAGTTTATACTTGGCATAGGAGGTATTAGAGCCCTTCGTAAACTCGGCATTTATAAGGATTTATATCATATGAATGAAGGGCATACAGCTTTTATCGGCTTAGAGAGGATTAGAGAGTATATGCAGCAATATAAGTTTACTTTTGGTGAAGCATTAGAAATAGTCAGAGCCTCCTCTTTATTTACTACTCATACTCCGGTGGCGGCAGGTCACGACCGTTTCCCTGAACAGCTTATGATGACATATTTTAGACATTATCCGGAACGTTTCCAAATAACTTGGGAGGAATTTATGCATTTGGGTAAAATAAATCCACAAGATAAAGATGAATTATTCTCTATGAGCTTTTTAGCAGCTAATTTAGCCCAAGAAATAAATGCTGTTAGTAAAAAACATTGCGAAGTCTCAAAATATTTATTTAAGGACCTATGGCAGGGATACTTCCCAGAAGAGCTAAATATTGGATATGTAACTAATGGAATACACTTGCAAACATGGATGAGCCCTGAAATTAAACGCCTATTTGATAAGTATTTTGCTGTCCCGATCCATAAATTACTTAATGACAAAGAAATTTGGCTTAAAGTATATGCAATTCCTGATAAAGAAATTTGGAATGTAAAAAATTCATTAAGAAAAAAACTTGTTGATAAAATTCATACCCGCATCAGTGAATATTGGCGCTCCCGCCGTAAAGACCCAAAACAGATAATTGCTATACAAAATAAATTCAGAGGAGATGTTCTAACTTTGGGTTTTGCCAGACGTTTTGCTACATATAAAAGAGCTTATCTACTTTTTAGCGATTTAGATCGCCTCGCTCGTATATTAAATAATCCGCAAAAACCTGTACAAATCGTAATCGCAGGCAAAGCACATCCTGCCGATAAAGCAGGTCAAGATTTAATTAAAAATATTGTTTCCATTTCCAGAAAACAGGAGTTCTTAGGTAAAGTCATATTTTTGGAAGACTATGATATCAATTTGGCA
>CAZWVR010000050.1:0-16663 GCA_964637235.1 uncultured Bacteroidales bacterium | reverse complement strand
GGAGAGAAAAAAAAGAAATTTCCTTTTAAGAATTTGCCTTTTCCGAAACTGGAAGCTCTTGAACTTGAAAATTTTTCATCTGTGCCAGAGGAGCTGGTTTTATCTATAAGGAATTTGAAGTTTTTACGGTTGGTGGCAACGGATTTTCCTTATGAAATGTTGAAACATTTTTCCGAACTGAAACATTTAGAAATCTCTTATTCGCCAGTAAAGTTTAATCTGGAATATATCCGAGCTTTGCCTTTGGAATCATTGATTATCAAAAGTACGGATTTTGATGATGAGCCGGGTTTTCCTGAAACTCTTGAAAAACTTTTTCTGGAAAATGTTGCTATGCCTTATCCTTCGGCGTTGGCTCGTTTGAGAAATCTCAGGGAGCTGAGGATAAGGGATACTGCTGTGATGTCGCTTGCTTTTATGCGGTATCTGAAAAAGTTAGAAGTTCTGGATATTAGCAGTTCACAGGTTTTTACGCTCAAAGGCTTGCGTTTTGCAACGGGCTTAAAAATGCTTTTTGCACATCATTGCAATATACGCAATGCAGATGAAGTGGGAGAATTGAAAGATTTATTTTATTTGCGACTGGAAAAAAATCCTATCCAGAATGCCGCTTTTTTGAACAAATTGCCCAAATTAAGAAGTTTAATTGCTACGGGGTGGAGACTAAAATTTGATAAGCGGTTGTCTGATATTGAGCTTTTAGCATATCTATCGCAGGAGACAAAAACTTTTTTTACCCGGGTTAAGTTAAAAGCTTTGTTCCAGAACCCTGACGCCAGGTTTTATGGCGAAAAACCTGATGATTATTACCATATTATTACTTCTGATAACCGTTTTACCACTGACAGCAAAGGACAGCTGATAGGTCTGCGCACAAATCGGGGAATTATTGACATAGAAAAATTCAATCATATTATCCGCAATGTAAAATATCTTTATCTTTCGCCGCTTGATTATGAGTTAGATGGGCTAAAATCTGACGCAACAGTATGGCTTAAATTTGAGCAAAGCAGACAGGCTGATTTTCTGTGGATTAAAGGCTTTCCAAACTTGCGTCATCTGGACATTGAAAATACTGATATTACTGACCTTGAACCTGCAGCTGGGCTAAAAAATCTGCGTGTGCTTAATATCCGCAATACAAATATTTTTGACCTTGAACCTTTAAAAAATTTCTCCAAACTTCGGGCTATTATCCTTACAGAAAAAGATTATTTAAACGCAAATACACTTTTACAATTACCTGATTTAAAGTTCGTTATAACAGATAGAAATATTTATCGCGGTGAAGATATTGCAAAATTTGTAAAAGATTATTCTGCCAGTAAATTCAACGACAAAATTTATTTTGAAGTTTTAAGGAATGAATTTGACAAATGGTTTCCACAGGCAAATGATGAAAGTTTTTATCCAGATAGTAGTCATAATTATAAAGTTTTCTGGGAAAATGATAAGATTATAGGATTGATTATCAGTTATTTAAAGCAAATGTCTAAAACTATACTTTATCTTACTAATCTAAAATATTTGATTTTTAGGAGTTGTAATTTGACAGGAGAGGAGTTGAGGAAATTGTCTGCACTTCCAGAATTGAAACATCTTTATATTTGGGGTAATGATAAATTGAAAAATCTTGATTTTCTTGAAGTTTTACCCAATCTGGAAGTTCTTTTCATAAAATTCAATAGTCAATTAGAGGATTTATCCGGATTAAAACATTTAAAAAATTTAAAAACGCTTAAAATAAGCATTTCATCAAGCTCAATCAAGCAATTGGATTTTTCGCCTATTGCCAGCCTTGTATCTTTGCAGGAGTTGGAGTTATGGTGCGAAGGGCAGAATTTTGATATTGCTTTACTTTCGGAAATAAAAGGGTTGGAACGATTACTCCTTGGAATGTGTAATCTACTGAACAAAGAGCTTTTGGCAAAGATGAAAAACATCAAAGAATTAGCTCTGTTAGGTTGCGATTTGTCAGATGTAAGTTTTCTCAAAGATGCTACACAATTAGTTGGACTAAATCTTAACCTTAATTCTATCACAAACCCTCTGGTCTTGAAGCAGCTTAAAAATTTAGAATATTTGTCTATAAAATGGAATAAAATACACAGCCGCAAACTTTTGCGAAGGTTAAAACGGAAAATCAAAGCCCCAATTTATGCAGATAGTAATCCTATCAAAGAAAATCCTTTGTATTTTTTACGATTTAAAAATAAAGACGATGAGATAACTGACTTTATTGAATGGTTGAAGCGAACGGACTAATAGGTTTTGGCTTAAAGCATAATCTATTCTATTTTATGTAAAACTAATAGCTTGGGAAAGCTTTTATGATATATAAGAATTTTTTCCTCGTCGGGGTATATTTCTATTTTAGCGCTATCGTTTTTTTCTTTTTGATGAGATACTATTTTCCGCAGAGGTGTTTTTACCCAGTCAATTTCCTTTCGTATTATAATAGCAAAATGATCTCCTCTGTCTATTAAGTTTCCTTCCCAACGTATTCCCATAGTACCTTTTCCCGATACAGTAGACATATCAAGAGAAAATTTTAGAGGCTTTTTATCGCCCTGAATTTCGAATATATATTCATTATACATCCCGCTTTTTTCGTCTAATATTTGGGAATAGTATTTTCCTTTTAATTTGCTGTTCATAATTTAATACCAATTATTGTAATATCGTCCATTTGATCAAATTTTTTTCCCATCCAACGTTTTAATTCCAAATCTAATAGTTCTTTTTGTTTACTCATTGGTTCTTTATGTATTTTGAATAGGAAGTCTCTTAGGGGTTTAGCCATATATTTTCTTCCGTATTTTCCACCGAATTGATCTTGAAATCCATCTGTGTATAAATATACCCAAGTAGGAGCTGTAATATCTATTGTATGCTGAACAAAAATACGTTCTTTTTCTTTCTGTAAACCACCAATAGACATCAAATCTCCGTGAATTCTATAAATTTTTTCGTTCTGAATATAGACGATAGGATTTTTAGCGCCTGCAAATTTGATAGTTCTTTCTTTTTTATCAATTAGTATTAAAGCCATATCCATACCGTCATTATTGTCGGTTTCTTCTTGCTGCAAGGTTTGTCTGATTTGTTTATGTAGCTGTGATAAAATTTGAGAAGGTTCAATAATATGCTGAATGTTAATAATTTGGTTTAAATAAGCATCTCCGAGCATTGCCATAAATGCGCCGGGTACCCCGTGACCTGTACAATCAACTACTGCTAAAATTATTTTTTGATTTTCTGTATCCTCAGTTTTAAATAAGGACATTTTTTTCTCTTTGACTTCTGAAAGCCAGTAGAAATCGCCACTTACAGCTTCCTTAGGTTTATAAAAGATAAAATAGTCTTCAAAAAATTCTTTAAATAGACTTTCGCTGGGGAGCATAGCCTTTTGAATGCGGCTTGCATATTTTATACTTGCTGTAATTTTCCTGTTTTTCTCTTCGATTTCTTGTTTTTGTCTTAATAAATCTTGTGTAGCTTTTTCAAGAATTCTTGATTGGGTTTCGATTTCTTTTTTCTGCAATTTTATTTTATGATTTTGCTCTTGCAAAAGTTTATTGATTTGTTTCAGCTTTTGCATTGAATAAATGAAGTAGATAATAAAGATTACTAACAGCACAATAATTATAACAGAAGCATATATGAAAATCTGTTTATTACGTAGTTGCTGATTTTTAAGAGCTTCTTTTTTTTCTAAAAGTTCTATTTCCTTTTGCTTTTCTTGGTCTTGGAATAAAAGAATTACCTGAGCAAAGCCTTGTTCTCGTTTTTTAGCGAAAAAACTATTTCTTTCCTCAATATACATTTGTAGATATTGGGCAGCCTTTTTATAATTGTTTTTTGAGATGAATATTTGGGCTAAATCGTAATATATTTCTTGTTTTATTTCGGAGATATCGTATTGTTCTGCTATATTAAGAGAAAGATTATAATTTTTTAGAGCTTTATCGTACATTTTTTTTAGGAAATATAGCTTGCCTATATATAGATATACTTCTGCCAATTTGTGTTTTGCATTGTATGTATTAAAGGTTGCAAGAGCTTTATTTAGATATAAATTTGCCTTTGCGCTATTATTGTCGTCTATATACATTTTAGCTATTTCTAAATAAATGTCTGCAATTTTAATATCTTGGTTTTGAAATAATTTATAGTATTTTATAGCTTGGAGGTAATAATATTCAGCACTATCGGTTTCCATTTCGTCAGCATAAATTTTGGCAAAATAGTAGTTTACTTGGGCAATTGCTTTATAATTATTAATTTTTTTGGCTATTTGAAGGTTTTCATTTAGTATTTTAAAAGCTTTTTGGGCTTGATAATTATCATAATAAGCTTTTGCGATATAATTGCGAGCAGTAATAAAGTCTATTGTATCGTTAAATTTTGAAAAAAGCCGCTTAGCTTCGTGAAAATTACGTAGAGCTATTTCGCCAACATCCATTGCTGCATATATCTTTCCAAGAAATAAAAGTGTATGTGCATAATTGAGCGAATCTCCTTTATTTTGATAGTAATTTTTTATTTCATTGAAAATTTTTACGGAAAGGTCAAGTTTATTTTGTAGGTAATAAAGATATGCAAGACGTTTTTTCCATTTAATTGATAAACTTTTATTTTTTAGGGAATCGGAAAGATAAACAGCATCCCCGGCATATTCAAGTGCTTGTATAGGCTGAGTCTGATACGTGTATATATAAAGCTGATCTAATATTTTCAATTTGCTGGGAACATCAATATTTGTATTCAACAATAAATTTTTAAGACTATCAATTTGATTTTGCGCTATTAAGCTGAAATTTAGCAAAATAAGTATTATAAACAGATTTTTTTTTAACATTAGTAAATAAATTTTTAAAAGTTAAATAAACAAAACTTATTCCATAAATTTTAAATTTACTGCATACTCGGAAAAATATTTTTTTTCTATTTCGAAACTTACTTGTTGATTTATTTGTGGCACTTTGAATTCGCCTCCTTCTATTGGTAATTGATTGTATAGAAATACTATTTCACCGTTTTGATATTTTATTGTACCATATCCTTCTTCGTTGTTGAAATAAATAACTTTACCGATAAAATTTTGCTGTTCTTGTTTCATAATTTTCATTTTTAGGTTATAGTTTGTAATATTGAAAGATTTTCAGTATTTTTTTAACTTTCGCCAAAAATGAACCTGGTAATAGATTATGGCAATACAAATGTAAAACTTTATTTTTTCCTTGGCAATAAAATCGTAAAAAAATACGTAATGCCGACGGAGAGAGTTGCTGAAATAAATTCTCAGATAGCAGAATTAAACGATGTAGAGAATATCATTATATCAAAAGTAAGAAAAGATACTTTTTTTGAGGATTTTTTCCGTAGCAAAAAACCTATTATATTGACAGAACAAACGCCTATACCTATTCATAACTTATATAAAACGCCTCATACACTTGGTAAAGATAGGCTTGCAGCAGTTGTTGGAGCAAATTTTTTGTTTCCCAATGAGCATAATTTAGTAATAGACGCAGGAACTGCTATAACTTATGATATAATTACGAACAAAAAAGAATATTTAGGCGGGAATATATCTCCCGGGATTTTAATGAGATTTAAGGCTTTAAATTTTTTTACTGATGCTTTACCTCTACTGCAACCAAAAGAAAATTTTTCTTTTATAGGAAATTCAACTGATACAGCAATTATTAACGGCGTAATGAACGGAGTAATTTTTGAAATAGAAAAGTATATTGAAAAATTTGTTTCCCGATTTTCACCTTCTAATGTAATTATTACAGGTGGTGATTCGTTTATTTTGGAAAAAAGAATTAAAAAACACATATTTGCAGAGCCTAATCTCGTCGCAATAGGCTTAAATAGAATTTTAAATTTTAATCTTAGACAATGAAAAAGATTTTAGTTTTTGTCCTTTTTATATTTGTATTATATAAAATTGAAGCACAGCAATTGAGTTATTCACCATTTACAAGATATGGCATAGGTGAATTTATATATCAAGGTTCTATACGTAATCTGGCAATGGGTAAAACTGGCCTTGCAGATATTTCGCGTTTTCATATCAATAAAATAAATCCTGCTTCTACTGGGCTTATTAAACACAATTCTGTATTATTTGAAGTATCTTTTTTTGATAAATTATCCGTATTTCGCACACCAGATGATGAACAGATAAATAATCTCAGTAATATACGAGCTATATATGGAGGTTTCCCTGTAATTGCAAATTGGTGGCATTTCTCTATGGGGCTTGTTCCTTTTTCTGCAATGGGATATAAGATAGTTTATTCTGATTCACTCTATACTCCCTATGCAGGAGCTAAATATTCAAATATTTATGAAGGAGCAGGTAGTGTTGACGAATTTTTTATAGGAAATACCTTTTCTTATAAAAAAAAGTTTCACTTAGGCGTCAATTTGTCTTATTTATTTGGTAGCTTAAACAGAAAAACAAGTACATATATTGACGAATCTTATAACAACTTTACCTCCCTATACTTTGATGAAAAGCGTGAAATTTTCAGAGGTTTTAAATATGAATTTGGCTTCATATATAACGATACTATATTAAAAAATGTCCAAGAAAACTCAACAGAAAATCTTTTAAGTTTTGCTATTGGAGGTATCTATTCCAATAAGCAAGTTTTACATACTTTATCAACTGAATATATAGGAAGGCGAACTCGCTTTATAAATAGAACTAAAATTGATACTTTTTATATTGATACTATTGCGCGAAATAGAATTGTTGTTCCGCAGAGCTATGGAGTAGGTTTGAGCATAAAAATATACGACCAATTATTATTAGAAGCCAATTATAAACGCGAAATATGGCATAATATAGAATTTTTTAATCAGAAATATTACGACACTCGTTTTATAGCTTTTGGAATGGAATATTGCCGTCAGCCAGTTTCTACAATTTATTGGAAAACTATCCGTTATCGTTTAGGTTTTTATAAACAAAGCAAGTACATAGCTTTTAATAATAAACCGCTTATTGAGCAAGGTTATACTTTTGGCATGGCTTTCCCATTGAAAAGCATTTTATTTAATATAGCTTTTATTTATGGTAATGAACATTCCGATGGGGTGGAGATAAACCATACTTTTGCAGAAATACACTTTGGTTTTTCAATATATGACATTTGGTTTATAAAACGAAAATTTCTATAAAATATAAGCCTATGAAAACTAAAATTTTATTATTCGGACTTTTGTTCCCGTTTTTCACAAGTATGGGGCAAACAGTTGAAGGTGTATTTAAAAATACTTTTCCGGAATATTTTGGAGATTTAAAAATTGATAGTACTACTCAATATGATAAATCTAAATTGCAGGCATATCGCGATTTATATTACAAATTAGGCAAAGGTTATGAGGATGTAAAAGCTTTTGAAATAGGTGCTGCTACCGAAGATATAATGCAAGTATTTGATTACAAGACTGTTAAAAAATTAGAAAAAAATAACAAATTAGACAGCTTAAAAATGATGATAAAGACAGCACAAAATAATATACAGAATTTCTTAAAATGGAATGACCCTCTCGGAGCAGATACTCTTACTGCTATTCAGCATTTTGTAGCATACAGAGATTTGGTACGAGCTAAGAAATATATACAAGCTTATCCACAATGGCGTTTTCTGTTTTTTAATTATCCTTTAATGACAAGAACTCTTTATGATGTAGGACCTATTATTTTGCACCATAAAATCAAAAAAGCAAAATCTCCGAAAAAAGCTGCTGCCTATGCAGATACTCTTATGATGGTTTATCAGCAAGCTTTAAAAGTTTTGCCCAAATTATATAATTCTAAACAATTGCCTTATAAACGTGCATACTATTTAGGCAAATATGCTGTTGATAAATATTTATACTACATTAAAGGCAAAGATTTAAATAATGATACTATACGCAATTATATGAAAGAGGTTTATAATTTGGCATCTGAAGCTATTGACCTTGGAAAAGAAAAAACTCCTTATTATGTGTTCCCAGTAGCAATGAAAATGGCTTTCTTTTTATATAAATTAAAACAAATTACCGGAGATGAAGCTCTAAACGATTATATGAAATATTCCGACTATTTACAAGCTCAATATGAGGCTACTAAGAACCCTAAAAAGAAAAATATTATTAAGAAAAAAGGAATGGATCCAGTGGATTTGATATTCTCAAAAAGCGATCTTTCTACCTGCGAAAATTTATGTTCTGTTTTTGGAAAGCAATATGAACAAAAAAAGGATGATCCTCATTTTTTAAAGAAAATATTAACTATCTTGTCATCAAAAGATTGTACAGATTCTTTGTTATTTGAAAAAGCTGCTGTTCAACTTTATAAATTAGAACCTTCTGCTGACGCGGCAGCCAGTTTGGCTACTTTATTTGCCAAAAAAGAAAATTATCAAGAAGCTGAAAAATATTACTTAGAAGCTATTAAACTTGATTCAGTAGATACGGTAAAAGCGAATTATTACTTCCAGATAGCAAAAATACAACGTAAATTAGGCAATTATAGCAAAGCCAGAGAATATGCATTACAAGCTGCTAAACTAAATCCGCATTTTGGTGATCCTTATATACTAATTGCTATGATGTATGCAGCTACGGCAAGTAATTGTGGTAAAGATCAATTCGCTCATAAAGCTGTATATTGGGCTGCTGTTGATAAACTTATAAAGGCAAAAGAAGTAGATCCGCGTGTAGCTTCAAAGGCTAATTCTTTAATTGTCCGATATAGCGCTATGTTTCCAGATAAAAATGATGGATTTATGCATGGTGTGTACGAAGGTAATAAGTATAAAATAGAAGGCTGTTGGATTAACGAGACTACCATTGCTCGCTATAAAAAATAGATATATAACTTTCATATTTTCAGTCAGTTATATTGATGAGCTTTTAAAAGCGTGAATTTTTGGAATGCACATCGTTGCCCTTTGGCTCTTTTCAAATGTAGGCACGGTGTGCATTCTTTTTTATACGAATATATACAGACCTCTATTCCTAAAATTTATTTGTAGCTTATTTTTTTATTTTCAGTATCCTAATTTTTTGACTTTTTAGCAATTGTCCAATAAATAGCAATAATCACTTTGTTTTGTTTGCGTATAATTTATGCTTAGATAGATAAGCTCGCATTCTAAAAAAATTTGAGGGGTTAAAGTTTTTATCCCTCATGTGTTCTTATTGGACGAAAACCATTGCCCAAAATTTCATGAGCGTTAAATACAGTGACAAAAGCCTCAGGATCTATTTTTGAGATATAATCTTTAAGTATTTCTGTTTCACGTCGTGTTAATACTGTGAAAATCAATTGTTTATCTTTATATTGATACATGCCGTGAGCAGGTATTATAGTTCCTCCGCGGTCTATATCATTGAGTATAGTCTCACGAATTTTTTCGTGTTTTTCTGATATTATCAACACAGCTTTATTATAGTCAAATCCATTGAGTATTACGTCAATAACTTTGCCAGTTATAAAAATAATAATCCAAGAGAGTAGTGGTATAGACCAATCGCCGAAGGCAATTAAAGTTAATAGAACTACTGAAGAATCTACATACATCATAAGTTGCCCTAATGGCAGTTTGGTATATTTTTCTAATATCATAGCAATTATGTCGGTACCGCCAGAAGTAGCTCGTGAGCCGAAAAGTAGCCCAAGACCTATACCTACAAGCACCCCACCATATATTGCGGAAAGTAGGGGTTGATTTTCTACAAGAGGCTGATTACCCCAATAAAATTCTAATATATCAACAAAAACAGCCAATGATACAAAGCCTACCACGGTTTTTACTCCGAACCTCGGACCAAGTATCTTTGTGCCGATAATAGCCAGCGGTATATCCATAGAAAGAGCTGTAAGTCCAATAGGTAAGCCCTCGGGTAAGAAACTAAAAAGATTTTTAGTAATATGATGGATAACAATGGCTATACCGTAAACTCCACCAGGTGCAAATTTATATGGCGAAATAAAAAATACATATCCTACTGCCATGATAAATGTTCCGCCTAAAATTAGTGAATATGCTTTAAACCATTCTTTGCTGAAAATTTTTTCTTTTGTGATTATTCGCATAGTTTTAATTTTAAACCTCGCAAAAGTATACTTTAAAAATATATTCTCAAAACTGCAACCTTGTAGATTTCCTTTATCTTTATTTTGATTAAAAAAAAAAACTATGAAACGTTTATTAGCTATTTTTCTGGTCGTTATTCCTACTTTGCTTTGGGGGCAGCAGTTTATTGTGAAGTTTCACATCAAAGACAAAACAGAACTCAAAGCTCTTTCGCATTTTGTAAGTATAGACAATGTTAAAGGCAATACTGTAAGAGCTTATGTGTGGGGAAAAGATAACCTTGCCAAATTGAGTGAAGCAGGTTATAAGTATACCCTTTTACCTTCCCCCGCACAAGGAAAGTCGATACAGATGGCTACAACTGTTGATCAAATGGCTAACTGGGATAGATATCCGACCTATGATGTTTATGTGCAGATGATGCAACTTTTTGCTCAAAACTATCCTGATATTTGCGTTCTGGATACAATAGGACAAACACAAGAAGGAAGGCTACTTTTAGCATTAAAAATAACAGATAATCCTCACCAGCGCGAAAATGAACCTGAATTTTTCTATACTTCTACCATGCACGGCGACGAGACAACAGGTTTTATTGCTATGCTTCGTTTAATAGATAGCTTATTAACAGGTTATGGTCATAATTCTAGAATTACTAACTTGGTAAATAACATTGAAATTTGGATAAATCCACTGGCAAATCCTGACGGTACTTATCACGGCGGAAATAATACTGTTAGTGGAGCACAACGCTATTATTCTAACGGTGTTGATCCTAACCGCAATTTCCCTGACCCTGAGGATGGTGCTCACCCTGACGGAAATGCTTATACTGTGGAAACAATCGGAATGATGAACTTTGCTTGGGCTCATAATTTTACTATGTCTGCAAATTTTCACGGCGGTGCAGAAGTTTTCAACTATCCTTGGGATACTTGGAGCTCCTCACAAAATCCTCACGCCGACCAAGATTGGTTTCAATATGTGGGAACTAACTACGTAGCACTTGCAAGACAGATAAATCCCTCATATATGACTGATGTCACAAGCTCAGGTATTACAGAAGGCTATGACTGGTACGAAGTACAAGGCGGACGCCAAGATTATATGAATTACTGGCATCACTGCCGTGAGGTGACAGTAGAACTTTCCTCTACAAAACTTCTGGATGTTGAAGACCTCCCAAGATATTGGAACTATATGAAAGATGCTCTGCTCTATTATATGGAACAATCTTTATATGGATTTCGTGGTGTTTTAATGAATAGCAACGGAGAGTTACTACATGGAACAGTTAGCGTAAATAACCACGACCATGATGGCTCACAAGTAGAATCTGACTCATTGGCAGGAGACTATCACAGACCTATTATTGCTGGAACATACGACATCACTGCTTCTGTAAACGGATACAGCGACCTGACAGCAAATATAACTACTCAAAACGAACAAGCAACAATCCACGATTTTATTTTCGGAGGTGACGCTCCAACTACAAATATTACATTCCAAATTGTAGATAGTCTCGGAAATCCAATACCAGAAGCAGAAATTACCGTTAAAAATCAATACGGAGAAAATACATATACTACGGACAACAACGGAACTATACAAATAGACAATGCTTATTGCGGAACATATAAATTTACCATTCACAAAGATGGTTTTATGAGCCTTTTCTTCTGGGAAACTATTACACCAACAAATAACTCATTTGTAAAAATTATACCAGAAAGTTATGCATTGCAAGGATATGTTATAAATGCCTTTACTGGTGAGCCATTGCCAAATGCTACTGTGAGTGTATCAGGTCTTAATTCTGTATACACTGATGAAAACGGATATTATTACCTTGATGGTTTTAGAAGCAATCAAAGCTATCAAGTACACGCTTCTTGTGGAGGCTATCAATCAGCACAAACAACAATAACAATATCGGAGAATACTGCAAATGCAGATTTTGCACTTTTGCCAGTAGAAGGTATAGGCTTTGAGGACACCATACCAGAAGGTTTTACTTTTGGTGGCGATGCAGACTGGTTTAGAACAAACTCACAAGCATACGAAGGTGAATATTCTATGCAATCTGGTGATATTACTGATAATCAATCTACTTCAATGTATTATACAGCAACAACAGTAGACGGAACAATGAGTTTTGCTCTTAAAGTCTCCTCAGAACAGGGATACGACCAGTTGTATTTTTATATAGACGGAAACGAACAACAGGCTTGGAGCGGTGAACTGGATTGGCAAGTAGTATCCTTTAATGTATCCGCAGGTACACATACTTTTGAGTGGAAATACCAAAAAGATGGTAGTGTATCCAATGGAGATGATTGCGCTTGGGTAGATTTAGTTAGCATTCCTACTGGCGATATTACTTATCCAACTGCAAATATTACATTTATCGCCAATGCAAGTGGTGAACCTGTACAAGGTGCCCAAATACATTTGATAGGATATGGTATTCAAACTACACAAAATGATGGTTCTGCGTTATTCCAAAATGTTTATAGAACTAATGGAACTCTCTCGTATATAGCTTCTCTTGAAGGATACAATGATATTAGTGGAAACTTTACCGTTTTTAATGATACAACTATAATTCTAAATTTTGGTCAACCTACAAAAGTGAACTCTGCTCAAATGCGTATATATCCAAATCCTACAAGCGATTATTTGCATATTACGAGTCTAAAACCTGCTAATTGTAGAATATTTAGTCTTGATGGTAAAATGCTTATAAGCAGAAAATTACAGGCAGGAGATAATATTATCAATTTGCAAACATTGCAGCAAGGCATTTATCTAATAGAAGTGAATAATAACGATAGAGTTATTCAAAGAAAAATTGTAAAATACTAACATTAACAGAGGACTTGGGGAGAATACTATCTCCCTAAGTCCGTTTTTTTATAAAATTACATTTCTGTACATCCGAATTCTAATATTGCATAGGGCTTATTAGGAGATACTTCTCGAAGCTGCATATATGCCCGAGGTATTAAAATCTTGGGATTATAATCACGGTATTTTTCTTTTTTTGACATAGGTCCATAGCTACTAATTCCTATCCAATCTATATAATCATCACCGGGATAATAGTATTTAGGGGCGTTCCACCATTGAGCTGGTTCAGATTCGTCATCGAAATGGAAGAACCAAGTAATATTATTTACATTGTTTTCTCTACATATTTCAATGATATGTCTGTATGCATCTCTAAAAATTTCAGGACCATCCGGGTAGTTAGGATCTCCATAATTTTGGGTTTCTCCTCCACCATAATATTTGCCATTCCATGAAAACCAATCGCCATTGACTTCTGTGCCAAATTCTACCAGTATAGGCGAATTGATTTTTTTAGCTTCCTGAGCCCATGCAATTAGCATTTTATCGTACTTTTTCTCTATAATTTTTTTAAAATCCCAACGGGGGTCTTTTCTATATTGTTCAAATTCACTACGGGGCATTAAGCGAATAAATGGAATACTGCCAGAAGCAATAATTGACTTAACAGCCTCTGTCGGAAATATCAGTGTATCATACCAGTTATTAGAAAAATATGCCCATGCTATCTTTTTATTTATCAACTTTTCAAAATTTTTTATTCTTGAAATATTTACAGTATCCTCAGAACCTGAAAAATCCGGAAAAGCCCCGAAGTATTTTTGTTTTCCACTTGGTGGCAATAGTTTATTGTTTTGGTCAAATCTGCATTCTGATAAATATATGGGACTGCTGATGAGTTTTCTAAAAGTCTGCAAAGACTTTTTTGAAGAATTTATTTTTAGGTAAGTATTATCAAAATTTTCATTCCAATATGCTATTGCTCGGATACTGTCATATTTTTGAACTTCTGAAAAGAAGTCTTTCAGCCATTGAGATTTAGAATGAAAAGGGTCATAATATTTTTGACAACCAAAAATGAAAATAGATAACAATAGCAATAATAATTTTTTCATTTTATTTTAATTAAATATTGCACGAGAAAAATCAAATTTACTTGTTCTTAGTTAACTCATTATGGATAAGTTTATATAGTTCAAATAATGCAAAAGCAGAGCTTCGTCTAATATTTATCTCTCTCATCGTTCCAAAAAGGAACTTATGTGCAATTGTCTGATTTTCAGAGGCTACGGCTACCCATACTGTACCCACAGGTTTGTCTTTACTTCCACCAGTAGGACCGGCAATCCCAGAAGTCGCAACCGCATAATCTGTATTAAGAAGCCTTCTTACTCCCTGTGCCATCTCAATGACACACTCTCGGCTGACAGCTCCATATTTTTCCAAAGTTTCTTTATTAACACCCAAAATCTTATGTTTAATTTCGTTAGAATACGCTACAATTCCGCCTTTAAAATATTCTGAACTACCCGGAGTAGAGGTAATTAAATGGGCAATATTACCGCCTGTACAACTTTCTGCTACCGCAATAGTTTTACCGTTTCCGGTAAGTAGTTTTTTGATTGCAGATGATATATTTTCATCATCATATCCAAATATATATTCACCAATGCGTTGTTTTATTTCTGAAACAAGTTTATCCAGTTGAGACGATAAATATTTTTTATCTTTGCCTACGGCTGTTAGTCTTATTTTAATATCCTCAGGAGATGGCAAATAAGCTATTTTTATATTATTTGGTAAATTGGCTTCGAAATTAGCAAGTTTTTGTGCTAAATCTGCTTCTATGAGCCCAAGAGTATGAATAAAACGTATCAATATCAGAGGTAAGTCAAATCTCTGTTTTATTAAGTCAGTAATCTTATTTTCAAACAGATATTTCATCTCAAAGGGCACACCTGGCATTGATATAATCACAGTATTATTTTTTTCGAACCACATAGCCGGTGCTGTACCTATATCATTACGTATTATGCGAGCACCTTTGGGTACCAGAGCCTGTTTTCGGTTCAGTTCGTTAAGCTCTAAATTTCGATCGTAAAGAAATTTTTTTACATCTTGTAAGACTTCTTTGTTAATAATAAGCGGCATTCCGAAAAACTCTGCTAAGGTTTTTTTTGTAATATCATCACTTGTAGGACCTAACCCCCCGGTGAATAAGGCTAAATCAACTTTCCCGATAATATCGTTCAATCTTGATTTTATTGAATTTGCATCATCGTGAATTGCAGTAATCATTTCAACATCAAAACCCAGCTCAGTAAGTTTTTTAGCCAGATAATGGGAATTAGTATCTAAGGTTTGTCCCATAAGGATTTCATCACCTATTGCTACTATTCGTGCTTTCATTGTATAGTTTTTTTATTATTGAAATTATGTGATTTGGCTCTTGTGCAAAAAATGTCGGAGAAGCTTTTTTTAAGGCTTTTAAACTATTAAATCCCCATAAAACTGCTATTGACTTTATTCCTACACGCTTGGCTGCTATTATATCCCTATATTCATCTCCTATATATATTATCTCAGACCTTGAAATTTTCATTTTTCTGAGTATCTTGCGTAAAGAAAATTCTTTCCCCATAAATTGCCTTTCTGAAAAAATACAGCAAAAGTAATTTGCCAAAGAGTGATTTTCTAAAAATATTTTTACATTTTGTTTAGAATTTGAGGTTAAAATCCCTTGCATTGCATACTCTGAAATTTTTAATATAACCTCATTTAAATTCGGTATAAGCTCTAATTCATTTACTCTTTCACGTATAAGTCGTTTAAATTCAATAGCTAATTTTGGTATGTTAAGAATGTTTAAATTAAACTCTTTTATTAACTCAAATATTGTCAACCCTTTGTAATAATCTATTTTGCTCATATCTACTTGCTTCAAATTGTATTTCTTTGCAAGTAAATTTGTGACCTCTATTGCTAAATTCAAACTATCAGCAATTGTCCCATCAAAATCCCAAAAAATGTATTTTATCATCAGAATATTTTTAAATTTGCATAAAAAAGTTATGGCAAAAGTAAGGTTTTTACTGATAATTGCAATTACGTTAATTATTAACAGTTGCAGCAGATATGAGGATGGTCCTGCTGTTAGCTTTCGCTCTCTTGCCTCTCGCCTCTCTGGTCTTTGGGCTATTGAAAAAGTGTATAAACACGGACAAGACGTTTCCGATAAGTTCTCCGATTTGATAAATAATGCACAATATGGCTTCTATAAAGACAGAAACGGCGTTTATATCTACAATGGTTGGGAGAGCTACTTCAAATGGGCATTTA
The DNA here is from genome assembly GCA_964637235.1 of uncultured Bacteroidales bacterium. Taxonomy (GTDB): domain Bacteria; phylum Bacteroidota; class Bacteroidia; order Bacteroidales; family S143-33; genus CAZWVR01. Next base: position 359 of record CAZWVR010000050.1, on the reverse strand, counting down.
ATATAGATAAAACAAAGATAAATATCACATTCTTAGACAATAACCAAACTATAACTTGGACAATACTGCGTCTAACTAATAAACAACTTTGGATTATACCGGAAAATACAGAAGATTACGACGAGGTGCATTTTATAAAACTTGAAGATTAGATTTTTTATAGGGAGTGCCCCTCGCTTCGCTCGGGTCGGGCTTTCCGCTTGTATTCGGCTCGGCAAAAATGGCTGCGGCTATCTTTTAAAGAACAATATTCCTTTATGAATGCTTAGTGCTATAATTTTGCATTTCCGATATTTTATTCTTTTTGGCGTGCGTGGGGCTTCGCTCCATCGCTCAGCCTCCGCCGCCAAGCCGCAGCA
>CAZWVR010000049.1:0-16684 GCA_964637235.1 uncultured Bacteroidales bacterium | reverse complement strand
AAACACTGATGTTTATAAGTTTAATACAACTCATTGGAGGCATTATATTATTACTCGCCGCAGGTAAATTTCTTGTAAAGGGTAGTGTAGAACTTACAAAGTATTTTAAAATCTCCTCCCTTGTTGTAGGAATGACCGTTGTTGCTTTTGGTACATCGGCACCGGAGCTTTTAGTAAGTCTTGAAGCTGCTATAAAAGGTGCCCCAGATATTTCCTTAGGCAATGTTATAGGTTCAAATATTTCAAATATAGCATTTGTTTTAGCTCTTACAGCTGTTATATTACCCCTTCCTGTCCAAAAAGACACTGTAAAATATGATATGCCCATTATGCTTTTTAGTTTTCTGCTTATTTATATCTTTATGATTGATAATGCTTTGCAAAGATGGGAAGGGCTTATTTTTATAATTTTGCTGATTATCTATATTTTTTGGGAAATAAAACATTCCCGTAAAAGTTATAATGAAGAGGAGATAGATACAACTAAGAAAGAATATTCCTTGTTTGTTGCTATTATAGTCGTTATATTATCCTCAATAGTTTTAGCCATCGGTGCCAATTTTCTTATTGAAGGAGCTTCTAAACTTGCTAAACTTTTAGGCATCTCCGAGAGGGTTATTTCAATAAGTATAGTGGCAATAGGTACAAGCCTACCTGAACTAACAACTTCTATAATAGCCGCTATAAAAAAGAAAATGGACATTTCTATCGGTAATATAGTAGGCTCAAATGTCTTTAATATATTCGCAATATTAGGAACAACAGCCCTTGTAAAGCCTATAAAATTTAATCATAAAGCATATTTGGTGGATTTAGCTGTTATGGCTGCTGTCGGTTTGCTTTTATGGTTTATGATTAGCCCTATTTTTAGCAAAAAAAGAAAATTTAGACGGAGTAATGCCATTATAATGCTTGTGATTTATTTTGCATATATTTATTGGCTTTTTCTAAATAAAACATTATGATTGACGCACAAAACATAAATAAAAAATTTGGTGATTTAAAAATTCTTAAAGATATTAATTTATATGTTGAAAAAAGCGAAATTTTAGCTATCGTAGGAAAAAGTGGTGCAGGCAAAACAACATTATTACAAATTATTGGCTCGTTATTAAAACCAGATAGCGGAAAAGTCTTTATTGATAGTACAGATATTTATTCTTTAAATGATAGAGAACTTTCGTTGTTCAGAAATAAATACATCGGTTTCGTTTTTCAGTTTCATAACTTATTGCCAGAATTTACAGCTTTGGAAAATATTGCTATCCCGGCTTTAATTGCAGGAACTACTAAAAATGAGGCTTATAAAAAAGCAACAGAATTACTCGATTACCTTAATTTATCAGATAGGGCAGACCATAAACCAGCTCAGCTCTCCGGTGGTGAACAGCAAAGAGTCGCCGTTGCAAGAGCTTTGATAAATAATCCTAAGGTAATATTAGCTGATGAACCTTCCGGTAATTTAGATTTAGCCCACAAAACAGATTTACATAAGCTTTTTTTTAAACTTCGAGAAACTTTTGGGCAAACTTTTGTCATTGTCACACACGATGAGCAATTAGCCAAAATATCTGATAGAATCCTCAGATTAACTGATGGAAAACTATATCCAAATGATTGAATACCTTTTTTTTAGATTAATAATCGAAGTTTTTCGCTTTGTGCCTTTCTTTTTATTATATCTTATGGCTGATATTACTGCTCTACTGATGAAAATTTTAGGATATAGACGAAAAGTCATTGAGCAAAATTTGAAAAATTCTTTTCCTGAAAAATCTGAAAAAGAGTTAACAAAAATTAAAAATAAATTTTATTTAAATCTGGCTGATATTTTGCTTGAAAGTATTAAAGGTTATACTTTGTCAAAAAAACAGTTCGAAAAAAGATATACCGTTGAAAATCCTGAAGTAGATATTAAGTATTATAACGAAGGTAAAAATGTAATATATGCAGGAGGACATTTTGGAAATTGGGAATGGGGAACACAGGCTTCTCCGTTTGTCCTTAAACATAAAGTAGTTATACTTTATAAACCATTGAAAAATAAATATATAGATAGATTTATCAAAAAAAAGAGAGAACGTTTTGGCGTAAAAATGGTCTCAATAAATATTACTGCCCGTAGCTTTGTAAACCAATTAGAGCCTTTTTGTGTTATTATGCTTGCAGATCAAAATCCGTCAAATAGAAAAAAAGCTATATGGGTTAACTTCTTAAACAGACCTACTCCTGTCCTTCAAGGTGTGGAAGTTTATGCTAAGCTAAAAAATACTCCTGTTCTTTTTTTTAATACGTATCGGGTAAAAAGAGGTTATTACAAAATAAAACTTTTTCCCCTTACAGATAGGCCCAGAGAACTACCAAAGGGACAGATTACTAAACTTTTTATGCAGCGCCTTGAAGCCGAAATAAAAAAGTATCCCTATATGTGGCTTTGGTCTCATAAAAGATGGAAATATCCTCCTGATAAAGATACTATAATTTATTGAAATCCAGTAAATTATAATATTTTGTTTAAAATTGAAATGCTGAAAATCGCTGTTGTAAATCAGTGATATCCCCTCCTTTTTTATCTAAAAGTTAATTATATTAAAAATGACGTTTGTCATATAAAAAAGAAAATATAAAAAATTACTTTTGCATAAAAAATGTTCTCAGGAATAGTTGAAACAACAGGTAAAGTCGTTGACCTTCGCAAAGAAGGTACTAATCTGCATATCACTCTTGAATGTGAATTTGCTGACCAACTCAGAATTGACCAAAGCGTGGCTCATAATGGGGTATGCTTGACAGTAGTTGATGTAGATAAACATAAAAAGCGATATACTGTTACTGCTGTTGAGGAAACATTGAAAAAAACTAATCTCGGATTGCTGAAAATAGGCGATGAAGTAAATCTTGAACGTAGTATGCGTCCCGATAGTTTCCTCGATGGTCATCTTGTTCAGGGGCACGTAGATCAGACGGGAATCTGTACAAAAGTTGAAGAATTGGACGGAAGCTGGTACTTTACTTTTGAATATGATCCCTCAACAGGCAATTTTACAGTGGAAAAGGGCTCAATAGCCGTCAATGGCGTTAGTTTGACGGTAGTAAATTCTCAAAAAGGACGTTTTCAAGTAGCAATTATACCCTATACCTATAAAATTACTAATTTCCATAATATCAAAGAGGGAACTGTGGTCAATCTGGAATTTGATATAATAGGAAAATATATCCATCAAATAGTTAAAAATTATATGGAGGCATTGCAGCTGGGCAAAAAATAAAAATTGCTATTTGAATAAAATAGGGCTGTCCATAATACATCAAAACCAAAGGACAGCCCCCTGATTATTAGACTTTTATTTTGCTATTGACTATGTCTAAGATTTTATCGTGGAGCTCTATTGCTTTTGCTTCAATATCTGCTGCTTCTTTTAATACTTTTTCTTTAAAATCAATATTTTTGATGCTTTGAGCATTTATTTTTACATTTAAATGTGCACCACGAATAGCTGCTAATAATGCTAATGCTCCTACTCCTGCATCACTTACAGAAGCCTCCATCCCAATTTTTGCCATAGCCTCTGCAATAAATAGTCCTTCGTAAGCTGTTTTCATAACTTCCAGAGGAACATTTATGGCATTTTCAGTAGCTTTTTCAATCGCTTCATTTCGTTTTCTTTTTTCTTCCTCAGTGTTTTTAGGCATACGATATGCTTCCATAATTTTGTTAAAAGCTTCTGTATCGCGATCTACTAATTGCAGAAGGGTGTCTTTGAGTTTTTGTCCTTTTTCAGCCCAATTAGAAAATTCTTCCCATCTATCGTCCCAACCTCGTTTGTGAGAAGATAAATTTGCTACCATAGTACCAAGAGCCACTCCTAAACTGCCCATATATGCAGATATTGAACCTCCACCAGGTGCAGGACTCTCCGATGACGTTTCGTTTGCAAATTCCCGAAGATTTAGTTTTATTAAACTCTCTTCTTTTTCATCTTCTAATATGTATTCAATTATTTTTTCCTTAGGATTGAATGGCTTTAAATCATCTAATCCGAGAGATTTTATAGCTATTTTGATGATTTCTTCCTCCGGTACTCCAAGCGAACGTTTTTGTTTGCGTAAAAAATATTTACCAGCGTCTAACATTGCTTGCAGGGGAACTAATCCAACTATTTCTGAACCTGTTACTCTCACTCCCCTTAATCTTGCTCGTTCACATACAGTTTCAAAAGCTATATGCATCGGTGTGACTGTAATATCTGTCAAATTCATAGAAATTTGTGCTATGCCATATTCTTTTATATACCAACCAATAGCTTTTACTTTTCTTAACCGCCCAGGAATTCGTATAGGATTACCGTTTTCGTCTTTTACAATTTCACCTGTTAATGGGTTGCCTTTCCGTTTAATACGACCTAATTCTCTAACGTCAAAAGCTATTGCATTGGCTCGTCTTACAGACGTTGTGTTGAGGTTAACATTAAATGCTATTAGAAAATTCCTTGCGCCAATTACTGTTGCTCCTGTCTTTTTTACACGTTCGTTAAATTCTGCTGGACCAAAATCTGGTTTCCATTCAGGATCTTTTAATTTCTCAGGAAGTGCTTCATATTCTCCTGAACGAATATTGGCTAAATTTCGCCTTTTTTCCTCATAAGCGGCGAATTCATAGCAATAAACTGGAATTTGTAATTCTTCGCCAACGCGTTTTGCTAATTTGCGAGCATATTCAACCGTCTCTTGCATACTTATCCCGGAAATGGGAACTAAGGGTACTACATCTGTTGCTCCCATCCGTGGATGCTCACCACTATGTTTTGACATATCAATAAGTTCTGCTGCTTTTTTTATCCCTTGAAATGCAGCTTCAACTACTGCTTCTGGTTCTCCTACAAATGTTACAACTGTCCTATTCGTTGCTGCTCCAGGATCAACATTTAAAAGTTTGATACCTTCAATGCTTTCAATTGCATCTGTTATTTGTTTTATGACGGACATATCCCGTCCTTCACTAAAATTTGGTACACATTCAATAAGTCGTTTTTGCATAGTAATTTTTTTTTAATTCAAATTTATGGCAAAGATATAGGTAAAAATTTTATTGGCAAGTCAGAATTATTTTCATAACCCATAGAAAAAAAAAAAAATAAAAAATTTATCATTTTGTTAATTTACTTGATCTATGTATTCTTTTATATTTTACTGATTTTTAATGAGTTATTTTTTTTATAGAGTGCCTTCTTTTTTAATATTGTAAAGTATATTTTACTTTTAGTAAAGTATTTATATAAAACTTTTATTGTGAAATTTGGAAAAGTCAAATAAAATTTATTATTTTACATAATAATTTACACAAAGTAAACAATGGTTTGCTAAAAAATTTTTAATATGGAAACTCACAAGGATATACAAAAAAAACTACAGGAAATTGTAGAAAAGCAGCTTTCTGTAGCTGCTAACATAATTATGATGAGTTTACTTCTAATATTTGTAGTGGTTTCTTTAATTATCCTTTTTACAGAAAAACTGTCTATTTTACACCAAACTTATATTATAATCGTAGATATTTTAATCCTTTTTGTTGTATTTTTTATAAATAAAAATCGTAAAAAAAAGCTCCTTGCTAAAATGAAACTTAAAAATGCGCAAGGATATCTACGAATCAATAGAATTAATGAGGCTCTTAAATTAATGACCGAAGCTTATAAAATAAAACCTACTGAAAGTCTATTTAATTTTATATTTTCTTACTCCGAGTTTATTCATCCCTCCATTAATGAACAAATAGACGCTATAAATATTGAATATTTAAAACTTAAAAAGCAAAATAAAGATAAATATATCCGTATTTTGGAACAAATTATAGAAGCTAACCAGAAAATAGAAAAATATCGTGAAGTTATAAAACAGAGTGAGGAGAAAATAAAAATGTTAAGTGAGAAAATTCAAAGAATAGATGAGCCAGATATTAAAAGCGAAATGAATGCTATAATTGATAGATATAAAGCAATTTCCTTAAAAAGCCAGAAAGATATAGAACGTTTGAAGCAAAAAATATATGGTTTAATACGAATGAGATATAAATATATACTCAGTAAAGAAATACACAAAGAAAAAGAAGAACTTAAACGTATTGAGTCTCAGATATTCGATGAGGTCTTTTTAGATGAATATCCCAGCGAATTATCTCATATATCAGTTAGTATGAGAAAAACAGAAAATAAACAGGAAAAACAGCAGCCTATTGACCAGAAAGTTGATGAGCAGTAAGTTGGATTTGCAAACTTACCCTTCTCGGGCATAATTTTAAATAAAAGGGGGTGTTCAAAAAGTAATGATGTTATAATTTTTTATTAGATTTATAAAAAAAAGTGATAATACGGTAAAAAATTATAAAATAAAAAAAGGGGAGCCTTTTTAGACGCCCCCTTTGCTTAAAATCTGTGAATAATTTAAATTATTCTCTGCCGAGAGCTTCTGGTTGGTATTCACTATTTCCAAAAGCAAGTATAGGTAAGAAAATATATGGGAAAAATATAATACCTATACCAAATCCGACATCTTTTCCAAAAGCTTTTGCTGTATCAATATCCATAATAATCATTATTATTATATTAACAAAAGGGATGAATAATAAAATTATCCACCATATCGGTCTTTTAATAACATTAAGCCATACTATTACATTGTAAATAGGAATAATTGCAGCCCAACCAGGCTGTCCTGCTTTTGAGAAAAGTTTCCAAAGGCTTGCAATAACAATAATTGCAATAATTAATTCAATAATAAGTACTCCCGTACTTACGCCTGTTGCGGCTTGGGTAGGAACATTACCATAGTCCATATTATTATTTTTAGGGGTTTAACATCACAAAAAAAATAAATAAATTCAATTAATCCAAAGATTTAATCTAATAATATTATTATTTCGTCAAAAAAATAAAATTTAGCATAAAAAAAGCTGTTCAAAACTATAATTTTAGAAAGTGTTTATATAAAAAGTGGGACTGCCTTTTTAGGACAGCCCCATTTATTTTTTTGCCGGTCTGCAGGGATTCGAACCCTGGACCCCAGGATTAAGAGTCCCGTGCTCTACCAGCTGAGCTACAGACCGCTTTTGCACCGCAAAAATATATCCTTTTTTTTAAAAAAACAAGTTTTTCTTTAAATATGATAGTATAGCTCTTTTTTGATATCTTTGTGCACTATTTGTCTAAAATTATAACTAATGAAACTTTCAACTTTTATTTTATTGATATTTTTGGTAGTTTCCTGTAAAAGGAAACCAGAGAATATACTTCAATATAATTTTTCCTCAAAAGGTGTTTTTGTGATAAATGAGGGTAATTATACTAATGGAAATGCTTCTTTAAGTTTTATAGATTTGGAAGCTGATAGTATAGTTAATGATGTTTTTTTCAAAGTAAATAAGCTACCTCTTGGAGATGTTGCTCAATCAGGAGTCATTTTAGATTCACTTTTGTTTTTAGTAGTTAATAATTCTGGTAAAATATGGGTTATTGATAGATATACCGGAAAATATCTCTCTTATATAGACGGGCTCCCATCTCCGCGATATTTATTCATAAAATCTAATAAAGGTTATGTTTCAGATTTGTATAGCCCTTATATCGATATTATTGACGTTCGTCATTTTTGTAAAATTGGGAAAATTTATGTAGGTCGTTCTACGGAAAAATTACTTTTTTATTCAGGTTGTTTATATGCTTGTAATTGGTCTTATGGAAATAAAATTTATAAGATAGATATTGCAACTGCTTCTGTTTGTGATTCTATTGAAGTTGCCTATCAGCCTAATAGTATGGTTATTGATAAAAATGGTTTTTTATGGGTTTTATCTGATGGTGGTAATATGTCAGATACATCTGAAAATGAGCTTCCTGCACTTACTAAAATAGATATAGAGCATTTTTCAATAGACACCGTTTTTTATTTTGCAAGCAGGCGTTATTCTCCTTTTAGATTAACAATAGATAAACAAGGTGAATATTTATATTGGATAAAGGGTAGTTGGCAAACACAAAACGATGTAATTAGTGGTATATATAAGATGTCTATTTATTCTCATAAGTTGCCGAATTCTCCTTTTATTGCGAGTCAGGGTAAACTATTTTATGGATTAGCTATAAGTCCAGATGGGGAAATATTTGTTTCAGATGCTAAGGATTATATGCAAAATGGTACTATATATAGGTATAATGTTAATGGTAAGCTCATTTCTTCTTATCAAGCGGGAATTATTCCTGGTCATTTTGTTTTTAATTGGCAATAGAAATTAAGCTGAGTAATAATGGTTTATTTTAATCGATAGGTAAGTTTTTTTATACATTTTTATTTTTTATCTTTCTGCTCAAAAAACTTAATGATGTATAGGTTAGTAATTTTTATTATGTTCTATTTGCCTTTTGTTGTATTTGGGCAATCACTTTCACAAACTTTTGATAAAATTTTTTCATTATCTTGTTTTAAATATGCATCAGTAGCAGCTATTGTTGTAGATTTGAATAGTGGAGATACTTTATATGAGAGGAACTCGCATCTGTTGCTTCAGCCGGCTTCTACACTTAAGCTTATGACGACTGCTGCTGCTTTGCAAACTTTGGGAGAAAATTACAGATTTAAAACTCTTTTACAATATACTGGTATAATAAAAGATAGTGTATTATACGGAGATTTGTATATAAAGGGTTTTGGAGATCCTACTTTGGGTTCTCGTTATTTTGAAGCTACTGATAATCATAATTTTTTAAGCAATTGGGTTAATGCTATAAAAAGAGCTGGCATTAAGCGTATTAAGGGTAAAATTATTGCCGATGCCTCAATTTATGGTTGGCAAGTGATACCGGGAAAATGGGCTTGGGAAGATATTGGAAATTATTATGGAGCAGCGCCTACTGCTTTGACAATATTAGATAATGCTTATGTTATACATTTCCGTACAGGAAAATATTCAGGTGCTCCTACATATATTACCAAAATTACGCCTTATATTCCAAACTTGTCTATAAAAAATTATGTACGTACTGCTAATATACACTCTGACCAAGCTTATATTTACGGGGCTCCTTATACTTATCAAAGAATTGTGAAGGGTAGATTGCCTAAATATAAACGTGATTTTAAAGTTAAAGGTTCAATGCCGGATCCGCCACTTTATGCAGCATATATGCTTTTTGATACTTTGAAAAAAACTGGAATTCTTGCAGATACTTTTACAACTATTCGTATATTGGGGGATACTAATTTAATTTATAATGCCCGTAAAACTTTATATACTGGATTGTCTTTACCCCTGCGTGAAATAGTTATAAAAACTAATCGTAAAAGTATAAATTTATTTGCTGAACTACTTTTGAGAGCCATTGCTTTAAGATTAAATGATAAGCCAGATGCGGATAATGCTCCACAGGCTCTTATTGATTTTTGGCTCGATAAAGGCATCCCTGATACAATCCAAATATATGACGGTTCAGGTTTATCTGCTTATGATGCAGTAAGTGCAGCAGATTTACTTTTTGTCTTAACTTATATGTATAAAAGCAATCATTTTAATACCTTTAAACAGTCTCTTCCTGTTGCTGGGGTATATGGAACCCTTAAATCTTATTGTAGAAAATGTTCTGCTAAGGGTAAAGTCTTTGCTAAGACAGGAACATTACGGCGTACCAAAGCTTTTGCAGGTTATGTTTTTGATGATAATCGTTCTTTGGCTTTTGTAATTATTGTAAATCACTATCGCTGTCGTAGTAGAATTGCTAAAATTTATTTTGAACGATTGCTTTGTGCATTAGGAAGTTTGTAATCTCTTTGAATTTATTAGCTAATTGCTTGCCCTTTAAATTCTTATGAAATAACGTTATTTTTTTTTACCTTTTTTATGCTAAAAAATTTGGCTAATTTTTTTAGTTTTTTATCTTTGCGTTAATAAATGTTGAAAATTTTTGCTGTTATGAAAAGATTATTACTTTTTTTGTTCCTTATCTTAGGGACAATTTCGTTAATGGCTCAAAAAACTATTAAAGGAAAAGTTGTAGGTGAGGATGGTCAGTCAATACCTGGGGCTATTGTAAAAGTTAAAGAATACCCCAAGGTTGCGACTATGACCGACTTGGACGGTAATTATGTACTTACGAACGTGCCCAATGATGCAAAAACATTAGTCTTTTCTTTTACTGGTATGGAGACCAAGGAAGTCCCTATTACAGGAAACGTTATCAATGTGACGCTTAAGCAGTCTGAAATTATGGTTAAAGAAGTAACAGTTACAGCTTTAAATATTAAAAGAGATGAGAAGAAAATTGGATATGCTGTTACTTCTGTTTCTTCTGATGAAATTCAAAAAACACGAAATCGCAGTGTTCTGAATGCTCTGGAAGGTAAAATTGCTGGTGTTAATATTTCCACTGCTTCCGGTGCTCCAGGCGCTTCTACTCGTGTTATTTTCCGTGGTTTTTCTTCATTTACTGGTGGTAATCAGCCCCTTTATATTGTAGATGGTATTCCCATTAACAATGCTTTCTCTGGTAGTACTTCATTGAATGGCGGTACAGACTTTGGTAATCAAGCTAATGATATTAACCCTGATGATATTGAAAGTATTACTTTCCTAAAAGGTTCTGCTGCTACTGCTTTGTATGGAAACCGCGCCGCAAATGGTGTAATTATTATTACTACTAAAAAAGGTGCAGATAAGAAAAAAGGTACTGAGGTTACTATCAATTCTACTGCTAAATTCTCTACTCCTTTGCGTCTCCCGCAATTTCAGAATGTATATGGACAAGGTATTTTTGGTAATTGGGACCAAAGAGAAAATACAAGTTATGGACCTAAATTTGACGGTAAACTTCATTATTGGGGGCATGTTGTTGATAATAAAAGACTTATAAAGCCTTATAAAGCTTTACCTACTAATGTCGCTGATTTCTTTGAAGTTGGACATACTTTCCAAAATTCTGTCTCTGTAGCAGGCGGAGATAGTAAAACTTCTTATTTCTTATCTTATTCAAATGTACGTGATGATGGAATTATGCCTTACGACAGAGATACTTATAATAGAAATACTGTTGCTTTAAGAGGAAAAACTAAACTGGCTAATCATTTCAGAAGTACTGCTTCTTTTAATTATGTTAAGAAAACTAACAGATTTGTTCCTACTGGACAAGGTGGACAATCTGTATGGAACAATGTGCTTCAACAACCTCGCGATATTCCTATATTAGAATTGGCAAATTATAAAGATCCTTTCTTTGATATAAACCATTATTATAGTCCTTATACTACAAATCCCTATTGGCCTTTGCTGGAAAATGGAAACTTTAATAATGAAGACCGTGTATATGGTATGGCAGAATTAGATTATGATTTTAATGATTTCTTAAGTTTAGTATTTCGTGCAGGTTCTGACGTCTCAAATAGACAACTTAAAGAATGGAGAGCAAGAAAAATCAATGATCCTAATGGCTTTAACGCCGGCGTTGACCCAGAAGAAGGCCGTGTGGAAAATTATACTAATTGGATATATCAGCTTAATACTGATTTGATTTTAATGTATAATAATAATTTTGGCGATTTTAGTATCAATGCATTAGTAGGACATAATTTTAATCAACGTGCTTATCGTAGTCAATATCAAGGTGCTACTGGTATTTCTATCCCTAATTTTTATCACATTTCCAATACTTATGGAACACCAGTAGTTAATCAGTATAGTTCATTGCGTCGTCTTATTGGTGTATATGGTAATTTGGAAGTTAGTTATAAAAGTTGGTTAACTTTAACAACAAGTGCTCGTAATGACTGGTCTTCTACATTGCCACTTGATCATAATAGTTTCTTTTATCCAAGTGTAAGTTTGGGATGGGTATTTACAGATGCTTTGCCTTTCTTTGAGAATATTAAAAAATATTATACTTTCGGTAAATTGCGTTTTTCTTATGGTAAAACAGGTAATGATGCTCCTGCTTATGTTATATATCCATATTTTAGACAGCCAGGACGTTTCCCTCTACCTTCCAACACAAATGGTTTTACTTTGAGTAATTTAGCTGGTAATCCAAAGCTTACACCTGAGCTTACAGAGGAAGTTGAGGTTGGTACAGATTCCCGCTTTTTCCAAGGTAGACTTAAAATTGATTTTACTTGGTATAACAGAAATATCCATAATTTGATTTTCCCTGTAGAACAATCTCCGTCCTCTGGCTATACTTATCAATATATGAATTTGGGTAAGATAAATAACCGTGGTATAGAATTGATGGTTACGGTTATTCCTGTAAAAACAAGAAATGTATATTGGGAAATAAGTTGGAACTTCTCTCATAATAAATCTACATTGGTAACCTTAGACTCTGCTTTGGAAAAGGTTGATATTATGGGATTGCTCGGTGGTACTGAGCATTGGTTCCGTGCTTATCCTGGCGGTAGAATAGGTATATTTGAAGGTTCCGCTCGTGCAATCTGGAAAGATCCTAATGGCGTTGAGCATATTATAGTTGACGCTCAGGGAATTCCTAAGCTCGCTGACCAAGGTTATGTAAAATATGGTAAATCAGAATATGATTTTATTACAGGATTTAATACTAATTTAACTTTATTCCGTTTTATCTCTTTATCTGCTACTGTTGATTGGAGACAAGGTGGTATAATGCATTCGCGTACTGCTGGTATGGTATATTTTACTGGAACAACTCCTACAACTTTATATAATGACCGTCAGCCATTTATTGTTCCAAATTCTGTAGTTTTTGCTGGTGTGGATAAGAATGGAAATCCTATTTATAGAGAAAATACTACCCCTGTATTTTATGAAGTTTTGGGTGGTTCGGCATTTTCTTATTGGGATATGGGTGGACCTCTATTAGGTGAGCATGAAATGGTTAGTAAAACTTTTGTAAAACTCAGAGATTTATCACTTCAAATTATTATTCCGAAAAAATGGCTTGCTAAAACTCCTTTCGGTTATATGAGTTTAGGATTTGTAGGTAATAATTTATTTATATGGACGCCTAAATCTAATAATATCATAGATCCAGAGCTTACAACTTATGGAAATGATTTAACCGCTGACTTTGGAGAATTCGGTGCTACTCCTTCGGTCAGAACTCTGGGTTTCTCTTTAACATTTAAATTTTAAAATTAACTATTATGAAAACTATAAAATTTGCTTTACTAATAATATTTTCGGTTTTTCTTATAAGTAGTTGTAAAAAATTTCTGGATGTTAACCATAATCCCAATGTTCCTGAGGATGTTCCAATGGAAACTGTTCTCCCAGCAGCTATTGAAAATGCTGCTTCTGTTATAGGTAGTAGTTATCTAATTCTGGGTGAAATATGGTCTGAACATTGGACTTCTGACGCTAATGCTCCTGATTATCAAACAGAAGATAGTTATAACGTCACTGCTGGTGATTATTCTTACGATATCGCAGGCTGGTCAAATATTTATCCAAATGCTATGATGGATTTGGAATGGATTAGAAATAAAGCTAAGGAGGATAGTAATTGGACCTACTATTTGGTAGCTACTGTATTTCAATCTTATATATTCCAGTTTATGGCAGATTTCTATGATCAAATTCCTTTTTCTGAAGCTTTTAAAGGATTGCCTCCTCATTTTGAAAATGGTTATGATGTTTATGACTCTTTAATTGTCAGAATTGACGATGCTATACAAAAGTATGAGAGTTGTTCAGAATGCCCTAAAATAGAAGAAGGTGATTTAATTTTTAATGGAGATATGGATAAATGGATTGAATTTGCTAATACTTTAAAATTGAAGATTTATTTGAGAGAAGTTTATAAACGTCCTACTGTTGCACAACAGGGTATAGAAAAACTTGCCCAAGAAGGAGCTAAGTTTTTAACTGTGGATGCAAAATTCGATGATTTTGCAGATGAAGCAGGACGTGATAATTATGTATATGGACGTGAATATCGTGGTAGAGGTAATATAAATCTTAGAGCAAGTAAAACTTTGATAGATTTGCTTAAATATTATCAAGATCCACGTTTAGATTATATTTTCTTACGTCCCAGAGGTGAGGAAGATGATATTGATAATCACCGCGGTATGTATCAAGGGGATTATAGAAATGTTTATAGTTATCCGGGACAAGATGTAGAAATATCTCGTCCAAGAGTAACAGCTCTTACTCCTACATATTTTATAACTGCTGCTGAAAGTTATTTCTTACAAGCTGAGGCTTCTGTGAGATTTAATAATGTATTTGGAGATCCTACTACTTTATATCAGAAAGCAATAGAGGCAGATTTTAGTAGATTGATGCAGAATTATAAAGGAGATCCTATAAATGCTAATGAAAGCCTTGGAGATATTGATTATCACGATGTTTTGAATAAACGCTATTATGGTGATTTTGATCCTAATACAATGCCTACTGATACTCTGATAAAAAGAATAATAGTCCAGAAGTGGATAGCAATGGCTAATATTCAAGGTCATGAAGCATTCTTTGAGCATAATAGAACAGGTTATCCGGAAAATAGTCCAGTTCAACCTGGCGATCCGAATTTTGCTTCGGAATATAAATTAGGAGAGTTTACTGTCTCTGTAACGGGTGTATTACCTAAAACAAATCCTTATCCAAAAAGGTTAATGTTCCCTAGTACAGAACAGAGTCGTAATCCTAATACTCCGAAGGTACAGCCTCTATATAAACCCGTTTGGTGGGATCCTACTTCTGATTATACTTCATCAAAATAAAAAATTAAAATTATGAAAAAACTATTTTTAGCAATAATAGGCATTTTATTCATAGCTTCTTGTAATGTATTATGGGACGTAGATACAACTGACCATGTATCTATGGTCTCTTGTAAACCTGATATTAAATTACTTGGAGATCCAATGATAAGTTTTCCTGTGGGCAGCACTTATACAGAAGAAGGTGTGGAAGCTTTTGCATGTGATACACCCCTTACTTATACTATTGTTTCCGGTCAGGTTAATCCTAAGGAAGCTGGCTTATATCAAGTGGTATATAAAGCCACTAATGGTTTTGGTTGGAGTTCTTATGCATATAGGACTGTATTAGTTTATAATGGAGATCCCTATATTACAGATATTGGAGGTGATTATAGAATAGGATTCCTTTATCATAGCACTATTACTAAGCATTCTGTAAAAGGTTTTTGGCAAATGTCTCAGGCTATTGATGATCCCAATAAAGATTATCCAGTAGTCCTTGTAGAAGATCCTAATAATGTAGGTCATTTTATAGTTGTCCCAGGTGTTTGGGAAGATTTGGGAAGATATAAGGGAAGTGCTGAATATATTCCTTCTCCTACTCATCCACAGTTAAAACTTACAATTACCTTTATTGATCAAGCTTTAACAAAAACATATACTTGGAAAAAATAATCTTAAAATTTAAATCTATGAGGAAATTAGCTTTTCTTATAATAGCCGTGATAATTTTCATATCGGCGTGTGATACTTATCCCAATTGGAAAGAATACGTAAAATATTCCTCTGTATATCCTGTATGCGGGGAGTATTATGTACGTGATTTTGATCCTAATACAGATACTCTTGTGACAGATTGGTATAAGCTTTATATTTATAATACTGCATTTAATCCAACAAAAGACTCTGTTTGGATTGATAATTCCGCTGGACACCCTAATACAGGATTAGATGTTTATCCATATAAATTTAAGATACGTGCTAAAGCTGATACAGTTAATTTAACTTTTAATGTTCAAAATGCAGGTTCTGTTTCTGGTAATCGGGCTTATCCTGCTTCTAATGCTAATAGAGTGACTATAAAAAATAGCCATATATGGCATTATGCAAAGGATATTGACGATTTCTCTGCACCCCCAGACAGTATATATTTTGAATTTGAACTTTATGATTCTACTATGACTTTAATTCGTAAATTAGTAGTTAAAGGTCATAGAAAAACTGGTTGGGAGAATCCTAATTACGAGGATCCTATGTATTGATTTAAAATACCGGAAGTATGCAACTTTTTAGTAAATTATTATGTCTGTTAAATGCGTACTTCCGGTATTTATTTATAAATTGAAAAACCAAAAACTTTATACTATGAAGCGAATTATTTTACTTTTGACAGCAGTAATGTTGTCAGTTTCAATGTTTGCACAAAAAGATGTTTATCCGAGACATCTTACTCCTATTTTTAAAAAGGACTATTCCTATGCTAAGATGCTATTGAAAAAGCATCCTGTACATTTTTCACAAAGAGATTTTAACACAATTGACACTCTGGGTGTACCCATAGGTCTAACTCTTTATGATTTACAGACCAATTCTGCAGTGGCACATAGAATTTATACTCATCCAGACGGAACTGTTTCTGCTGTTTGGTTAGAAGATCAGGAGAATGCAGATGGTGGTAGTACTCGTGGTACCGGCTATAATTATTATGATGGTACCCAGTGGTTATATACTACTATGGAGGGAACAAACGTTCATGTTGAAGCAAATCAACGGACTGGCTGGCCTGCTTATATGGTTGCAGGGAATAATGAATTGGTAACAAATCACTATCGTAGTGCAGGAGGTTTGTTCCTTTGGACAAGTGCTATTGGAGCTAATGGTTCTGGTTGGACACAAGGCTCTATTGAAGGTGGTTTCCCAGAACCAATGCTTTGGCCTCGTGCAGTATCAACACATGGTAGTGATGGCA